>JAJRRI010000019.1 GCA_024279685.1 Verrucomicrobiota bacterium | reverse complement strand
CAGCACGCCCGCGCACTATGGGCGCATTTTTGGCTATTTTCCGAGGCCTTTTCTTGCGCTGCTCGAATGATCAGACATGATCTTGAATCTTCTTTTATAATCAAGCGAAGCCCCTCCGTTTTAACTCCGACAGGCTGCTAGCTCTATTAATACGAGTCGCAGTGTGCCCTTACGCATGATATTCCTGAATCGATTTCACATCCCAGTCGTTCTCGGAAATATAGCGGATCGATTGGACCGTGGCGCGGGCACCGGATTCGGTGGTGACGATGGGAAGGCCACGCAGGATGGCTTCGGAGCGAATTTTAATTTCATCGACGCGGGCGACGGGGCCGCTTGGCGTATTGACGAGCAGTTACACCCCGAGGTCCTTCATGAGATCAATGACATTCTTTCCGTCTTCGGCCAGCTTATGGGTCAGCGTAACTTCCAGACCCGCATTATGTAGGGCTTGTGCAGTACCTTCGGTAGCAACCAGTTTAAAGCCAAGGTCATGAAACTCCTTGCCGATTTCTACGATCCAATCCTTGTCGCGATCTTTGGCGCTAATGAATACTGAACCTTCGGTCGGCAAGACCTGTCCTGCTGCGACTTGGGCTTTCCAGTAGGCCAGTTCAAAGGTCTTGTCGATCCCCATCACTTCACCGGTCGATTTCATCTCCGGCCCGAGGATGGGGTCGACTCCCGCAAAGCGGTTGAAGGGAAAGACCGCTTCTTTGATAGCGAACCATTCCAGTTTGGGTTCGAAGCCGACGAGCCCGAGCTCAGCGAGCGTCTTACCCATGATGACTTGTGTAGCGAAGTTGGCGAGTGGCACGTTGGTCGCTTTAGAAACATAGGGGACGGTGCGCGAGGCACGCGGGTTGACTTCGATGATGTAGATTTCGTCGTTCTTCACCGCGATTTGTGTGTTCATCAGCCCCTTCACATTAAGCTCAAGAGCCATGGCGGTACAGGCGGTTTTAATGCGAGCAATAATCTCCTCACTAAGCGTGTAAGGCGGGATCGAGCAGGCGGAGTCGCCCGAGTGGATGCCGGCTTCTTCGACGTGTTCCATTACGCCGCCGACGTAGACATCTTTCCCATCGCAGATAAGATCAATATCGACTTCGATGGCGTGTTCGAGAAACCGATCGATCAATACGGGGTGTTCCGGGCTGGCAGCAAAAGCAGCATTAACGAAAGGTTCGAGTTCATCTTCCTCATAGGCGACCATCATGGCGCGACCGCCGAGAACAAACGACGGACGGATCATGACGGGCAGGCCAATGCGCTTGGCAATGACCTTAGCTTCGTCGAGCGTGCGGGCTGTTCCCGATTCCGGTTGTTTGAGTTGAAGTTTATTGAGCAAGACACGGAACTGTTCGCGATCTTCGGCAGCGGCGATGCTTTTGGGGGATGTTCCGAGGATGGGAACGCCCGCTTCAAGGAGTCGGTCTGCGAGGTTCAGTGGAGTTTGTCCGCCCATTTGGACAATCATGCCAATGGGATTTTCGGCTTCGTAGATGTTCATAACGTCTTCGAAGGTGAGTGGCTCAAAGTACAGCTTGTCGGAGGTATCATAGTCGGTCGAAACCGTTTCTGGATTGGAGTTGACCATGATGGCTTCATACCCCATTTCACGGAGGGCTTTGACGGTGTGGACGCAGGAATAGTCGAACTCGATACCTTGGCCGATCCGGTTGGGGCCGGAGCCAAGTACGATTACGCTTTTCTTGTCTGTTTGGCGTGTTTCGTCAAGATCGCCGTAGCAGGAGTAAAAATAGGGCGTGGAGGCGGCGAATTCGCCCGCGCAGGTGTCGACCAGACTATAGACCGGAATAATACCGAGACCTTTGCGAAGAGCACGAATATCATCTCCGGAGCATCCGCGTAAAACCCCAATCTGATCGTCGGAAAATCCGTTTTTCTTGGCGAGTTTGAGTAGATCATACTCTAACTCGGTGGCCTCAGATATTTTTGTTTCAATTTCAATAAGTTGAAGAATTTGGTCGATAAACCAGGGGTCAAGAAAGGTCATTTCGTGAATTTTTTCAGAACTGTATCCTTTTTTGAGAGCCATTTTGATGGCGATCATTCGTTCGGTACACGTGGTGAGTAGATAGTCGTCGAGTCGGGTTTCATCGACTTTGGCTTCTGCTTTCAGATCTAGACCATCCACTCCAATTTCCAGCGATCGGAACGCTTTTTGAAAGGATTCCTTAAAGTTACGGCCAATCGCCATGGTTTCTCCGACGGATTTCATACTGACTCCCAGTTGACTATCTGCCTTCGGGAATTTTTCGAAGGTAAAGCGCGGGATTTTGGTGACGACATAGTCGATGGAGGGCTCGAAGCAAGCCGGGGTTTCTTGAGTAATGTCGTTGGAAAGTTCGTCGAGGGTATAGCCCACAGCGAGTTTGGCAGCAAGCTTGGCAATGGGGAATCCGGTGGCTTTTGAGGCAAGGGCAGAAGAACGCGAGACGCGCGGGTTCATTTCGATGATCGCCAGCTGTCCGGTCTTGGGGTTGATGCAGAATTGGACGTTGGAGCCGCCGGTTTCAACGCCTACCACACGGAGAACTTTTAAGGAGGCATCGCGCAAAATTTGGTATTCGCGATCGGTAAGCGTTTGGGCAGGGGCAACGGTAATGGAATCGCCCGTATGGACGCCCATGGGATCCATATTTTCGATGGCGCAGATGATGATGGCATTGTCTTTTTTATCGCGCATGACCTCCATCTCGTATTCTTTCCAACCAAAGACAGATTCTTCGAGCAAGACTTCGGTCGTGAGACTGGCCTGGAGGCCGCCTTCGGCAATTTGCATCAGCTCGTCCATATCGGCGGCAATGCCGCCTCCGGTTCCGCCGAGTGTGAAGGAGGGGCGGATAATGATCGGGAAATCAAGTTTGGTTTCGGCTACAACTCGAGCTTCGTCAAGGTTATGAACTTCGTAGCTCCGCAGGGTTTGAATATCGGCTTCAGCCATGATTCGTTTAAAGAGTTCGCGCTCTTCGCCACGCATGATGGCATCGTAGGTAGCACCGATCATTTCTACGCCATACTTTTCGAGGATGCCTTGGTCAACGAGTTTCATGGACGTATTGAGCGCAGTTTGTCCACCGAGGGTGGAGAGTAGAGCGTCGGGCTTTTCTTTAATAATGATTTTCTCGACGGCTTCGGGCGTGATGGGTTCGATATAGGTGCGATCGGCGGTGGCTGGATCAGTCATGATCGTCGCGGGGTTACTGTTAATCAAGGAAACTTTATATCCTTCCTCACGCAGTGCCTTACACGCTTGGGTGCCGGAATAATCAAATTCACAGGCTTGGCCAATCACGATTGGACCGGATCCGATAATTAAAATATGATGAATGTCGTCTCTTTTCGGCATGATGTTTCCTCTAAATTATTCCCATTCAATGGTGGCTGGTGGCTTAGAACTGATATCGTAGCAGACGCGGTTGACGCCTTTAACTCCGTTAATAATTCGGCTGGAGATAGACTCCATTACTTCGTAAGGCAATTTATACCAATCGGCGGTCATCCCGTCGCGGCTTTCGACGGCGCGAACGGCAACCACGCTTTCGTAGGTGCGATCGTCGCCCATAACGCCAACCGTTTGGATCGGCAATAGCACCGCGAAATATTGCCAGACATCGAGGTGGTTCGGCATTTTCATGATTTCTTCACGGACGCGAAGGTCGGCCTGCTGGAGCACGTCGATCCGTTCGGGCGTAATGTCACCGATAATACGTACGGCAAGGCCTGGGCCGGGGAAGGGTTGGCGGTCGACAACGTAGCTCGGGAGACCCAACTCGCGACCGACTTCGCGGACTTCGTCTTTGAAGAGCTCGCGAAGCGGCTCGACTAAATCAAATTGGAGGTCGTCGGGAAGTCCGCCGACGTTGTGATGACTCTTAATCGTTGCGGATGGGCCGCCGATCGGGGAGACACTCTCGATGACATCGGGATAGAGTGTGCCTTGAGCTAGAAATTTAACTTGATCACCGAAGCCGCGCGCTTTTTCGGAAAAGACATCAATGAATGTATTTCCGATAATTTTGCGTTTCTTTTCGGGATCAGAAATTCCTTTGAGTTTGCCAAGGAAGAGATTGCCCGCATGGGCGACGGTAAGATCCATGCCAAAAGCATTTCCGAAAAGGTCTTCAATCTCTTCAGTTTCTCGGTAGCGCATAAGGCCGTTGTCGACGTAGACGCAGTGAAGTTGATCGCCGATGGCTGTATGGAGTAGGGCCGCCACAACAGAGGAATCGACCCCTCCAGAAAGGCCGAGTAACACATGGTTATCGCCGACCTGTTCGCGAACCTGTTTGATCGTGTTTTCAACCAATTTGGACATGGCCCAATCGCCGGAGCATTTGCAGATTTTAAAAGCAAAGTTCCAGAGCATCGCTTTTCCTTGCGGGGTATGAACCACTTCAGGATGGAATTGGAATCCGAAAATATTCCGGTTTAAATTCTGAATGGCGGCGAAGGGGCAGTTATCGGATTGGGCGACGACTTCAAACCCTTCGGGCAGAGTTTCAACTTTGTCCCCGTGGCTCATCCAAACCTGAATGTCAGGATCGAGTCCGCTAAAGAGCGGATTTTTCGTAGTGATTTTCATCATGGCCTTTCCAAACTCACGTTTGAGGCCGGGTTTAACCGATCCGCCGAGCGTCTGGGCGGTCAGCTGCATACCATAGCAAATTCCAAGGATTGGGATTCCGAGATCAAAGAGGGCCGGATCGCACTTGGGCGAATCTTCGTCCGGTACGCTACGGGGTCCACCAGACAAGATGATGCCCTTTGGCGCCCGTTTTTTAAGTTCCTCTGCCGAGGTATCGAAGCGAATAATTTCGCAGTAAACCTTCTGCTCGCGGATGCGGCGGGCAATCAACTGCGTAACTTGCGACCCATAGTCAAGGATCGCTATCCATTCAGGATGGTTCATGATGCATTTTCCTTCATTAAGTCAATGAACTCTTCGAAGAGGTAGAATGGATCGTGAGGACCGGGGGCGGCTTCAGGATGATATTGGACACAGAAGAGCGGTTGATGTTTATGTTTGATTCCGGCGACGGTGTTGTCGTTAAGGTTAATGTGCGTGACCTCGGCGATATCGGAGTTGATCGAGTCGGCATCGATGCAAAAGCCATGGTTATGTGAGGCAATTTCAACTTTCGTGGTGCGCAAGTCTTGGATGGGCTGGTTGCCGCCACGGTGGCCGAATTTAAGTTTAAAGCTTTTGGCACCCAGTGCGAGACTGAGCATTTGGTGGCCAAAACAGATTCCAAATAAAGGTATTTTAGATTCAATCAGCTTGCCGACGAGTTCGGTGACTTGGGGGGCACCGGATGGATCGCCGGGGCCGTTGGAGACAAAGATTCCATCGGGGTGGGTGGCCAGAATTTCTTCCGCCGCCGTGGTGTTGGGGAAGACGGTACATTCGCAGCCCAGGTCATCGAGGATCCGCAATTGGTTTAGTTTAATACCACAATCAATAACGGCCACCTTGTGGGAGGCATCGGGTTTTCCGCCTTCGGGCCAGACATATTTATTTTCGCAAGTGACCTCTGTGGCGAGGTCGCGTCCGACGAGTCCTTTAGAGGCTTTTGCTTTGGCAACCAGACTGTCTTTGTCGAGATCCTCGGTGGAAACGACGCATTTCATGGCGCCTTTGTCACGAATGTGCAGGGTAATGGCGCGGGTATCGACATCGTCGATGCCGATCTTGCCATTTTCTTCGAGATAGTAGGGCAGGGATTGGGTCGCGCGCCAGTTGCTGTAGACCCGCGAACATTCGCTAACGATCAGTCCCTGTGCAAAGATTCCGCGCGACTCAACATCCTCTTCGTTGATGCCGTAGTTACCAATGAGTGGGTAGGTCATGGTGACGATTTGGCCGTGGTAGGAGGGGTCGGTTAAAATCTCCTGATAGCCGGTCATCGAGGTGTTAAAAACCAGTTCTCCAAAGAATTCGCCGGATCCGGCAAATGCACGACCCTCAAAACAGGTTCCATCTTCGAGTGCAATAATCGCTTTTTTCATCATATTTTCCGTATGTTTTTTCTGTTTAAGCAGGGATATTTATTCAAAATTCAGAATATCATCTATGTCGCATGCGTGCCTTGCAACCCTTTTCATTCGAGAGATTGGTCCTCCCCGCCTAAAATCGGGCGAGAGCGGCGTTAAAGCTCAATTTCATCAAGTTACTCTCCTCTATGCCTCTTTAGCTTGTCTTGAAAGTTCCGATAAACGCGCATTGAATTCTGCTGGAGAATTCGCCTTGTCGATGAGGGTTACATGCCCGATTTTTCGGCCCGGTCGCTCTTTTTTTCCATAGAGATGGAGCGTCGTTCCTGCCACAGCCTCCAGTGCGGTTCGGCATGGAACTTTCCCGATTAGGTTGACCATGGCGGTGGGTTGCAAGAGGGTCGTTTTTCCTAACGGAAGCCCGCAAATGGCTCGCAAATGATTTTCAAATTGCGACGTTAGAGTTCCTTCGATCGTCCAATGCCCGCTATTATGCACCCGTGGGGCGATCTCATTAGCCAGCAAGGTATCCCCACATTGGAACAGCTCCAGGGCGAGGACTCCGACGTATTCAAGCGAATCTAGAATTTGGTTGATCAACCCCTCTGCGGTTTGCTGTGCAGCATCGTTTGTACAGCTTCGCGCAACCCGTAGGATTCCCTCGTCGTGTTCGTTTTCGTTCAGGGGATAGAACACCTTGTTTCCCTGTGGGTCACGAGCGGCAATGATGGAGACCTCGCGGTCAAATTTAATGAGCTGTTCGACAATGCACGGCACATGTCCCACTGCATCCCACGCTGTTTCGAGCTGATCGGTATTGCGTAGAACCACTTGCCCTTTCCCGTCGTATCCTTGGGTCCGTGTCTTTAGCACGGCAGGCAAGCCAATTTTTTCAACCGCTTGCCGTAAGCCCTCCAGATCGTCCACCGCTAAAAATGCACCAACCGGGATGCCTAAGGCGGAAAACATTTGCTTTTCAGCGAACCGATCTTGCGCCACCTTTAACACTTTTGACGGCGGATAGAGTGGTATTTCCAACTCCAAAAGTTCGAGCGGAGGCACCGGAATATTTTCGAATTCATACGTCACCACATCGGTGCGTTTGATGAGTTCTTTGATGGCCTCTGGATCTTCGTATTCCGCGCAAATATGATCCCCAAAGGGTGCGGAACAGGGTTGTTTTTCCGGGCTCACAAACACAAATTCCATTCCCAACGGGATTCCCGACTGCGCGAGCATTTGTGCAAGTTGCCCTCCGCCTAATATTCCAACCTTCATACCGTGTCCTCACGTGGGTCTGGATGGTTTAAAACCGCTTCGGTTTGCGCGGTGCGATAGGCCTTGAGGTGCGCTCGAATCGGTTCATATTTATTGGCCAATATGCTGGCAGCCAGTAAGGCCGCATTAAGAGCTCCGGCACGACCGATCGCTAGAGTTCCGACTGGAATACCCGCTGGCATTTGGGCGATAGAAAGTAAGGAGTCCATGCCGCTGAGAGCCTTGGATTGAATAGGCACTCCGAGAACGGGTAACGAGGTTTTAGCGGCGGTCATTCCGGGGAGGTGTGCGGCACCTCCCGCTCCGGCAATAATGACCTCGCTTCCGCGTGATTCCGCCTCTTCTGCATAATGAAATAATTTATCGGGCGTTCGGTGAGCTGAAACCACCTCAACCTCGAAAGGAATATGGAAGGATTCAAGAAGATCCACGGCATGGCGCATGGTTTCCCAGTCCGACTTCGAACCCATGATAATTCCGACGAATGGTTTTGTGTTGTCCATAATAATTATTCTCCTTTTTTAGAGCCTCTCTAGTAGGCGATCGCTGTCCGTGGTATCCACCCTTCCGTACGCCTCGATTCTTCCCGTCTAAAAATAAATAGGCCGCAATGCATTGGATTGCACTGCGGCCTATTTTCTGCCGATCAATTAGTGACCCTCAGTTGATCCACCGTCGATTAATTGGCGCGGAACATATTGATCCGACAGGAAACTGTCAAGGGGTTTGGAATAAAACATCATGTAACGTAAAAATAATGATTCGTTCCCCGGTGACGGTGCTAATATCTGTATGGAGAGAGAGTACTTTTTGACCGGTAATCGACTCCACCACGGCCTCTAATAACGGGCGCCCTCTTTCGATCAACTCGACTCGCATATCCTTAATCAATTTCCGCCCGCGATCTGACTCATCCGCATTCGCGAGTTGAAGCTCCGCCTTGGTCAAGACGCCCTTCAAGCGCACGATAATCATGTTCTCAACAATGAAGGTTTTGGTTTCGAGTGGCCCCCGCCCCATGTACTCCTTTTCAAAGTTGACGAGAGCATTGCTGATTTCACATTCTATGTGGCTTTTATTTTTCATTAAAAAATCCAGAGAAACACACTTTTTCATTCATCAAAAAAAGGATAATCTCCTTCCTGTAACCTCCTTGCAATCCTTATATATCGGAGAATTATTTTTCGGGAGGTGTTCGCAAAGGGGTTTAGGTCTAAAATCCTAATACTTGACCTAACCAAGCAATCCTCATACACTACGCCCTCATTTTTTAAATAATTAAGTGATATTAAGGAGTTTTTTTATGAGCGATGAGGACAAAAAACAGGAGCGTGCAACCCATGCCCTGATCTTTGAATTAGAATATGTGGCCGCCAAAAAACGCCACATAGAGTTTTCTGCCATCCAGCGCGCGGCCAAAACCAAAGGCGTGGAGGTCACGAAGGTTTCTTTTGCACGTTCAGGCATGTCCCCTCTATCCCGCGCGGCGATTACAAGTGTACTGAAACAGGCGGGTAAAAAGGCGGATGCCATTGAAAAAGCCGTGACAGCAGTGGATAAGGAAGTTGCGGCCTATTGCGCCAACGATGCTGAACTTGATCTCGGTTTGGAAAAGCTAATCAAGGCCGTCCAGGCGAAGAACATTCCCGTGCTAGCTTTCACGGCGTTGCCCGAAAAAGTGGCCCACGTATTGATGGCTAAGTTGGGCCTCGATAAAATGGGCGTAGAGCTGGTGATTCCCGATGAAGTGAAAGAATCGTTCCCGCGCGCCGACAGCTGGCTGAAGATGCTCAAAAAATGCGACAAGGAAGACGCTACACTTGTAGCCGTTGTTTCCTCGCAAATTGCCTGTAAAGGCAGCCTGACTGCCGGAGCAGCTTGTATTGCCGTGCCGGACGAATATACTGATTTCCAGGATTATAGCGGGGCTAAGATGGTGCTCGAATCACTGAGCGATGTGAAAGCAAAGGACATTCTAGATCTGACCTTACGTCTGTAGGCCATAGAACTTTGAGTGACAGGCGTTCCGTTCTCGGAACGCCTTTTTTGTAGCAGGAGGAATTGAATGACTAAGGCAAGCGCAGCATTGGAACGGTTATTAGGTGTGATGCGTAAGTTGCGCGGTCCGGACGGTTGCCCGTGGGATCAGGAACAGACACTAGATTCATTGAAATCAGGGCTGATTGAAGAAGCCTACGAGGTGATCGATGCCGTCGAAAACGGAAATTATTCCGACCTGGAAGAGGAACTCGGCGATTTGCTGTTACAAATCGTTTTCCAAAGCCAAATTTGCGCAGAGGAAGGCCAATTTGAGTTTTCCGATGTCGCCACTGCGATTGCCGATAAATTAGAGCGCCGGCATCCGCATGTCTTTGGCGAACTAGAGGTTTCCGGTACGGACGAGGTACTTCAAAACTGGGATGCCATCAAAAAATCGGAGAAGAAAGATGGCGATAAACTCGCCTCCATTGTCGCCGGAATTCCGAAGCATCTGCCGGCCTTACAAAAGGCTCATCAAGTACAGAAACGTGCCGCTCGAGCTGGATTCGACTGGAAACATATTGATGAGGTTTTTGACAAGCTGCACGAAGAGATCGAAGAGGTGAAGGAGGCCATCGCCCGGAATCATGAGGCGGATATTCGTGATGAACTGGGCGATCTACTCTTTTCCACCGTGAACGTGAGCCGCTTTCTCGGCCATAATCCCGAGGAGTTACTGAACCACAATATTAAGAAAGTTGTCCGTCGCTTCCAGTTTGTAGAAGAGAGGGTTCATGCTTCGGGTAAAGATTTTAAGGCCTTCAGTTTGGAAGAACTAGATGCGTTCTGGGACGAAGCAAAGGCGGAGGGCTAATGAATAAACAGGATACACGCCGGCGCAATTCCATTGCACATATCACCCTGATTTTGGTGGTCTTAGTACTGGGATTTGAGGCGCTTATAATTTTTGGCGTGTTCGAACTAAAATCGAAAACCGTGGCAAAGTATGCTCCGTGGGCCTATGAATCCTTCCTGAGATTGGCCGGCGAACACCCAGAATCGACTCCACACTGGGCCACGGTCGAAGAAGCGGAAGAAAACGTTGAATCAAGTATCCTTGGAGTGACGGGTTTGGAGCCTTCGGCGATCCCGGTCTTGGTTGAAACCAATGAAACGGTATTGGCCACCAATCTGATCCTCGAAGCGACCGTTCCGGTGGAGCTCAACCCCGATTCAGTTCCGGTTGCAACCCCCATTCCTGGGCCTCTCGCTGACGAGGAAGAAGTCGTTCCCGTCGGTTAAACCCGCTCGAAGCGGGCGACACTTTCAACGTGATTTGTTTGTGGAAACATATCGACCGGTTGGCAGTGAACGAGTTTATATTTGCCTTCTTCGCAGAGCATCTGCCCATCACGCGCTAGCGAAGCGGGGTTGCAACTGACGTAGACAATCGTGGGGGGCGCAATTTTCAATAACATTTTGACCGCCTTAGGGTTCATACCCGCGCGCGGAGGATCGGTGATAATTACATCTGGAGCGCCAAACTCCCGCATGTCATTTTCAATCCATTTTATATCCTTGAGATCGAGCTGGATAAATTCGCAATTTTCAACGTTGTTTCGTTTGGCATTTTCGCGGGCATCGCATACGGAACTTTCAACCAGTTCAACGCCCAAGATCTTTTGGCAGTGTCCGGATGCGAAAAGGGAAATAGAACCGGTACCGCAGAAGAGGTCATACACCACGTCGGTCGGTTTTAGCTGTGCGCTCTTCAGAATTAGGGTATAGAGTTTTTCAGCCTGCGTGGTATTCGTCTGGAAGAAGGAGTTGGCCGAGATACGATAGGTATATCCATCCAGCCGGTCGGTAATATAGCCGGGACCATGGAGAACAAATTCTTTTTCGCCGAAGGCCACGGTATGTTTAGCTGAGGTAATGTTGTTAACGAAGGTGGTCAGCCGATCTCCGAGTGCGCTCTTGAGTTCGTCGCAGAGGACCTTCATTAGTTTGGGGTTGTGAGTGGAGGTAACCAGATTGACCATGAACTCACCGGTATTCCCCCCTTTACGAACGACGAGATTACGTAGTTCACCGGTGTGCGAGCGGGTGGAATAAATAGGGAGTTCCTCTTTATGCCGCAGGCAGAAAGCGCGGACGGCATTGAGGGCTATATTCATCTCCTTGGGGGAGAGATCGCAGTGATCGATGTCGATCGCCTTGGCGTAGCAACTCGGCGCGTGGAAGCCGAGGGCGAAATCGAACGGCTTGTCGTGTTCGTTGGGTTCCATATCGATTTCGGCGGTGGTGAGGTAACGCAGATCCGTAAAAGAAAAGTCCATTTTATTGCGATACCCAAATAATTCGGGTGCGGGTATGCAGGGGTCGCATTCTAAATCATGGAACCCGCCAATATGTTTCAGCGCATCTTGTACCTGCTTATGCTTGAGGCGAAGTTGTTCGGTATACTCCATATGCTGCCATTTACATCCCCCGCATAGGCCGAAGTAGCGGCAGATCGGGTTGATACGGTGGGGCGAGGGTTTGATCAGTTCATGGAAGCGAGAAACGAGATAGTTCTTTTTAATCTTAAAGATCTCCGCTCGTACGGTGTCGCCCACCGCCGCCGTTCCTTGCACAAAAATCCCCATGCCGTCGTCCAGTCGCCCGAAGCATTGGTTTTTTTCGCCCAAGTCGATAATTTCGACCTCCACTATCTGTTTCTTTGTATACATAGCGGCGGAACATAGTGTAGCGAAGGCATGCTTTCAAAACAAATGGACAAGATTTGATCTTTGATTTTTGAACGGTTCAATAGATAATCGATCTGACTTTAAAACCAAACAGGAGATGAAAATGGCAGAAGGTGTAATTGAACTTGATGGAACTTCCTATGACGATACCGTAAAGAGCGGCGTTGTGCTTGTTGATTTTTGGGCCCCTTGGTGTGGCCCATGTAAGCAACAGTTACCTATTCTTGAAAAGGTAGCGGTTGCTATTGGCGACAAAGCCGTGATCTCCAAAGTGAATGTGGATGAATCCCCTGAACTAGCGGCTAAATACGGCGTCCGTTCGATCCCCACGTTAATTTTGCTTAAAGATGGCGAAAACAAACAGCAATTTGTAGGTCTCCAGCAGGAAGCTGCTCTGGTCTCCGCGATCGAAGCGGAACTGTAGGGGGAATTTCCCTAGGAATGAAAAAGGGTGCTCGTTTGAGCGCCCTTTTTTTTAGGGTTGCATGACCGCGAGACAAAAATTTCTTTTAAAGACTCTGAGTGTCATTTCCTCTTTAATCCTTTTTGGAATTTCCGCCATTTCGACGGGCCAATTTTTTCGGGCTTGAGAAAAGGTATCAGCGAGGTCTTGAGCATTTTCAGGATCAAAGGTCCACGCCGTAGGTAGGAGTTCTTTCATGCCGTCCCGATTGCTACCTATCACCGGGATTCCTCGGGCCAGTGCCTCAAGCATGACCAGAGGAACACCTTCGAAATGGGAGGGAAGCATGAGAAAATCGATCTGCCTATAGAAGGCTTCGGTATCGTTCTGCCAAGGGAGGAATGTAATGTTTTCTTTTCCTTGAATGAGCTGCTGTAGCTTTTTTTCATCGGGGCCGCTCCCTGCGATAACAAGCTGGCATCCTTTGAAAGATTCTGGAAATGCACAAAAGGTTTGCACCATGAAGTCTTGATTCTTTTGGTTAAATTCCACTCGACCCAAAAGACCGAGTATCGGATTTGAAGGAGGGCTTTTTGGCTTTAAAGGGGGCGGGGAGGTCACCCCGTTAGGGACGACTGTGATAGGTGGGGTGGCACCCCGTTCGATAAGCAAGGCTTTCATGCGTTCAGAAATAGCGATATAGCGGCTCGGCTGATTAAAGAGCGTTTGGTTCATGCGATCGCGGAGGCTTCCAAATTTTGCTCCCATACGTTGCATAGGGTGCGGGATCGCAAGATAGCTAACACATTCAATACCGGCACGACGAGCGGCCAGTACGGCTTGAGACGAACCTTCGATTTCACCCTGAATGCAAAGTACCAAGTCGGGGTTCAGCGTTTTAAATAACTTATTTAGGCGCCGAATGCCGGACGGATCGATTCGATTGAGTAGGCCTTGAAATTTATGGGTGGAGCAAGGGGCTTCCAGCACATGGAGGTTCTTAATCTTCGAAAGACGAGCCGCGAGCTTTTTGTTTTTGGAATGGAACATGAAAAAGACGGAGTTATCCGAATCGTTTGCAAGTGCTTCAACTCCGTGGGAAGCCATGACTTGATGGCCCCCATAGTCGGGGTTATCGTCGTAAACGAGGATTTTCACAGGGTGCCTTAAAAGCCCGGTAGAGGGGTAAGCTTCATTTTTCTTTGAGGGCTGTTGGGGATGAGTATTTTGTATTCGGCGGTGTTCCGAATGGGGTTGAAGCGTGGGTCCTTCCGGATTTGATTGCGGGTGACATCTCCCCCGAGATCAGTCCCTTTTTTAAGTGAGACAAGCATGTCGCCTCGCTTATTGAGCGCCAGCTGAAGTGCCGCGAGGTTGGTCCACCCCTGTGGATCCTTTGGACTGAGTTCGGTATATTTTTTCAGAGCAAGTTCTGCCATGGCGAGTCGGCGATTCTGAACCATACGTTGGGCTAATTGCATAGCCATCTGCGGTTGGAGAGTGTTGCTGGTGAGTAGGTGTCTGGCAAGCGCATCAGCTTGAGAAACTTGGTTCAATTGGAAGTAGATCGAAATCAATTTCATGGCCTCGTTGAAGTCGACCGTTCCGCTGTTTATTTTTTGTTCCAGAAGTAGACGTTGCGCGTTAATATCTTTCAGACTTTTCAGCCGTCGTTGAAATTCATGGGCTTTTTCGTTATTTGGATCTTTAACGAGTAGGATATCGAATAGTTCTATGGCTTCATCGAAACGGCCTTGTCTAGCGATGAGGTCGGCCAACCGAAAGTTGGCTTCGGGGCTGAGATCATAGAGTGCGACGGACTGGCGGAAGGCGGCCTCGGCCTCACGCGGGTGACCTTTAGCAGCGAAGAGCCCAGCGAGGGAGCTCCGTAGTTTGGAGAATGATTTACGCGCTACGATATCGCGGATAAATTTTTGATCGGCAAGTAATCGACTCACGTTCCAATTCCAGAAGTCGGTGTCATTTTTGACCATTTCATTCGTGAGAGGTGTGGGTTGATTGTTGATTTTCATGATTAACCCGTGCGGCGTGAGGTAGGGGTACATCCACGGGAGGACATAGCTCTCTTCCACATAGAAGGTCCGTTTCGGGGCTGGATTGGACGGCTTTTCGTAGACGACAGCGGAGCCGGTGGGGCGGGTGGCTTCGTAGGTCTGGGTTTCGGTGCGGTATTGATTATGATCAAAGATCATTTTGCTCAAAAACCCGTTGATTTTCATGACGCCGCCGACGCCCTGTACTTGTATTTTTCCGCCTTCTGTTTTCACATCGGCTCCGGCTTGTATTTTTCCAGATTGAATCCCTTGGATATACATTTGGAAAGCACGGTTGGAATCGATCGGGGAGGGGATCCAAATTTGGTCGCCGTAGAGGTCGCGCATAACATTCATGTAGGTGTTGTCGGCCAACGCGTTCTGGGTGATGAGGTAGACATCAGGGCGGACGTGAGCGGAGTAAATCATGTAGGTTGGAACGAATCGCCCGGGATCGGTTCCGCCGAAAAAGATGGCATTAGGGCCCATGGGTTCGGGGTAATTTTTATTAGGATAAGCGCCCCATTGTTTTTGAAATTCCTCTTCGTCGGGATACCAATAGCGCATATCCTCCTGGATTCCCTCGACACCACGCAATTGCCAGTTGCCGAACTGCCAGCCAAAGTCATGGCCGTTCTGTTCCGCACCGCCGACAATTTTGAGCTGGTCGGCATCGTTATAGTTTTTATAGATCAGCACAAAAGGAAGGAGTAATACCAAGGCCACGCCGCCAATTTTGGTGATGGAGTTATTTTTTACCAGCGATTCCAGCCAGGCCATCAGGAGTAGAATTCCGTAGCCCAACCAGAGTACATAGATGGCGTGCGATTGGATGTATTGCACGCGACCGATAAACAGACTTTGGATATCGGTCTTAGGGTTTTGCAGAATCATAAAGACGATCCCAACGGAGAGGAAGGCCACGAGTGTGGTAGCCATCCACGCAAGATTACGCTTTCCAATTTTCCGAACGAATAGGAGCGGGATGATCGCAAGCAAAGCGATGGGGCCGTAGAATTGAGAGCGCAGATCCATCAGGTAGGTGCCTACCTGTTCCAGAAAACGCGGAGTGAAGACCTGTGCTAGTTTCACACGGGCATACTGGCCTCGGGTGATGGCGTGCATGAGGCCTTCCCAAGTGCGCGGGTAGCCCCAGTTGAGCGGCGGATTTTGATCTGATGAAAAGGGCATGTAGAGGTAGAAAGAAAGACCCACGAGCATAACGAGGAAGGTAGGGCCAACCACTTTGCCTTTCGGCAAGGTGAAGGTGGCGATCACGGGGATCAGGATGGCATAGGCCGTCCAGACCCAAAAGCCAATATGATCCCATCCGGCGCGCCAGCTCCATAGGCTTCCTTGCTCGGTGAGCACTTGGGTAGCGACGACCATGATCCCCAATGGAATACAGGTAATGACAAAATCGCGCGCCAGTCGCCAATCGCGAAAAAGTACCGCAATGGCCATGGCTAGGCCCATGAACATGAGCGTTTGGTGGTTGGTGATGCCCAGCCCAAAAGCAAAGGCGCAGAGTAGCAGCCATTTTGATTCCTTGGGATCAACCATCCAACGGTAAAGGAAAAGTAAGACGAGCGACTGGAAGAAAATGTTGAGCGTATAAACCTCGGCAATGACGGCTTGTGACCACATGCCTTGCCCGAAAGCTAGTAATAGGCCGCCAGAAATACCCGCTGCCGCACAAAAGAGGCTTTCGGTTGATTCGCCGAGAATCTTGGATTCCTTCTTCATGCTGCGTAACAGATCCATGCCGGATCGACTGATGAGTAGGGCTAATACGCCGCAGGCGGCAGCGCCCGCCACCGCCGAAAAGAAGTTAACTGCCCAGGCGGGATTAGGATGTCCGTGGAAGGTAACAGAGTGAAAAATCCACTGGAAGAACCAGGTGAGCAACGTCCAAATCGGATAGCCGGGCGGGTGGGGTACACCCAAATAGTCCGAGGCCACAATCAATTCGCCAGAGTCTTCCAACCCGAGAGTCGGTTGGAGCGTGAGTGTATAGACGATCAGCGAAACGATGAAGGTGCCCCAACAGGCGATCCAGTCAGACTTGCGAAAAAAGGGTTCTTTATTCAAAGCAGTTCTCCAATTCAAAAACAGAGAACAGCATAGTTTAAACTCGCGCGAGGTCAAGGTGCGTGCATCATGTTTCGCCCATTGAACCTGCTCGTCGGTTCTGGTTTATAAATCGGATCCAATTCTGAGGGCTCAGGTCAAGGGAGGTAACCCTTTATCGCTGGTGGGATTAGTATTGAGACGCTATTGAGAATATATAGAGACTAAAGGGTTGCTGAACTGGACTTCGAAGTCCTCTTAGGTATGATTTGTCGAACGGTTAAGTTGGGGCGGTAAAATATGGGTAACACAAAAAAACTGAATGAAATCTCGTGGCAGGATTTTAATGCGTTATCGCTGGTTGAAAAGGGGATCTATTTTCAGGGTCCCCCCGCCCACACGTTGATTGCTCAGCAGTTTTCGCGAAAGCAATTGGAAGAACTCTGCACGCTGGCCACCAAAATTAAACGAATCTCAAAACGGCGCGAGGGGGCGCGCTTTCTAAAAACATTGCTGAGCGATAAACGGGCCATGCTCTATTTTGCTCAACCGTCGTCGCGGACCTATCTTTCCCACAATGCGGCCTGCCAAATTCTTGGGTTAGATACGATGGACGTACGTGATAGCAAGACGTCTAGTGAAGTGAAAGGCGAGTCGCCGGAAGATACAATTCGGACGTTTAGCTCGTACGCCGATATGATTATCATGCGCCACCCCGTCGGTGGTTTTGCTGAACGCGTGGCCTGGATGCTCTCGAATACGAATCGAGTGATCCCGGTATTGAATGCAGGGTCTGGCGCGGATCAGCACCCGACGCAGGCGTTGCTGGATATCTATACGCTGGAACGTAGTTTCGAAGAGTCGGGTGGGATTGATGGGAAAAATATCGTATTTGTAGGCGATCTAGCCCGCGGTCGAACGGTGCGGTCGTTGGCGTGGTTATTGACGCTTTACAACGGGGTGAAGATTTACTTCGTGGCGCCAAAGTCGCTACAAATCGGGGCGGATGTGCTAGAATTATTAGATGCCACCGGAACGAAATACGAGGTGACGGATAATTTTCTCCAGGTGATGCCGCAGGCCGATGCGCTCTACATGACGCGCATTCAGGACGAATGGGATGCCGAGAGTGAGAGCTCTACCATCGACACCTCCGCATTCAGTATCGAAGCGAAACACATGGACATGCTGAAAGAGACCGCAGTCATCATGCACCCTCTGCCGCGTCGCAAAGAAATTAGTACGGATATCGACAACGACCCGCGTGCCATCTACTGGCGACAAATGCGCAACGGTATGTGGATTCGTGCCGCCCTGATTCTCACAACGTTCGGGAGACAGGACGAAGCGAACCTGTATTATGCCAACTACAAACCGGAATAATAATTTCCCAGAATATGTAATATAAAGGAGAAGTATGGAACATTTGATTTCACTAAAGGAATGGAGCCCGGAAAAAATTCGGGACATACTCAATCTGGCGCGCGACGTGAAGGCCAGCCCGGAAAAGTATAGCGATGCGATGAATCGTAAAACGCTATTAATGATCTTTGAAAAGCCGAGCCTGCGCACGCGACTTTCGTTCGAGGCGGGCATGACGCAGATGGGCGGACATGCCATCTACTACAACACCAATACCTCGCCCATGGGCAGCGGCAAGGAGACGATCAGCGATTCGATCAAGACGGCCTCGCGCTTTATTGACCTCATTATGGCACGGCTCTTCAAGCACGAAGACCTGATCGAAATGGTGGAGTACGCCACCGTTCCGGTCATCAACGCACTGACGGATGACAGCCACCCGTGCTAAATTCTTGCGGATTTACAGGCGATCGAAGAGAAGAAAGGTTCGCTCGCTGGGCTGAAATTGGCCTATCTCGGCGATGGTTTTAATAATGTAACGCCTTCGCTGATGTATGGCGGAACGAAGATGGGCATGCACGTTAGCACTGGTTCGCCCGCCGGAGCGGACTATTCTCCTCGCGCGGATGTCGTAGCGGATTGCACAAAATATGCCGCTGAGTCCGGGGGATCGATTGCGGTAACAGCAGATCCGGTCGAGGCGGTCAAAGAGGCTGACGTGGTTTATACCGACTCATGGATGAGCTACCATATCCCGAAAGATCAAGAAGAAGAGCGGATTGCAAAGTTTATGCCGTATCAGGTGAATGCCGAGTTAATGGGACCTGCCAAACCCGATGCTATTTTCATGAATTGCCTTCCGGCGAATCGGGGTTGCGAGCAAACCGCTGAGGTAATTGACGGCCCGCAGTCCATCGTGTTCGACGAAGCTGAAAACCGACTTCATGCACAGAAGGCTGTCATGCTGATGTTATGCAATTCAAGCGGAACAAACCCTAAGGTTTGAGTTTGGTAATGATGAATCTAGATGCCTTCGACGCCTTTGTTTTTGATCTAGATGGCACGCTAATCGATTCGGAGAAATATCACACGCAAGCTTTTGCGGAGGTGGTTTTTGAGCAGAGCGGTTATGCTCTTTCTTCGGGCGAACGGCTGGAAATGTTTACATGTCATAGTTTGAACTTCTGCCCGATCCTGAACCAACGGCACAATCTCGCTTTAGATCCGGATGCAATCCTTGCGTCCAAACGTGCGCGGGTACGTGAAATTTTCAAAGTAGTTTTGTTTTCAGGCGCCCGTAATTTTCTCGAAAAATGGCACGGTATTTGTCCTTTTGGATTAGCCATAAACTCCTCCTTTGAATTTGTTCGCCACGCTTTAGATGAATCCGGAATTTCGCCCTATTTCAAATTTATAACCACCTCCGACGACGTAGAACAGCGAAAACCACACCCGGAGGTTTTTGATCTTACATTCCGTAAGCTTAGAGTTTCTCCGGAGAAAGTTCTGATCTTTGAAGATCAATTGATTGGTATTCAAGCCGCGCGTTCCGCCGGGGCTAAAGTGATGGCCGTAGACAATGGGCAACCGGTTAAATTCCCCGCCGACATTCCGGTGCTGAGTTGGCAGGAGCTTTTACAGATATGAAGGAACAACTGCTTATTTTTGATTTAGATGGCACATTGATTGATTCCCGCGCCGACCTTGCGGCGGGCGTAAATCACATGCGGACGCACTATGACCTATCCCCATTGTCTCTTGAAACGATCAGTAGCTATATTGGAGATGGGGTTCACAAGCTCGTGGAGCGTTCGCTTCAAGGTGCCGCAGTTGATCTTGAGGACGCCGTGCGCATCAATAAGAAATTTTACTTTGCGAATCTTACCGTGCATACCAAACTCTATAAGGGGGTACGCGTCGGACTTCGAAAATTAACCGAAGCGGGGCACAAGCTCGCGGTGCTCACCAATAAACCTGGCGATCCCAGTCGAGCCATCCTGCGCCATTTCAAGTTAGATCACCTATTTGTATCCATCCTTGGCGGCGGAGACGTTGCGAGCCTGAAACCAGAACCAGAAGGGTTGTTCAGGTGCCTCGCCGAAGCGGGGGTAGAAGGGTCGAATACCTGGATGGTGGGCGATCACTATACCGATCTGGCCGTGGCTCATAATGCCCGTGTGAAAAGTGCTTTTGTCCGCTATGGATTTGGTGAAGAGCGTGGGGTTGAACCCGATGTATATTTTGCTTCGTTTCCGGAATTGGTCGGGTACTTTATTCAGCCATGAAAACATATCTCTCTGAAATATTTAGCTCGGTGCAAGGTGAAGGCCCTTATGTGGGCGAACGCCATCTATTTGTTCGTTCCTGTGGTTGTCATCGGGCCTGCGTTTTTTGCGACACGGTGGTGGAACGTACCGAAACGGTCCAAATCGAAAAAGAAGCGGGCTCCGGCACGTTTGAACAGGTGCCGAATCCACTCTCAACCGAACAGCTCGCGGAGCTCATTCGCGAGATGGATCACAAAAAAGAAAATCACCGAATTTCATTCACCGGCGGAGCACCGCTCCTGCAAGCGAACTATCTTGCGAAGCTCTTGCCGGTTCTAAAAGAGGAAGGCCATAGCATCTACCTCGAAACGGCCGGCGACCTGCCACAAGAGCTTAAAACGATCATCGAGTGGGTGGATATTGTGGCGATGGATGTAAAACTCTCCAGTGTGACCCACGAGAAGAATACCTTCTCCGAACATTGGCAATTTCTGCAGCTCTGCCGGGAGGAGAAGGTCGACGTATTTACGAAGCTGGTCCTTTCCGCCGAAACCGACGAGGACGAGTTGATGGAGGCGGTGCAAGGCATCAAAAAAGCGGGCGGAGATCATACGTTAATTGTGATTCAACCGATGACCAAAGCCGCTAAAACAGACGCCGTGCCGAATGGGCAGCAACTGCTGCGTTGGCAGGAGAGGGTCGGGCGTATTATGCCGAACGTGCGGATTATCCCTCAAACCCACAAAATGCTGGAAATGCTTTAAATGGCTCAGACGAAGAAAAAGGCCGTAGTTCTACTGAGCGGAGGTCTTGATTCGGCCACGGTAATGGCGATGGTGCTCGCCGAAGGATATGAAGTTCACGCACTTTCGTTTCGGTATGGCCAACGCCACGCCATGGAACTCGACTGCGCGAGCGAACAATCCAACGCCGGAGCGGTGGAGCATCGGGTGGTAGACATCGATCTCAGCTCGTTCGGCGGATCGGCGCTCACGGCCGACCTTGAGGTTCCGAAGCACGACCATATCGATGAGCTAGATGGCCAAATTCCCATCACCTATGTTCCGGCGCGAAACACGGTTTTTCTCTCCTACGCGTTGGCTTGGGCTGAAGTGCTGGAAGCCTTCGATATTTTCATCGGCGTCAATGCGCTCGACTACAGCGGCTATCCTGACTGCCGGCCCGAGTTCATCCAGGCGTTTGAAACCATGGCCAATCCAGCCACCGTCGCCGGAGTTCAAGGCCACAAGCTCACGATCCACGCGCCCTTGATTGATCTAACCAAAGCTGAAATCATCCAACACGGACTGAGCTTGGGCGTCGATTATGCTAAAACCACGAGTTGCTACGATCCAACGCTCGATGGGCGCTCCTGCGGTCACTGCGATTCGTGCTTGTTGCGATTGAAGGGATTTAAAGATGCGGGCATAAAGGATCCGCGTCCGTACGTTGAGGATTAATAGTATGCCTAAGATGAAAATCTATAAAGAATTCAAGTTCGACTCCGCCCACTGGTTGCCCCACGTTCCACCGGGCCATAAATGCGCGAACATGCATGGGCACACCTACATCATTGAGATTCAGGTGGAGGGCGAGCTCGATCCCCAGTTGGGTTGGGTCCTCGATTATGCCGATCTCAGCAAACAGGTTGCCCCGTTGATCGATCAGCTTGACCACAAGGTCTTAAACGAAATCGAAGGCCTTGGAAACCCGACCGCTGAACATCTGGCGCTATGGCTGTGGAATCAACTTAAACAAAACCTACCCCAACTTTCACAAGTCGTTGTGAAGGAAAACCCCACGAATGTTTGTATCTATTCGGGGGAGTAGGAGGGGAATCGACGAATATTGAACAAGGAATATCGAATGATGAAGGACGTTTCTATCGGGGCCTTCCGATCCTTCGAAATTCCTTGTTCGTCTGTTCAATATTCGTCATTCAAGGAAGCAAAGCTTCCGCCTAGGCGTCGTCGGAGTCAATCTTCACGCTCGATGTAATACCGCCTCGCGCAGTGAAGGCCCCGTTTACGACTAAGCGACGTGGCGTAAGTAATTCCTCCAAATCAGTGTAAATGCGATTGACGATTTCCTCGTAAAACGTGCCGGTCTGGCGGAATGAAAAGAGATAAAGTTTGAGCGATTTACTCTCCACGCACAACTTCCCGGGAATGAATTCAATCTTGATCGTCGCAAAATCAGGTTGTCCGGTGATGGGGCAGAGCGAGGTGAATTCAGACGTTTCGAACGTGATCCAATAGTTCCGCGATTGATTTGCGTTCTCGAATGTTTCAAGTTCCGCATCGTCCGGCGAAGTTGGATAGCGCAGTTCACCTTTTTTTAGCAGGGTTAGTCCGGTCAGTTTTTTTTCGTCCGTCATAAGAGACTCCAGGGGTTCGGAAATTCGCGCGCCATCATATCCGGCCTCTTAAAATGGGCAAGCCGATATTCAACGCGCTGGAAAATCGGGTGTCGATGTTTTGAGTATTTTGCAGGATTGACCCCAACGGCCGGTTTCGGTCTACTCGGCAGGATTTTGAAAAGGAAACTATGAATTTTGGAGAACCTAAAGATATTGGCAGCATGCGCGGGATTACCCCTGCCGTTAAATATCTATTGATTATTAATGTATCCGTATTTCTCATTGAAATGATATTGGGTATACGATTGCGCGATATGTTTTCCCTCTCATCAGGTTGGCTGACCGAATTTAAGTTTGGTCAGCTATTCACCTACATGTTTGTGCATGCCAATGTGAGTCACCTGCTGATGAACATGCTCACGCTCTTTTTTATTGGGCCGACGGTGGAGAAAACCCTCGGTTCCTATCGTTTCTTCATCTTGTTTTATCTCAGCGGAATTCTGGGAGGCCTTGGTTGGTCGCTGCTGGCCCCTGAAAACTCCGTTTGTCTCGGTGCATCTGGAGCCGCCATGGGCGTGCTCGGCGCTTTCGGGGCGTTGTATCCGAAAGCCAAACTACTGCTTTGGTTTATTATACCCGTAAGAACCTGGATGTTGGTCGGCGGGCTGGCGCTGTGGGAACTAAGCGAAATGATCGGCAAGCCCAAGATGGGGGGCATTGCCAACTCCGCGCACCTCATGGGAGGAATCGCAGGTTTCATGTATGCGTTCTCGCTCAAAACCCGCAGATCGTCCAACAAGTGAAGACTAAGTTTTCGCGTTCTAAGAAAGGAAAGCCACAGGCCAAGCGAACCACCGCCAGCACCGAACACCTCTCAAAAGCCGACATAGATCACATTCTCGACAAGATCGGTAAGGAAGGCATGGGTGCACTCACGGCTCGCGAACGCGAGCTCCTAAAAAAAGCCACTCGATAGCAAGGTTGGACGGAGGAACTCGATCCGTCTCAAGATTCCTTGAGTTCCTTAATCTGATCGCGGAGAACCGCAGCGCGTTCAAATTCTAGATCGGTGGCGGCAATCAGCATTTCAGTTTCGAGTTGGTGGAGGGTTTCGCTGAGGCTGTATTCCACACCGTCCTCGGCCACGACCATCTCTACGGTTTCCTCAGCGGTTTCATAGATCGTTTTTAGGCTATCCTGAATACTCTTTTTAATCGCCTGCGGCACGATGCCATGTTCTTCGTTATAGGCGGTTTGCTTGCGGCGGCGATGGTCGCACTTATCGAGCATGCGTTGCATAGAACCGGTCATGTTTTCGGCGTACATGATCACGCGCCCGTCAATATGCCGCGCGGCGCGCCCGGCGGTTTGCACCAGCGCGGTTTCCGAACGCAGGAACCCTTCTTTGTCGGCATCTAGGATGGCGACAAGTGATACCTCCGGCAGATCAAGGCCTTCGCGTAAGATGTTAATTCCAATGAGGGCATCAAACTTTCCTTCGCGCAATTCGCGTAGAATATCGACGCGCTCAAGCGCTCCGATATCGGAGTGTAGGTATTGCACCTTTAGCCCCGCCTTTTCTAAATACTCGGCTAAATCCTCTGCCGTTCGTTTAGTAAGTGTGGTCACTAGTGTGCGCTCGTTGCGCTCCGCTCGGATGCGAATCTCCTCCATCAAGTCGTCGATCTGGTTTTTGAGCGGACGGATCTCAACCGGCGGATCCACAATACCGGTGGGACGGATAATCTGTTCGACCGGTGTGCCAGCATGTTCCTTTTCATATACGGATGGAGTGGCGGACATGAAGATCCTTTCGTTCGTTACAGAAATAAACTCGTCAAAATTCATCGGGCGGTTGTCGAGTGCGGAGGGCAGGCGGAAACCATGCTCCGTCAAGGTGCCTTTGCGCGCTTGGTCTCCGTTATACATGCCACGTACCTGCGGGAGGCTGACGTGTGATTCGTCGACCACGGTGAGAAATTCATCTGGAAAATAATCGAGTAAGCACTCCGGACGGTCGCCGGGATTGCGCCCGGCTAGGTGGCGCGAATAGTTTTCAATACCGCCGCAAAAACCGATCTCCTTCATCATTTCGAGGTCGTACTCTGTACGCATCTTGATGCGTTGCGCCTCAATCAACCGATTCTGCTTTTCAAATTCGCCGACCTGCTGCTCCATCTCCTGACGGATTGCAACGAGCGCGGCATCGATTTTATTCTGCGGCATAACAAAATGTTTAGCCGGCGAAACAAGGATATGCTCTAGCGTTTCGAGGGTGTCGCCGGTAAGCGAATCAATCTTTTTGATCGCCTCAATTTCATCGCCCCAGAATTCCAGCCGGATGCCATAGTCTTTGGCATAAGAAGGGAAAATATCAAGCGTATCACCGCGCACCCGGAATGTGCCGGGGCCGGGTTCATAGTCGTTGCGTTCATACTGAATTTCGACCAATTTTTTTAGGAGCGCGTCGCGGTCGGTGGATTCACCCACGGTTGCTCCCACCACCATTTTCTTATAGTCCTCCGGCGAACCGAGGCCGTAGATGCAAGAGACCGATGCGACGATAATCACATCGGTTCGGTTGAGCAGGGCATCCGTTGCCGCCAGCCGCAATCGTTCGATCTCATCGTTGATCGCGGAATCCTTTTCGATGAAGGTATCCGTTTGTGGGATATAGGCCTCGGGTTGATAGTAATCGTAGTAGGAAACAAAATATTCCACCGCATTGTGGGGAAAGAAGGACTTAAGCTCGGCATAGAGTTGTGCGGCGAGGGTCTTGTTGTGCGACAGGACAAGGGTGGGGCGGTTCTCTCGCGCAATCACATTGGCAATCGTGAAGGTCTTTCCCGAACCGGTCACTCCTTCCAGCGTCTGGAACTTTCGATTTGCGGCCAGTCCCGCGCATAGCGCGTCGATCGCTTCGGGTTGATCGCCCGTCGGCACAAAATCAGCTACCAGTTGAAAGGTCTGTTCCATAATGAATGGGCTATTTAGTTTTGGGATTTGTCCAGAGTTCGTCCGCGCCAGCCTGTTGATGAGCCACATAGCGAGCGAGCACAAAGAGGGTGTCGGATAGGCGGTTGAAGTAGGCGAGTAGGGTCGGGTTAATTTCGACGCTCTCGCGTAAAGTTACCAGTCGCCGCTCAACCTTGCGCGAGGCTGTGCGGGCCAGATGCAGGTGCGCCGAAACGGGGCCGCCAGTTGGAAGGATGAATTGGGTGAGCGGCGGAAGGGTTTCCTCCAACTCGTCGATTAAATCCTCCAGCGCCTTAATATTTTCTTCAGTAATAAAGGGTAGGCGGCCATCGTGATCGACATTGGTCACTTCCGATCCCGAAACCAACAGAAGGCTCTGGAAATTTTTTAGAAGGCCGTCCACCCGCTCGTCGGTATTGAAGCTACGCGCCACTCCAATCGTCGAATTGCATTCATCGATCGTGCCATTAACCTCAATCTGCGGATCATTTTTAGGCACCCGGCTCCCGCCATACCGCCCCGTCTCACCCTTATCACCCGTCTTCGTGAAAATCTTGGTCATGACCGCTCTCCGTTCGTTCAGGCTTTTTCGCTGAGGCCTTTGATAAATTTTTTCAGGACTTGTTCGGGGCACTTACGATAGTTGCGGTGCTCGGGGCGGCGGAAGAAGGCGCCGAGTTCGGCTTTAGTGACGGTGAAGTCGACGCGCTTGAAAATGTCGACCATGCCGTCGGCTTGGAGCTCAAGTGCGATCCGCAATTTCTTTAAAATTTCATTGTTGGACAGGAATTCGAGCGGCTCGGGGGACGTGCCGGAAGGGTGGGGGCCGCGTCGGTCGATAATTAATCCATCGAGGAATCGACAGAAAAGAGATGGGCTGAGCTCTACATATCCCGTTTCATCCTCTCGTTTCAGCCAGTGAGTTACCTCTTCGGCGGAGGTATTCCGCCCCGTATGGGCGATGGCTTTGGCCACCTGTTCGTCATTAATATTTAGGGCATAGCGTAGTCGGCGCAGGGTATCGTTATGGGTCATGTTTTTATTCCGGTTATTGAAGAAAAGGACTGTAGTCGGGAGCGGCCTGCCAAGGCAACCGATTTATCTATCCCTCACATCTGTATTGCAGAGGATAGGGAAATTGGTGTTAGATGCCCGTTTTCGAGTTACCAACATTAATAAAGGACTTTGCCATGGAAAAAGTTGTAATCATTGGAGCCGGTGCCGCCGGCCTGACCGCCGCCATGTACTCGGCCCGCGCCAACTTAGAGCCCCTCGTGATTGAAGGGATGCAGCCGGGCGGCCAGCTGACCACCACGAACGATGTCGAAAACTACCCCGGATTTCCCGAGGGCATCGATGGCCCCTCTTTGATGACCAAGATGCGCGACCAAGCGGAACGCTTCGGCGCTAAGTACCAATTTGGTGAAGTGATTAAAGCCGATCTCTCAAAGCGGCCTTTTAAATTGACGATCACGGGCGACGAGGTGATCGAAGCTCAAACGGTGATTATTGCCACGGGTGCTACGGCTAAATATCTTGGAATCGAATCCGAACAAAAGCTGATTGGCCGCGGTGTTTCCGCCTGTGCCACGTGCGACGGTGCCTTCTACCGCGACGTGCCGGTGGTCGTAATTGGCGGCGGCGATACTGCCTGCGAAGAAGCTACGTTCCTGACGCGCTTTGCTTCTAAAGTAACCCTCATTCACCGCCGCGATGAATTACGGGCCTCCAAGATTATGGCCGACCGTGCCATGAACCACGAAAAGATTGAAATGTGCTGGAATTCCACGATCGAAGAAGTTTTGAGCGATGAAAAGGGCGTGTCGGGCGTACGGGTGAAAAACACCCAGACCGGTGAAGTTTCTGAAATTGAATGTATTGGCTATTTTTCAGCCATCGGCCACAAGCCGAATACCGATGCCTTTGTCGGGCAGCTCGATATGGATGATGTGGGCTATTTGATTTCCGATGGCGTGAAGACCAAAATCGAAGGGGTCTATGCTGCGGGCGATGTTTCCGATGCGATCTATCGACAAGCCGTCACGGCCGCCGGCACCGGTTGCGCCGCCGCGCTCGAAGCGGAACGACTGCTCGAAGCCCAAGGCGACTAGGCGGTACATGAAACAACGTACTAAAGACGAATGGCTAAAAGCGGGAGTGGTGATCGGGTCCGAAGTGGATCTCGATCGTATTGCCGCTGACGTTGAAATCTATCCTGGATGCCGGATCCGGGGAGCGGAAACCTCCATCGGACCCGGGAGTATCATCGGTGTAGAAGCGCCCGCCACGGTCGAAAATTGCCAGTTGGGCCGGAACGTCGAACTCAAAGGCGGCTATTTTTCGGGAGCCACTTTTTTCGACGGCGCAAACATGGGAAGTGGCGCGCATATTCGCGCCGGAACGATTCTGGAAGAGGAGGCCAACGGGGCACATACGGTCGGACTCAAACAAACCGTTCTCATGCCCTTCACCACGCTCGGTAGTCTCATTAATTTTTGCGATATTTTCATGGCAGGTGGCACCAGCCGCAAGGATCATTCCGAAGTCGGCTCCTCTTATGTCCACTTTAATTATACCCCACATCAGGACAAGGCCACCGCCTCGCTCGTGGGGGATGTGCCGCGGGGTGTCTTTCTCAATCAAAAACCTATTTTTCTCGGAGGACAGGGGGGATTAGTGGGTCCGACTCGGATTGAATACGGCTCCATCATCGCCGCCGGAGCAACGTGCCGCAAGGATCCGCTGGAGCCGGGGCAACTTCATATTCCAGCCTCCCCGAGAGCGGCCACACGGCCTTACGAAACGGGCGTGTATGGCGGAATCGATCGCATCGTGAACAACAACCTGATTTATATCGGAAATATAATCGCGCTGAAGGAATGGTATCGCCACGTGCGGAACATAGTGATGGGTCGGGATGAGTTTGATCGTGCATGCTACGAGGGCGGACTCCAGAATATGGAGCGTATATTGGCCGAGCGCATCAAGCGACTCGGCGGGCTTGCGCAAAATATGAAACCCTCGGTTCAAAGGTTGGAGATGCAGCCCCATTCATCGGAATTAATCATAGCTTCGCAGCGCCGCTTTCATACGTCGTGGGAAACCATTTCGTCCAAGTTGGAACAATCGGACTGGGCCGAAAATGGTGTCGCCAAGGCCTCCTTTTTAGCCGCGCTCGAAAACCTTCCGCTGGGTGGTGCATACACAGAAACAATTCAATCATTAGAAATGGAAACGCAGGCCGTTGGTCAAATTTGGCTACAATCCATCATCGACGAAGTCGCCAAACTTTGGCCTTTATCATCAAACTAGGACTATAAATTCATGGGAAAACTTTTTGGAACAGATGGCGTTCGCGGAATGGCGAACGAAGGGAATATGACGGCGGAGATGGTGCTCCAAATTGGCCGTGCCACGGCCTATGCCTGCAAGGAACACCACGCAGAAAAAGGGACACGCCCGCGGATCATCATTGGTAAGGATACCCGATTGAGCGGCTACATGCTCGAAAATGCGCTGACCGCTGGAATTACTTCTATGGGAGTGGATGTTCTGTTGCTCGGCCCGATTCCGACTCCGGCGGTGGCTTTCATCACGCAGAGCATGCGGGCCGATGCAGGCATCGTAATCTCGGCCTCGCACAATCCGTACTTCGACAACGGGATTAAGATTTTTGCGCGGACCGGTTATAAACTACCCGACGGAATGGAGACTGAAATCGAGGACCTTGTGCTGAGCGGTCGTATCAATAATATCCGTCCGGTGGCGCAGGAAGTTGGGAAGGCCATGCGGATCGACGATGCGATGGGCCGGTACATTGAGTTTTGCAAAAATACCTTTCCAGACGGCATGACGTTGGATGGCATGAAGGTCGTGCTCGACTGCTCGAACGGCGCAACCTACAAGTGCGCCCCGCTCATCTTTACCGAGCTGGGCGCGGAGGTCACGACCATTCATGCTGAACCGAATGGAACGAATATTAATGAGAATTGTGGTTCACAGCATACGCAGGATCTCTGCACGAAGGTGAAGGGGCTGAAGGCCAACGTTGGACTCGCGTTCGATGGCGATGGCGACCGCTTGATTGCGGTCGATGAAAATGGACATGAGCTGACGGGCGATCAGATTATCGCCATCTGTACGAAGTACTATAAGGATAATGGGCTGCTAAAAAACAATCTCGTGGTCGGCACCGTGATGAGCAATATTGGGTTTCATGTTGCACTTAAGGAACTCGGAATCGATATCGATGTCTCCGATGTGGGCGACCGATGCGTGCTGGAAATGATGCAAGAAAAAGATGCGGTGCTTGGCGGCGAAGACTCGGGCCATATTATCTTCCACAACTATCACACCACCGGCGACGGTATTGTTTCCGCGCTCCAGTTGTTAGCCATCATGCGCGAGACCGGAAAGCCCCTCTCCGAACTAGCCAAAGTCATGACGGTCTTCCCTCAAGTACTCATTAATATCGATGTCTCTGAAAAGCCGCCGATCTCGGAAATTGAAAACCTGACCGAGGGTATCGCGAAGGCCGAAGCCGAACTCGGCGATAAGGGGCGCGTCCTCATCCGCTATTCTGGAACGCAGCCCATGTGTCGGGTGATGGTGGAAGGACCGACCCAGCAACAGACCGATGGACTTGCCAAAGGTCTAGCGAATATTGTTAAGGAAAGCATTGGATAGCATGGAAACAATCCTACACGTCGAAAAAGTTAAACGCACCTATACGATCGGCAAGACCACGCTGGATGTTTTGAAAGGCGTCTCGCTGGAGGTAAAAGCCGGTGAAACGATATCGATCATGGGGGAGAGCGGTTCAGGCAAGAGCACGTTGTTGCATGTGATGGGTGGATTGGATAATCCCAAGTCCGGAACGGTTCATTTTCAGGGGCAGAGCGTCTATGGTATGTCGCCCGCTCGTCGCACGCAGTTCCGCGCTCAAAACGTCGGCTTTGTTTTTCAATCGTTCCACCTATTACCCGAGCTCGACATTCTTGAAAATGTTGCACTTCCGGCCATGGCGATGCGCTCAAGGCGCGATGCCAAAGTTCGTGCGAGAGAGCTTTTGGTGGAGGTGGGCTTGGGCGAGCGTATCGGCCATCGTCCACAGGAACTCTCTGGAGGTGAGCAGCAGCGTGCGGCTCTAGCGCGCGCGCTCATGAACGAGCCGGATATGATCTTCACCGACGAGCCGACCGGAAACCTCGATTCGAATACGGGCGATAAAGTTCTGCATTATTTGTTTCAACTGGTTGAGAGCCGAAGGCATACTCTTGTGCTGGTTACCCATAACAAAGATGTGGCTGTACGGTGCTCTCGCCAACTCGTCCTGAAAGATGGTTTGTTGGTATAAGATCCCAATTTAAATGGAAACGAGTAGCCTTGCAGTTGCCCGCGTCCGTTCGTATTTGTCTGTGGTTCTAAATTTTGGAGAAAAGAGGAAATGAAAGTTTTTTTAAGTGATAAACTGGTGGATGAAAAAGATGCCGTAGTGTCGGTATTTGACCACGGATTACTCTATGGAGACGGGGTATTCGAGGGCATCCGTGCGTATAACGGGCGCGTATTTTTGGTGGATGAACATATCGATCGGCTCTACGACTCGGCGAAGGCTATTGCGTTAAATATTCCGATGACGAAAACGGAGATGTCGCAAGCCGTGGTTAAAACATGCAAGGCCAACGAAATTTCGGATGGCTATGTCCGGCTCGTGATTACCCGCGGAAAAGGCACACTGGGACTGAACCCGTACCTTTGCAAAAAGGCCGAGGTCATTATTATTGCCGCCACGATTCAGCTCTATCCCCAGGAACTCTACGATACCGGCCTTAAAATCGTGACCGCCGGCACGGTCCGTAACCACCCGGAAGCTCTTAATCCACGCATTAAAAGTCTGAACTATCTGAACAATGTCATGGCCAAGATTGAAGCGATCAATGCGGGTTGTCTGGAAAGCCTGATGCTTAACCATAAAGGCGAGGTCGCCGAAGCTTCTGGCGATAATGTATTCGCCGTCAAAAATGGGGTGCTCACTACGCCGCTGAGTTCCTGCGGCGCGCTAGAGGGTTTGACCCGTAGTAAGGTTATGGAGCTGGCTCGCGAAGCAGGTTATGAAGTCCACGAAGGGGTGATGGCTCGCTACGATCTCTATGTTGCTGATGAGGTTTTTCTAACCGGTACTGCCGCCGAGATCATCTCGGTGGTCGATATTGACAAGCGGTCGATTGGCAATGGAAAGCCGGGCAAGATAACGAATGAGCTTAGTGCTCTCTATGCCGCATATGCCCGTTCGGAAGGGACTCTGATTCAGTAGTTGTTCAACGAATTTTCCCGCCCAGTGTCGGACTCTTTGAACTAGGAAAATCCATGATATGTGAAAGCTGCCAAAAGAAAGATGCCACAATCCACCTCACACAGGTGGTTGATGGGAATTCCAAGAAACTCAATTTATGTCAGGATTGCGCCCAGGATAATGGAATTGATCTCAATTCACCGATTTCTATCACCGATGTTCTCCTCGGGCTCGGTGCCCATCCGCCATCCGTATCGCCCGCCGCAACAGAATTTGACCTCTCATGTAACCATTGCCAAATGACGCGAACCGAATTTAAGAAACGCACCCGCCTCGGCTGTCCAGAGTGCTATAATGCGTTTATGGGTGAGCTCAGTGCTTTAACTAAAGCGATGCACCATAGTGGGCAGCATATCGGTAAGATCCCCGCCCGACAGGGCAACGAAGCACGTCTGGTCGCTCAGGTTGCCGCGCTACAAAAAGATATTGAAACCGCTATTGCCAAGGAGCAGTACGAAGTGGCCGCAAACCTTCGCGATAAAATTAAAGCTCTAAAATCGAGTCTTCAACTGCTCGAAGATGGAGGTTCCGATGACGCTTGACGATATGGTACGCCGCCACGGTAGCTGGCTCGAGGCTGGGGTTAATGAAGGCCCCGTTATCAGCAGTCGCGTGCGGCTGGCCCGTAATCTCGAAGCCGCCTGTTTTCCTGGCTGGGCCAATGAAGAGGAGAAAGAGGACGTCTGGGAACAAGCCACCGGAATCTTTCAGTCCATGGACGCTTCTTTTATTCGATGGGGCATGGCCGAGACTTCAGCGCTTGATAAGGAAATTCTATTCGAACGGCACCTGATTAGTCAGGAACTAGCCACAAAAAATGAAGGCTGCGGAGTCTTTGTCTCCCCGGACGAATGCCTCTCAATCATGGTGAATGAAGAGGATCATTTCCGTATCCAATCATTGCAACCCGGCCTCAATCTTAAGGCCGCTTGGAAAGCGGCAGACCAGATCGACGACGAACTTGAGAGTGAGCTAACCTACGCATTTTCGCCGAAGCTGGGCTACCTAACCTCCTGCCCATCCAATGTGGGGACCGGCCTGCGCGCCTCCGTAATGCTACATCTTCCCGGACTGGTCTTGATGGAAGAGATGGACCCGGTCATTAACGGAATTTCAAAAATCGGACTCGCCGTACGCGGCATGTGGGGTGAAGGCACTGAAGCCGCCGGTAACATGTTCCAAGTTTCTAACCAGATTACACTCGGTCGCCATGAGAATGAAATCATAGCCCATCTTGAGCAGATCGTACTCGAACTCATTGAACACGAAAACAATGCGCGTGAACGACTCATGAACGACCGCGCTCTCGTGATAGAAGACCATGTGGCTCGTGCATTCGGTATTCTTTCTAACGCTCGAATGATGACCAGTGGTGAAGCACTGAACTTATTATCGATTCTTCGGCTTGGGCTGGACCTGGGTATGATTGACGAGTTTGCCCGCCGTGAGGTGGATATGCTATTTATCGCCATTCAGCCCGCGCACCTTCAGAAGCTGGAAAACAAAGAACTCGAACCGGACGACCGCGATGTAGTGCGTGCAGAAATGCTCCGCAACTTTATGGAAATCGCCACGGAAGGCGAAGATTTAATTTAGGGATATATTATGGATAATTTTACACCACGAGCCCAACAGATATTACAACTCGCGCGGAAAGAGGCCGACCGCTTTAATCATGGCTACGTCGGAACCGAACACGTGCTACTCGGCTTAATTGCTCTTGGCCACGGAGTCGCGGTGAATGCACTTCAAGCACTCGGCATTGACCTCGCTTCTGTTCGGCTAGAAGTCGAAAAAGCCGTTGGCACGGGGCCGGAAACCAAGACGATTGGAAATATTCCATTCACCCCTCGCGCGAAAAAAGTACTCGCACTTTCCGCCAGTGAAGCTCGCGGATTGGGCCATAGTTATGTCGGCACCGAGCATATCCTTCTCGGCCTATTGCGGGAAGGAGAGGGGATCGCCGCCCGTGTGCTTGAAAATCTCGGCGTCGATCTCGATGAAACCCGCTATGAAATCATGAAGACTCTCGATCCAAACTATGATCCCGAAGCCGAGGGGGAGTTTGACGATGAGCTTGAAACGCCTCCCACCAGTGCCTCCCCCAAACAGCGCGGCAAGGGCAAGCCGAAGACACCGGCCCTCAACACCTTTGGCCGCGATCTCACTAAGCTAGCCAAAGAAGAAAAACTAGATCCCGTTATTGGCCGGGAAGATGAAATTGAACGCGTTATCCAAATCCTCTGCCGCCGCACAAAGAACAATCCGGTTCTGCTCGGCGAGGCCGGGGTCGGCAAGACCGCCATCGCTGAAGGGCTAGCTCAAAATATTAACGACGGTACGGTTCCCGACCTGCTGGCCGATAAAAAGGTCATCACACTCGACCTGGCGCTCATGGTAGCCGGCACCAAATACCGCGGTCAGTTTGAGGAACGCATCAAGGCCGTCATGGATGAAATTCGCAAAGAAAAAAATATTATCCTCTTCTTAGATGAGTTGCATACGATCGTGGGGGCGGGTTCCGCAGAGGGTACGATGGATGCCGCTAATATTATCAAGCCGGCCCTCTCGCGCGGTGAGCTACAGTGCATTGGAGCAACCACACTCAAGGAATACCGAAAATCAATTGAAAAAGATGCCGCGCTTGAGCGGCGCTTCCAGACCGTGAAAGTCAAGGAACCCTCCATCGAGGTTGCCGTGAAAATCATGAAAGGTTTACGCATAAAATACGAAGAACATCATCATGCTCGCTTCACCGATAGTGCGCTCATCGCCGCCGTTGAATATTCTGCACGTTATTTGCCCGACCGTTTTTTACCCGATAAGGCCATCGATCTGATCGACGAGGCTGGCGCCCGCGCGCGTATCGGGAGCATGAGTCGCCCGCCCGAATTCAAACGACTTGAAGAGGACATTCTTGAGTTCGAGAAAAAGAAAAATGCCGCCATCCATGAACAAAAGTTTGAAGATGCCGCCAGCTACCGAGATCAAGAGCGTCAAACCAAAGAGAAGCTTGAAGGTCTACTCGATAAATGGCGTAAAGAACGCGATGAAAACCGCACGGTGGTCTCTGACGAGGACATCATGGTTGTGGTCTCTAAATGGACCGGCATTCCGCTGATGAAAATGGGCGAGAAGGAAATGGAACGGTTGCTCCGCATCGAAGAGGTCGTGGGCGAACAGGTGGTTGGCCAACAGGAAGCCGTCGGAGCTATTGCCCGTGCGTTGCGTCGTTCTCGCGCCGATCTAAAAGACCCCAAACGCCCCATTGGTTCCTTTATTTTTCTGGGTCCCACGGGGGTCGGAAAAACCCTGCTCGCCAAGGCGTTGGCTGGCTTTATGTTTGATGATCCAGAATCACTCATCCAAATCGACATGTCGGAATACATGGAAAAATTTAATGCCTCACGGCTTGTGGGTTCACCCCCCGGCTATGTGGGCCACGAAGAAGGGGGGCAACTGACAGAACGGGTTCGTCGCCGTCCTTATTCTGTGGTGCTCTTCGACGAGGTTGAAAAGGCCCATCCTGATGTTATGCACATGATGTTGCAAATTATGGAGGAAGGCCGGTTGACCGATAGTCTGGGCCGCAGCGTCGATTTTCGTAATACGGTCGTTATCATGACCTCCAACCTGGGCGCGCAAGAGGTCAAAAAGGCGGGTGCACTTGGTTTTTCACCCTCTAATGAAGAGGTGAATTATAAAAAACTCAAAGAGTTGATGGAGGGGATTGCTAAGAAAACCTTCCGACCCGAATTACTCAATCGTCTCGATGAGATGATTGTCTTCCGCGAGCTGACTAAAGTCGATCTTGAGACGATCATTAATTTAGAATTAGCAAATATTCAAAATCGCGTGCTCGGCCGGAATATTGAACTCAAAATAACCAAGCCCGCTCGCGATTTTCTGCTGGCGAAAGGCTACGATAAAACCTATGGCGCACGTCAGCTTCGTCGGACGGTCGAGCGCTTCCTCGAAGACCCTCTCGCAGAAGCTATCCTACGCCGTGAAATCTTGAACAACTCGATCGTAACGGTCCGCGCTAATAAGGAAAAGTTATCTTTTAAAGGTGTACCGGTTGTTACGGAGGAAAAAACGATCGATGAATAAAATCTTGTTTTAGACGTCTGGATTAATCGAATGCCCCGTTTTCCGTCGTTGGAATTCGGGGATTAATTTTTTCGAGGGCTGGACATAGCCTTCGCCCCCTTTATGGAGAAAAAATATGCGCAATTTCGCACCTTTTGATGAACGGCTATCCGTTTGGACGGCCGATACGATGAAGACCCTCTTTGGCCTCGGCGAGTCTGACATAAAACTGGGCGTGTCGCCCACCAACAACGAGAAGTTTGGCGACTACCAATGCAATGCAGCCATGGAGCTGACGAAGGTATTAAAGAAAGCGCCCCGCCAAATCGCGCAGGAGTTTATAGACGCTGCAAAACGTCCCGATTTTGTTGAAAAGATCGATATCGCCGGCCCAGGGTTTATTAATTTTACCCTCTCAAATACAGCCTTAGCGGAACACATTCAATCCTTAGAAAGTGATCCCTATTTGGGGGTCGAACAGGTGGGGCAGGGGCAGACCGTTATCATCGACTACTCCAGTCCGAACGTCGCCAAACCCATGCACATTGGTCATATTCGCTCCACCGTCATCGGCAATGCCATTGACCGACTCTACCGTTTTCTCGGCTACAAGGTCATTGCCGATAATCATCTGGGCGACTGGGGCACTCAGTTTGGTTTAATGATGGTCGGTTTCCGTAGCTTCGTCGATGAAGAGGCACTCGCTAAGGCTCCAGTAGAAGAACTCGAGCGGGTCTATGTGGCGAGTTATAACCAGTCCAAGGAAGATCCTTCATGGCGCGAAAAAGCGAAGTCTGAATTGGTTAAACTTCAACAAGGCGACCCTGAAAATAGGGCGCTGTGGGAGCGCTTTATCAAGCTCTCCATCGAAGAATTCAACACGATCTATGATCGTCTTGACGTTAAATTTGATCTCTATCGCGGCGAAAGTTTTTATAACGATCGCTTGCCGAAAATTATCCAATCCTTAGAAAATAAAGGGCTGGCCACAGAAAGCGACGGGGCATTGATCGTCGATCTTGAAGAAGAGGGTATGCCCGTTTGCATCGTACGCAAAAGCGATGGCGGCTACAACTATGCCACGACGGATCTCGCAACGGTTGAAGCGCGGATAGAGGAATTTTCTCCAGAACGTATTGTCTATGTAACCGACGAACGCCAACAGCTTCATTTCAAACAATTCTTTACCATCGCCAAAAAACTCGGCATGAAAGCCAATCTTGTTCATGTTTGGTTTGGGCTCATGCGCCTGCCGGAAGCCACATTTTCAACCCGAGAGGGGAATGTGATTAAGCTCGCCGCCTTGCTCGACGAGGCCGAGGTGCGTTCCCTTGAAATGGTGAAGTCCAGCAGTCCTGATATGCCAGAAGAACAGCAAAAAGATCTGGCTCGCGCGATTGGAATCGGGGCAATTAAATATACCGACCTCAGCCAAAACCCGCAAAGTCTCGTAACCTTCACTTGGGAAAAAGCACTTAATATGGAAGGCAATTCTGGGCCCTACCTCCAATATGCCTACGCCCGCATTTCTTCCGTATCCGATAAATATGCAACAAAATACCCAGACACCCATCTCGATCAATATCCGATCACCATTGAGCACGAGCTAGAGCGAAGAATTGCGATAAAAATTTCCCGCTTCCCCGTGGCCATCCGCGCCGCCGCCGAAAACTATAGACCCAATATTCTGGCCGACTATCTCTACGACCTCGCGCAGATCTACAGTAGCTTCTATCAAAATGTACCCTTCCTCAAGGCCGATGAAGGGATTCGTGAAAGCCGCATTCGCCTCTGTCGGTCTACCGCCGCAGTTCTTCGCCAAGGCCTCAATCTCCTTGGCATCGAAACTCCCGAGCGTATTTAAGTAAAAATCCGAATGAATAAATATTCGCTGGTTTGAGGGGAGGCGACTCCTCTTTAATCCGTATGATTTTGAACCCCTGGACTCTCGATAAAAAATGAAGAGCTGTACCTGAGGACTGATTAAATGGGGAAATAAATTTTCACTCATTTGTAAGCGTCCCAAGTCTCGCCCTTACTAATTTTCGCGGGAGATCGGATGTAGTCTGGGCGGTAGGATTGATCTTGTGTAGGAAGTGGGGAAGGATGTCGCGCAGGGATTCGACGAGGTTATTATCGATTTCTACATGGGCGGATTCAGTGTAGACGAGCAGTGTGCCCCGCACATAGCTCCGATCCTTCTCATTGATGGAGCTATCCGCCAAAATCTAACGGGCCCTAGGGCTAATTTTTAGTCCACCTCTCTAGGGAGGCAATTCTCGGCCGCTTACGGACAGGCTCTATATATGTAGAAGATGTGTTTTCGAAAATGGGCATGACCATAAAAAAAGCCCGGTCGCTAAACCGGGCTTCTTAAAGTCCAAGGCCTAAAGCCTATAGTATTTCGTTAAATTCCGAAGTCGTCGGCCAAGACCATTTCGGGTTCGACGCCCAGGCTGTCGACCATGTCGTTCACGCACTTGAGCATGATCGGCGGTCCACAGAGGTAGTATTCGATTTCGGTGGGGTCGGCGTGCTTGTCGAGGTATTCGTTAAGTACGACATTATGGATGAATCCGGTGAACCCAGTCCAGTTGTCTTCCGGTAACGGATCGCTGAGAGCGACGTGTAGGGTGAAATTTGGAAACTCTTTTTCGAGCGCCTTGAATTCATCCATGTAGAACAACTCGGTTACGGAACGGCCACCGTACCAGAAGGTAATCTTGCGGTCGGTACCGATGCGCTTGAGCTGGTCGTAGATGTGCGAACGCATAGGAGCCATGCCCGCCCCGCCGCCGATGAAGCACATTTCGCGTTCGGTCTCTTGGGCGAAGAATTCGCCGTAGGGGCCGGAAATGGTAATCTTGTCGCCGGGTTTGAGGTTAAAGGTGTAGCTGGAGCAGACGCCTGGCGGGTGGTCGGTTCCCGGCGGTGGGGAAGCGATACGAATATTGAGCATGATGATGTCATCTTCGAGTGGGAAGTTGGCCATGGAGTAGGCGCGGAAGCAAGGCTCTTCGTTATCCGCTACGCAATCCCATATTTTAAACTTATCCCAGTCTCCACGGTACTCCTCGGCGACATCAAAGGTCTTATAAGAGAGCCCTTTGTAGGCGGGTACATCGATCTGGATATAGCCGCCGGCCTTAAAGTCGAGCTTCTGCCCTTCGGGTAACTCAACGACGAGCTCCTTAATAAAGGTAGCGACGTTGTCGTTGGAGCGAACGGTACATTCGTATTTTTTGATTTCGAGAATTTCCTGCTCGATTTCAATTTTCATGTCTTCCTTCACCTTAAGCTGGCAGGCGAGGCGTACGCCTTCCTTGGCTTCGGCTTTGGTGACCTGTCCGGCTTCGGTCGGTAGCAGTTCGCCGCCGCCTTCGAGCACCTTGCATTTGCACATGGCACAGGTTCCACCGCCGCCGCAGGCGGAAGGGAGGAAGATCTTTTCGTTGGAGAGGGCGGTTAGCAGAGAGGCGCCTGGCTTGACCTCGATATTCATGAAGCCATCGTTGATCTCGAGCTTGGCGAATCCTTGCGGGACCAGCTTCTTAGCAGCCACCATCAGCAGAATCACGAGGAGCATGACTACGGAGGTGAAGACAACGACACTCGATATAATGTAGGTTACATTTTCCATAGGTGCAGATTCTCAGTTCAAGTTGATTACAGATTGATTCCGGAGAAACACATGAAAGCCATGGCCATGAGGCCAGTCATAATCATGGTGATACCCAGCCCTTTAAGGCCGTCCGGGAGGTGCGAGTAGCGGAGTTTATTGCGAATGGCGGCCATAGAAGCGATCGCCAGCAACCAACCCACACCGGAGCTGATGCCGAAAACGGTCGATTCGACAAAGCCATATTCGCGTTCGATCATAAAGAGCGATCCACCGAGGATGGCGCAGTTCACGGTGATCAGCGGGAGAAAGATGCCGAGGGCGTGGTAGAGCGCCGGAAAAAATTTATCAAGGATCATCTCCACCAGTTGCACCATGGAGGCGATGGTTGCGATAAAGCAGATAAAGTTCAGGAAGCTTAGGTCGAGGCCGGCGAGTTTGCCACCGGGCACCCAGGCCAGCGCGCCAGGGGCGAGCAGGAAGTGGTGAATGGCCCAGTTAGCGGGCAGGGTGATGGCCAATACGAAAATGACGGCGAAGCCGAGTCCAATGGCTGTGTCGACCTTCTTGGAACAGGCCAAGAAGGAGCACATGCCCAGGAAGTAGGCGAGCAGAATATTTTCAACGAAGATTGATTTAATAGCTAGGCTTAATAAGTCCATGGTCTTAGTCCTCTACGTACTTGGTGACGGTTCTCTGTGCCCAGATCAGCAGACCGAGAATGATGAATGCGCCGGGAGCCAGCAGGGCAAGTCCGTTGCCCATGTAGTTTTCAGGCATGAGCTTGAAACCGAGCCAGGAACCGAATCCGAGGACCTCGCGAATCGAGGCTACGGCGATCAGAACAATACCGTAGCCGAGTCCATTGCCGAGTCCATCGAGCAAGGAGTCTTTCGGTGGGTTCTGGAGGGCGAAGGCTTCGGCGCGCCCCATGACGATACAGTTGGTGATAATCAAACCAACGAACACACTCAGCTGTTTGCTGATGTCGAACAGGAAGGCCTGAAGTAACTGGTCAGCAATAATAACGAGTGTCGCAATCACGGCCATTTCCACAATCATGCGGATGCCACTAGGAATCACGTTGCGGAGCAAGGAGATCACGAAGTTCGAGAGGGTGACCACGGCGGTTAGGGCGAGGGGCATCACGATCGCGGTATCGACCTTTACCGTAACCGCTAGCGCGGAGCAGATTCCTAGCACCTGAATGGTGATGGGGTTATTATCCGAGAACGGATCCATTAATAGTTTTTTAGCAGCGGAGGCCATGGTTAGTTCCCCTTGAGGTTGTTAAAATATGAGGTGTAGAGGGCCGCATCTTTTAGGATGAGTGCCTCGACTCCATTACCCGTGAGGGTTGCTCCCGAAACCCCATCGACTTCGCTCTCGCCCTGTGCATATCCCGGTTTAACCACCTGGAAGTCCGTTGGTGCGCCATCGGCATAGAGACGTTTTCCAGCGAACTGTGACAGGAACCAATCTTTTTCGATCTCGGCGCCGAGGCCGGGGGTTTCGCCATGCTTGTAGAAACTAATGCCGGCAATCGTTTCAAGGTCGGCGTTTAAGGCGAGATACCCGTAGAGTGTGCTCCACAATCCTTTTCCTAAGATCGGGAATGCATATTTAGACGGAGTCTCTGCTCCTTCATCCGTCCAGGTGTAGATGGGAAGGTCGCTGGCTGGGTCTTCGGCAATATGCTGTTCGAACGTCTCTTCGATTTCAAGTCGCGTCATTTCCTTGATGGAGATGCCGAAAGCCTTGACGATGTTTCGCTTCACGTCGAACGCTTTGTTGGCGTCCTGCATCTCTTTGAGCCCGGCAGCGGTGCCGGAGAGCAACAGGCTGCAGGTAATGCATATAACTGCGGCAAATGTGATGGGTTTAGTATCTTCACGCATGGTTCAACGCCCTCGCATAAGCTGTTCTTTTTTTGATGTGCGACTGGACCACGAAGTGGTCGACCAGCGGAGCCATCACATTCATGAATAGGATGGCGAGCATCGCCCCTTCTGGATAGGCTGGGTTGGCCACACGAATCACAACGGTCAGCCCGCCAATCAGAAATCCATAGATCCATTTACCGGTATTCGTCGCGGCACAAGAAACAGGATCGGTCGCCATGAAGACGATGCCGAACAGGAAGCCACCCATGACTAGATGGTAGTAGAAGGGCAGTTGTGAAAAGGCGGAGAAGGTTTCGGCCGGGAGTGCATTGAAGAGTGCGCCGATAGCCACGACACCAATGATGCCACTCAGCATAACTCGCCACGAAGCGATTCCGGTGATGAGAAGGAAGACCATACCGATCAGGATCGCAATCACCGAGGTGGAGCCGATACAACCCGATATGGTACCGACCGTCATATTCCATAAGGTGAAACCAGCCTCCCCAAGGGCGGCTATCGCACTTGATCCCTGTTCTGCTGCGGCCGCGACGGCCAGCGGAGTGGCGGCGGTTACGCCGTCCACGTTTTCTGCCACGGTGCCGAGGAAGTTGTTGTCAAGTGGGGTCTTGGCAGAGCCGATCCAAACCTTGTCGCCCGAAATCTGCGCGGGGTAGGCGAAGAAGAGGAACGCGCGGCCGGTGAGCGCCGGGTTGAGAATGTTGTAGCCCACACCACCAAAGATTTCTTTGCCGATAATGATGCCGAACGAAATGCCGATAGCCACTTGCCATAGCGGCAACGTGGGAGGCAGTACCAGCGGGAAGAGCATGCCGGTAACGAGGAATCCCTCGTTGATCTCGTGGCGGCGAACCAGAGCGAAGAGGAGATCCCAAACCCCGCCGACCATGTACGAAACCATTACGATTGGAAGAACCATCGTTGCGCCGCGTAGCATGTCGGTCAAGGAGGTGGCATTCTCAACGTTGTTGTTAATGTTGAAGAGGTGGCCCGCGTTCCACATGCCAAAAAATAGGCAAGGCAACAGGGCATAAACCACAAATACCATCAGACGCTTCTGGTCGATGGAGTCGCGCACATGCGGTGAACTTGGAGTTACTTCCGCCGGAGTACGGGTAAACGTGTCGCCAGCCTCAAATAACGGATAAAGCCGTTCTAGCTTGCCCCCTTTTTCAAAAAGCGGGGCAATGTTCTTATCCATAAAGTCGAATAAAAATTTCATTAGATTCCTTCCTCTTCGATTTCATCGAGACCCTGCTTAATGATCTTACAGACATCGGTTTTATGTGGATCCACGAACGAAGCCAGAGCAAAATCTTCAGGAGTCGTTTCTAGAATACCCAGCTGAATCATCTCGTCGGTATCGTGGGCTAGAGCCGAGCGAACGAGAAAGTCGGTCAGAATGTTGAGCGGTTGGTGACGATCCATCCATCCGGTCACGACCATGGCGCGGTGACTTCCATTGAGGCTCGTGCCGAGCTTCCATTTCTTCGATTTGCACAGCAGGGTCGAAAGGTTGACCCGATGTGAGCTGTATTGAAGCAGTCCCGGCATCGTCCAGCCCATTAGGTGGCGTGAGCGATCTTCTTCGAGTGCGAAAAACTCTGATCCGTAGTAGCGGACACACGTTTCGGCGGTGACAATATCGCCCCACAGAATATGGCCCGAAATCACGCGTTGCTTTGTATCGGTTTCAAGCGCTTCAGAAAAGAGCTTGGTCAGACTGGCTCCGAGAGCAACGCGATAGTGCTTGCGGTTGGCTTCCTTGATGCCTGGTCCACCAAGGGCAATGACCTTGGTGCGGGGCAGTTCGCCCGTTAGCAGGAGCTTGCCGACCAGAATCACGTCTTGTGCCGGAAGGGTGTAAACGGTGTCGTTCGGCTGAATGGGGCTGACACGGTTGATGTGCACGCTGGTATTGCCTGATGGATAGGGTCCGCTAAAAGTGTGACTAACGGCGCCGGCAAAGTCGGGAATATCCGATCCCGCTGATTTGCAAAGGTGAACCTTTCCGTCCGTTAATCTTGCCAGTGCGGCAAGTCCGGTTTCGAAGGCGGCCTCGTCGCCTTTAAGGATCGCACTGAAATCCGCTTGGAAGGGCGCGGAGCTTGCGGCGTTTACAAAGACGGCTTTTGGCGTGGTTTCCGGGTTAGCGATTTTCGCGAAGGGACGTTGCTTGATGAGCGGCCAAAGGCCGGTATTCAGCAGGTGATCGACCATTTGTTCGCGGGAGAGTGCCGCGACCGAATCCTTTGTGTAGGTCTCGAAGGTCACGCTTTCTTCCTGGGCGCCGGCTTCGATCAAAATTTCGATCGGGGCGCGCCGGGCACCAAGATTGATGGCCTTAATGGTTCCGCTACAAGGTGAACGGAAGAGCATCTTCTCGTTTTTCTTGTTTTCAAACAGAATGTCACCCCGTTTAACGCGATCACCTGCCGCAACTTTCAAACGCGGCTTGAGTCCTTCGAACTCATTGGGGTAGACAGCAAACAATTGGGGTTTCGCATACTCTTCGATTTCGGGGTTTGGTTTCCCTAACACCTTTATATCGAAGCCTTTTTTAATCTTGAATTCAGCCAAAACAGGTTCCTCGTTTGGTTTCTGTTGCAAATGATGCGTGCCTATTTATCAATTCAACCTCGGGGAGGAAAGCAGAATGTTGATAAAATGTTACAAACATACTCATGTTTGTTTGCTGGGCCATTTTTTTATGAAAAAAAGCTTATCCAGCGGAAAGGTGTTTGTTAAGTACGGGTTTCATTGTTTCGTTTAAAAAGTCAGTCCAGACGGCCTGTAATTCGGGCCATGTCGCCAGCTGCGCGGTGGATTTTTCGAGGAGTAAATCAATATATTCCATCGGTTTCGCGGGGGCGTTTTTTGTGGCGGTGATGGCCGTCGTTTTTCCGCGCTGCTGGTCGGTACCGAGCGTTTTCCCCGATACAGCTTCGTTACCGGATTCATCGAGAATATCATCGACGAGCTGGTAGGCCGTTCCAAGAATGAATCCCGCCTCGCGCAGGGCATCCACTTGGCCGGGGGCATCCGTTCCGCCGGCCACCGCGGCAAAGGCAAAGAGCGATCCGGTCTTAAAGCGCGCCACCTGCTCGCACTCCTCCCACGTTCCGGGGGTTCCGCGGAGAAAAAGTTCCTGTTCGACTTCCGATCGGCAGACTTCGCCGGTTTTATCGACCAGTTCTTTCAGTAGATCCGTGCGCCCCGCATCGATTAGAAGCGCAAGCGCCTTGAACATCAAAAAGTCCCCGAAGAGGATCGCCCCATTGATGCCATATTTTTTCCAGAAGGGCGGTGCGCCGCGGCGCAGGATGCCGCCATCAATCACATCATCGTGCAACAGGCTTGCGCCGTGGATCATATCGACCGCCGCTGCGGCAAGAATGAGTTCTTTTTCATCCAAACCTTGCCGGTTTCCGAGGATCAACACCAAGCGGGAGCGTAACATTTTTCCTTTTCCCAGAAGGTTCTTGTTGTTGGTAAGAAGTTTGGCGATATAGGTCTCTTTCAGGCAGTCGTGCATGGTCGACTGTACTAACTTTAATTGACGATCAATCTGATTTTTTTCTGCAAACATCCGCGTATAATGCCGTCGAAATTTGACTTGTCAATATATAGGTATTTAAATGCATCAATCCGAAACCTCTAAAGATTGGAAATGGCAAATCGCCAACCAAATCTCCACCCGCGATCAACTCGACGCGTATATTGATTTAACCGATAGCGAGCGAGCCGCCTTCGATGAAAAAATACCGCTCTCTTTTGCGATTACCCCACATTATGCTGGGCTGCTCAAACACGCTGCCCTGCGAAGTACCGTAATTCCAACGGGGTATGAAAACCACGTCGGCACGGGTGAGCTGGCCGACCCACTCGGCGAAGAAGATCATCGCGCCACGCCGTATCTTATTCACACGTATCCCGATAAGGTGCTCTTCCTTGCTACAAGTTTTTGCTCCACCTATTGTCGCTACTGCACCCGCTCGCGCATGGTCGGCAAGCCGTCCGAAAACGCATTTACCTTTGAAGAAAGTTTTCGATATATCGAACAGCACACCGAAATCCGCGATGTGCTTTTCTCCGGCGGCGATCCACTTACGATGACGGATTCTGTGCTCGATGAACTTCTGACGCGCATTCGCAGCATTCCGCATATCCGTATGGTGCGCATTGGCTCCAAAGTTCCCGCCGTCCTGCCGATGCGTATTACCGATGAGCTCTGCGCGATCTTGCGTAGACACAAGGTCTGGCTCAGCCTGCACTTTATCCATGCGGCCGAACTTTCTCCCGAAACGGAGGCCGCCTGCCGAAAACTTTCTGATCACGGCATCGGCATGGTCAGCCAAACCGTCTTACTTAAAGGCATTAACGACAATAGCCAAACGCTGACAGACCTCTTCTATGGTTTGCTCGAAATGAATGTGAAGCCCTATTACCTTCTGCAATGTGATCCCGTCCGCGGTTCCGCTCATTTTCGGACTTCGGTCGAAAAAGGAATTGAGCTTATCCGTTCGTTGCACGGGAATATCTCAGGACTTGCTGTCCCGCAATATGTCATCGACGCCCCCGGCGGCGGCGGAAAGGTACCCATTACGGGAATAGAACAAATCCGCCGAGAAGGAGACGATGTACTTTTCATCAACTATGAAGGCAAGGAATACCGCTATCCGGATCCAAAGAACGAGCTGTAGAGAATTTCTTTTCTAAAATTCATCGGCTGGTACCTTTCCATGAACTGAATATCAGGGAGTTGAGTGGAGCCTAAGCTCCGCTCCGCGAAACTCCCTGATTTCAGTTCGGGGGGGGCGAAAAAAAAAGAGACCTCCGTTGTAAGATGAAGAGGGTGACACTGAGGT
>JAJRRI010000018.1 GCA_024279685.1 Verrucomicrobiota bacterium | reverse complement strand
GAAGGTGACCACCAAGAGTGGAAGTGAGGCGATCATTCGAGTGGCGGAAACCCACCGCTACCCACAGGACTATGATGTAGAAACGGGCCAACGTACGGCCCCGGTGGTGAAGCCGCAGGACTGGGCAGACTTTGATTTGGGGGTTTCGCTGAAAGTTACGCCGGTGGTGGATACCGATAACAATACCATTGAGCTCGACTTACAACCTGAAATTATACGGTTCCAAGGATTTGATGATTATATTGTCGGGTATAATGCGTTCGATGCCGGTGGAACCGACTCTTTCGATCCAGGTGGAGACGGGTCGAGCCTTTTGGCTCGGATGCCCGCTTTTGAGCGGCGGACAATACAAACCCAAGTGACCGTTGCCGATGGGAGCACGGTGGTGATGGGGGGAATGATTGATGAACGGACTGAAACTTTCCGCGATCAAATTCCATTTTTGGGTGATATTCCATATCTCGGTCGCCTTTTCCGTACCGAGGGTTCCCGCACCGCGAAGAAAAACCTGACGATTTTTGTGACCGCCACAATGGTGGATGCTCATGGCACGACACGCAGTGAACGGGAACTGGCTCGCCAGTAAGGTCGGAGTGCTATTCAAACTTTTTTCAGTATTTAAAAATTAGAAGTAGAGGGGAACAACATGATGAAGACCTACAGCATAGCGCTTTTAGGAGGACTCTTACTGGGGGTGCAAGCCCTTCAGGCTCAAAATAGCACCGATGATGTTTTGGCTCAGCTCGATGTCGCGAACGAATCCGGCGAACAGCCTCCAGGATCTACAAGGGCCGCACCTGAGCCGGCCAAGGTCCAGTCCCAGCTAGAGAGCGGGGAACGCGACGTTCTCTCGGATCTCTTTCAGAAGGGCCTTGAGCTGTATAAAGCGGGGGAATATGACGGAGCGATCATGGTATTCGATGCTATGCTGACCTTCGATAAGTATGATAACCGCGCTATTGCTTACAAAAAACGAGCATCCACGAGCATGGGCGCTGAAGAGCTTAAGAAGCAAAGAGCAAGCAAGGCGCAGGCCTATGTCGAGGTTCATTCCGCTTGGAACCTGAATCCAAGAAATCTGCTCCCGCAGGACCCGAAGGAAGGCATCGTGGCGATGGATGTGGATCGTATTGAAATCCAGCAGATGGAGGATTGGTTGAAAGGCATTCAACTACCTCGCCTCGATTTCCGCGATGCCAATATTAATGATGTGGTGTTGTTTCTTGCTGCAGCCACCCGCCGATCCGCTGGAGAGGATGTAGATATTCTCGTCTCCGGAATGAACCATGCTCCAGAATCTGGCAAAAATATCACGATTTCTATCGTCGACATGACGCTTTATGAAGCTATCGAGTTTGTCACGGAGATGTCGGCTCTTAAATTTGAGGTCACGTCCAGTGTGGTGGTCATTATGCCCATCAACTACACCCCCGCTTCTAAAATGGTCATGAAAACATACGACATCACTCCAGAAGTAGGCGCCGACTTGGAATCCAGTGGCGCTTCCTCGGATGGAGCGGACGATCTGTTTGGTGATTCCTCTTCGGAGGAAGGTGGGATGGGACCGGTGGATGTGGCTGGATTTTTCTCCATCGTCGATTTCCCCAAAGGAGCTATGGCTACCTATCAGCCGCGTTTTAATAAGCTGTTGGTAAAGAATACACCACGAAATGTCAGAGCAATCGGAGCCGTTTTGGCTGAACTCGATGAACAGGCCATGAAGCTTCGCTCGCAACAGGTTGAAATTGAGGCTAAGTTTGTCGAGTTTAACGAAGGCGCCCTCGAGGAGTTGGGTTTTGATTGGAGTGTATTTGGTAGTGGAACCGTGGGAAGCTTGGGACTGGATCCGAGAGGGGTTACCGCCGGACAAACGGCCAACACGACTACGATTGATCCCAATACCGGTCAGCCGATCTATGTGGATCAAAATGGTCGTCCCGGGCAGAATCTGTTTGGCGGGTCTCAACGGAATAACACGGGCGCTTTCGGTGCCGTAGCAAGCGGAGTTCTCTCAACAATGGGTGGAGCTCCAGCGGCCATGCTCTTTAGTAATGGGGATGTTGATCTGCAGATTACCGCCCTCGAACAGGAAGGTTCCGCCGATGTGCTTTCCGCCCCAAAGGTAACCACCAAGAGTGGAAATGAAGCCGTTATCCGAGTGGCTGAAACTCACCGCTACCCGCAGGACTACGATGTAGAAACGGGTCAGCGCACGCCCCCAGTGGTGAAGCCGCAGGACTGGGCAGACTTTGACTTAGGGGTCTCACTTAAGGTTACGCCGGTGGTGGATACCGATAGCAATACCATCGACCTCGATCTACACCCCGAGATCATACGTTTTCAAGGATTTGATGAGTATATCGTGGGCTATGATGCTTTTGATTCGGGCGGAAATAGAGAACCTGCATCAGGCGGAAGTGGAGAGACTCTTTTTGCTCGAATGCCCGCTTTTGAACGTCGCTCAATACAGACTCAGGTAACCGTTGCCGATGGGAGTACCGTCGTGATGGGGGGGATGATTGATG
>JAJRRI010000017.1 GCA_024279685.1 Verrucomicrobiota bacterium | reverse complement strand
CGGAGTTCCTTCCACGCACGGGCATATCGGAGAATGGATGGTCTTATTTTTCTAAAAACGAAAGGATTTCGTAATGGACACAATGAAAAAAGAACCTAATATTCTGTCATTACTCACGGAGTAATAGCGCTTTAATGCGATTTTGGCGCGGGGAAAGCGACCGTCTACCGGTCTAATAAAAGAGAATGTGAATGCATCGGGTTCATCCTCGATACCATCAATTTAACTAAAAAATAATCGGAGAGATAACGCTGTGGAAATTGAAAATTATCGTAAAAAAGTAATGGGCTGTTGGCTGGGAAAAGCCGTCGGAGGCACCTTGGGCATGCCATACGAAGGAATGGACGGCCCCTTTGATTTGGATTTCTACGACCCCGTTCCCACTGGAATGGTACCGAACGACGACCTCGATCTGCAAGTGGTCTGGGCTTGTCTGCTCGATCAGCAAGAAAACCCAGAAGTAAACCTTACGCTTTTCTCTGAGGCATGGAAAAATAACATTGGATTTCCGTGGGATGAGTATGGAGCCTGCATCCGAAATCTACGCGAGGGCATCGCCCCCCCGCTGAGTGGTCCGTATGACAACTGGTTTATCAACGGCATGGGCGCGGCGATCCGTAGCGAGATATGGGCTTGCCTCGCACCCGGAAATCCTGCGCTCGCGGCCGCCTACGCATATGAAGATGCCTGCCTCGACCATGCCGAACAAGGCCTCTGGGCCGAAGTCTGGCTGGCCGCCATGGAGGCGGCTGCTTTTGTCGAAACCGATATCCGCACGATTGTTAAAATCGGATTTGAACACATTCCCGCCGATGCCGAAATTCGGTCAGCGATCGAAGATACCTACCAATGGTGGGAAGACTCCAACGATTGGAAGACCGTACGCCTACAAATTCTTGAGAAGTATGGGCACGAAAACTTTACTAATGTTACCGAAAATATGGCCTTTACCTTGTTGGCTTTACTCGATGGCGACGGCGATTTTTCCCGCACCATCTGCACCGCCAACAATTGCGGAAAGGATACCGATTGCACCGCCGCCACGGTCGGAGCCTTGCTAGGCATTCTCAACCCCGATGGAATCGACGAAAAATGGCTGGCCCCAATCGGCCGTGATCTGGTCCTGAGTCGAGAAATCGTTGGGATTGAGCCACCGGACTCGTTGGATGCATTTACCGATCTAGTTTTGGATCTGCGGGAACGATTGGGCGAACGGATGCCCGCGAAAGCGGATGCCATCTCGTTGCCCCCAAACACCGCCATTCCGGCTCGGATTGGATTTAAGGAAATGCCTTGGTTTGGACAAGGTTGGGATGCGGGTCGACCCTTTGCACTGGTGCTCCCCGAAATGAAGCCGGTCGCCTTTCCCGGAACCGTGGCGACCTTCGCTACTTCCGATTTCGAAGCCGGCATGATGTTTGTGGAATACACCATCCATCTCGACCGCGAAACGAATGCCCGAGTCTTTTTTAATACCAACGAAAACTGTCGCGTCTTTCTCGATGACCACTTTGTTTTTGGCCGTGAGTGCGGCCGTGTGGCCCCCTCATCACACCGAATGCCCATCAACCAATCGGTGGATACAACGCTTGCAGCTGGAGAGCATCGGATCACGGCCGTCCTGGCCAAGCCCTCGACGGACCAGACCATCGAGTGGATTGTTGGCGTTACCGACTGCGCTGATAATGACCAATGGATTCCTCACGCGTTTAAGTCAACGATTTGAGCTGGAGCATGTTGTTGGGCTGAAAAATGCCCGGGTTGCAGAACTCAAGGTTAAGGAAATTCTGAACAAAGGAGGCCTTCGGCCTCCTTTGTCGGAAAGAGATGATTTAGATTTCTTTTCTACCCAAACTCCCTTCAGCACTTCCTTGTGTTTTTGAAGCGAAAGGGTACTGCGGCAGGCTGTACATTAAAATTCCCCATTTTATCGGAGACGGATGGCATCATGCCGCCCGCTCCCGAGACAACCGTTCTTCTGCGGTTTCAAAACCCACTAGCTTGTGAGGATAGGTATTCATCCAATCCTCGATCTCTTAGATCTGTTTATTCATCCCTATCGATAGGTCGCTCCCCTTTCGTTTGCAAAGGATTTCCTTTCGACTCTTGCGCTCGTCGATCCCGCATTCCTACACGACACAACCTACGAAGCAATCGGCGCTATCTAAAAAAATTAACCGTCGACTCAGAAATCAGGAAATTCCATCGAAAGGATTGAACTACATATCTGAATCAAGGATAACCAACGCCTGTCTGTACAACGCTGAGCTCTTATATGACCGAAGAAACTAAAACTAACTTTATCCACGACATCATCGAGGCCGACCTCGCCTCCGGCAAACGCACCGAAATCATCACCCGCTTCCCGCCCGAACCCAACGGCTATCTGCATATCGGCCATGCCAAAGCCATCTGCCTCGATTTCGGCACCGCCGATAAATACAACGGAAAATGCCACCTGCGCTTCGACGACACCAATCCCGCCGCCGAAGACGAGGAATATGTCCAATCCATTCAAAACGACATTAATTGGCTCGGCTTTGACTGGGGCGAAAATCGCTACTGGGCCTCCAACTATTTTGAGCAGATGCACGACTATGCCGTCGAGCTGATCAAAAAAGGAAAGGCCTACGTCTGCCAGCTCCCGCAAGAAGAGTTCAAAGACTACCGCGGTATCCCCACCGAACCCGGCAAAGAACCGCCCGGGCGCGAAAACTCCATCGAAGAAAATCGGACGCTCTTTGAACAGATGAAAAACGGTGAGTTTGAGGATGGCGCGTGCGTGCTACGCGCACGGATCGACATGGCCTCCCCGAACCTGCACCTGCGCGATCCAGCACTCTACCGCATCAAACGCGCCACTCACCACAATACCGGTGACCAGTGGTGCATCTACCCGATGTACGACTTTGCCCACTGCATCGAAGACTCCATCGAAGGCGTCACTCACTCCATGTGCACCCTCGAATTCGAAGTCCACCGCCCGCTCTACGATTGGATTCTCGACGAGTTGGATATTTTTCATCCCCAGCAGATCGAGTTTTCACGCCTCAATCTCACCTACACCGTCATGAGCAAGCGCAAGCTGCTCGAGCTCGTTAACGAAGGGCTGGTGAAGGGCTGGGACGATCCGCGCATGCCCACGCTCGGCGGGATGCGCCGTCGCGGCTTCACCGCCGCAGCCATCCGCACCTTTTGCGGGATCCTTGGGGCGACCAAGGTTGAAAGTATCTCCGAAATCGAACTCTTCGAGAGCCTCGTCCGCGATGATCTCAACGAAACATCGCTCCGCGCGATGGCCGTGCTCGATCCCATCAAAGTCATCCTCGAAAACTATCCCGCCGATCTCGTCGAAGAATTCGAACTGCCTAATCATCCCAAAAAAGAAGAAATGGGCAAACGCACCGTTCCCTTCAGTCGCGAATTATTCATTGAACGCAACGACTACATCGACGTGCCGCCCAATAATAAATTTAAAGGCTTCTTCGTCGGTCGCGAAGTTCGCCTACGCGGGGCCTATCTCGCAACCTGCACCGCCGTTGAAAAAGATAGCGAAGGCCATGTGATCGCCATCTCTTGCACCTACGATCCCGAATCCAAAGGCGGCAGTGCGCCCGACGGGCGCAAGGTGAAAGGAACCATCCATTGGGTCAGCGCCCAGCATGCCATCGATGCCAAAATCCGCAACTACGACCGCCTCTTTACCGTAGAAAATCCGCTCGCCGATAAAGAAGCTGACTTCAAAGATCTCATCAACCCCAAGGCTCTACAGGTCACCACCGCCAAACTCGAATCCAGCCTCGCCGGCGCCAAACCCGGTGATCGCTACCAATTCGAGCGCGTCGGCTACTTCTGCGCGGACCTCGACCATACCGCCAATTCCCCCACCTTCAACCGCACGCTCCCCCTCCGAGCTCCAAAAAAGTAGCGCGTCCTACCTACGTATAAAAACCTTACCCGATAAAATGTTTTAGACAAAAAAAAAGCCCGCTCAGTGGCGGGCTTTTCGATTCCATAGGTCAGGTAGACTTAGGAGGCAATTTTACGCAGGTTATTCGCAGCATTTGTTTTGCGGCGAATCGAGGTGTTCTTCTTAATAATTCCACCTTTAGCCGCTTTATCAAGAATGGAGCAGTAGCTACGGAAAGCCACATCACCTGCGGTGGCATCCTTGGATTCCAAGGTCTCCATCATAATGCGACGAGCATTCTTGAGGCGGGTACGAACCTTCTGGTTGCGCTCGGCGCGGACTTCGTTCTGGCGCATTCTCTTCTTGGCGCTTTTTAAATTCGGCATGGCAAAATACTCCGTTAAATCAATTGGTTTCCAATGGGTGGAAAAGAAGGTGGGATAATAGCGACGGAGATAATGAAGTCAACCCGCAAATTTTCACTTTTTTAACCCTATCGCACAAGACCCCAATGCTCGCGGAAGGGCCAATAGACAAAGAAAGCTGGGCCTTGGAAATCTTCGCGCGGAACGCCTCCGAAAAAGCGGCCATCGAGACTCATGTTTGGCGCGGTATTATCTCCGCACATCAGATATTCATCCTCCGCCAGCTGAATCGAATCCTTCGGATCCAAAAGCTTTCCGGCATTCCCATGACCGCCATGGTAAGATGGATCGGTGGCTATTTTCTCGAACATAGCGGGCTCATTAATAATTTTTCCGTCCGCCACGATGCGGCCCTTCTGAATTTGAATTTTTTCGCCAGGCAACCCGACCATGCGCTTGATGTAGAACGTGTCGGCCCGAACTTGTTCATGTTCGATGCTCTTGGTATTGAAGACGGAGATGTCACCGCGCTCCGGATGCATGAAGTTATACTTCATTTTGTTAACGAGGATATGGTCGCCAGCAATCACCTTGGCGCTAACCATCACCTCGCCCTTTTTATAATAAGACTTGAACACCCCGGCATCGCGCATACGAAATAGCTCTTCACGCATATAGCTTGGGAACCCGTGCGGAACACCGCCCACATCCACTACAATCTGATCGCGATCCCCATAAAACCGATCTCCCATGGCTCCGGAAACCTTTGCTTTAAATTCCTTATAGGAAGCTCCCGTTAGCAACCATTTGACGAACTTGATGGGTTGGCGATCGGTAAGGTCACCGCCGTGCTTCACCTCAGTAGTAATGCCATTGAGCGTCGGTTGCATCGAACCCGTCGGGATCTTGAAGGGTTGAAAGAAAAAGGCACGGATGGCCATGGCGGCGGCGAGGGCGACGATAATGACTTCGACGTTTTCGCGTACACCCGACGTGTTCGAGGAGGGATAGACTTTATTTGCGGCGGCGCTCAGCCGTTCGACCGCCTTATCCACGTCGCCCTGCCCCGTGTTACGAATTTCGAGCACGACGGCCTCGGCTTCACTCAGTGCTTCGAGATCCTTCGGCGCAGCAATATCCGCACGCATGTGCCGGGCGTGGCGTGCCCCGTGCAGATATTCCTTCAACTGCTTCCGCAGCTTTCGTTTCTTTAAAATTTTAAACATGGTTCCCCTTCGGGGATGGCCGTGGGCTTTAGGCAGTGGGCTTTAGGGAGCGTGTTTTCCTAAAGCCTCTAATCTAAAGTCTACAGCCCTCCTCTCTGCTACTTCTTATTCGTTTTTAAAACAGCAATGAACGCTTCCTGCGGAATATTTACCTTGCCGATTTTTTTGAGCTTCTTTTTACCTTCCTTCTGACGCTCAAGCAATTTTCGCTTGCGGGAGATGTCGCCGCCATAGCATTTAGCGGTTACATCCTTGCGGTAGGCTCGAATGGTTTCACGAGCAATAACCTTGCCGCTCACCGCCGCCTGAAGGGCGACCGAGAAGGCCTGACGCGGGATCACATCGAGCAGCGATTTACACATTTGCCGGCCGCGGGATTCCGCTTTGGAACGATGTAAGATGCTCGAAAATGCATCAATCACTTCGCTGTGAATCATAATGTCCATCCGAACGAGATCGGAGGGTTGATAGTCGGAATATTCATAATCCATTGAGGCATAGCCGCGACTGATGGTCTTAAGCTTGTCGTAGAAATCGATCAGCACTTCGTTAAGCGGTATATAACACGTGAGCATTACGCGGTGGCCATCGATCGAATCCGTTTTTCGAATCTCGCCGCGCCGATCCATAATCAGCTTCATCATTTCACCCAGATAGTCCGTCGGGCAAATGATCGT
>JAJRRI010000016.1 GCA_024279685.1 Verrucomicrobiota bacterium | reverse complement strand
CTACGACGTCCTTTTTGAACACAAGATGGTACTCAATCCTATCGCCGGCGTGGTGCTCGGATTTCTTGTCTTACTGGCAAGCGGTTCTATTTGGGTCGTGGTTCCATCACTCAGGGATAAGCTACTGCTCTTTGCTATAAGTACCAGTTTGAGTTCATGCTGTACCGCCATTGGAGTTTGTATTTTTTCCCCGGTTCCCAATACACGATACATGAGCCCCGTCCTGTCCCTGTCTCTGATCAGCCTGATTGGGTTTGTGGCTTGGTGCTGGCTGACTGTGAGCAAAAAAAACTATCTCGCTACAAAAATTAGGTTAGCCACGGAAAATGATGAACTTACGCGCGGCATAGTTAATGAGCATGCTGGAGGCCGCTTTGGCCAGATAAGAGAAGGTGGTTGATAGACCAAAACCTTGGATGAGCAGCACTCCGATACCCACTCCGAGCCCCACGCTAATCGCCGACACAAGATAAAAGAGGCCGAGCTCTTTCCGGCGGCTGTGCTTCCCCGATTTGAAAACGAACAGCACGTTCAAGATGTAGGCTGTGAGGTTGGATAGTGCGAAAGCGATCAGGCTCGCCAAACAAAAATTAAGAGTACGCAGATATTCGGGAATCGCCACGATCTCTAACTTAAATAGGCGTACCAGAACGTCCGTTTCTGTCAGCGCGGGAAAGAGGAGCCAGGCCACGAGGAAGAAGATCACCATATCGACGGCCATGGCCGTCCCGCCGCACAAGCTATACTTCACGAACTGAATACCGGAATGATCCTTTTCCATCCATATTTTTTTAAAGCTACCCATAATTTTAAGCTACTCCAACGCCAATAAGTTGGCAAATTCTAACGTAAATAAATCTGCCTAAAACTCATTTTTTCATCGTGTTTCAAGGTTAAATCTATTACCTTCTGCTTTGAAGTTTAGGAAAGGAACAAAGCCCTACGTGGTACGAGAAATAGACGTGTTTCCCTTACCCAATGATTATATAAGAAGGGAGCTTAGCTTCGAATCGGCGCCTGCATGCCCTTGAAAAAGGGAGGGTTCCGGAACTCGGTTTGATTCGCGCCCACATCTATCGCTACGGTGATAGGGAATTGTCTAGGTACGGCCAACGCGGGGTTCCTTCTCCTATTCTTCATTTTTATTCTCCAAGGCCTTCTCCCCCCCCACTAATGTTCCCGCCGTTTTAGGTCGATTCACTAGATCGGGTAGTTTATTTTTCGCCCACGTTTTAGCGAGGAGATACATATGATCAAGGCGAAAGTAGTAGGCGCAGGCGGGTACGGCGGAGTTGGAATCACAGAACTACTCCTCCGGCATCCAGAAACAGAAATCGGCTGTCTAGTGAGTCTGTCGGATACCGATCGGAAAATGAGCGATGTATTTCCTCATCTGCAGGGGTTTTGCGACGAGGTAATTGTGGCGCCCGACGATCCGAAAGCGGCAGAGCCCTACGATGTGGTCTTTTTTTCTACCCCCGATCGGGTGGGCATGCAGAAAGCGAGCGAAGAGCTGGCGCGCGGGGCCAAGGTGATCGACTATAGCGGCGACTTCCGTTTTGGATCGCCCGAGAAATATGCCGAATATGCCACCTTTATCGGCCTCGATCCCACTCACTTGAATCCTTCTTTATTGAAAGATGCCGCCTATGGCTTGCCGGAATTGCACAAAATTGGCGAGGCACAGCGGCTCGTCGGCAATCCCGGTTGTTTTGCGGTAAGTTGCATTCTCGGTCTGGCCCCTGCGGTGGCCGCAGGTTTGATTGATACGAAAAGCATCATCTGCGATTGTAAAACAGGGGTTTCCGGTGCAGGAAAGAAACCCCATGCCGCCTTTCACTATCCCAACCGGTACGACAACATGAATGCCTACCGTCTTTCAGGCCACCAACATATGGTCGAGATCGAGCAGGAACTCAGCACTCTGGGGGCTGAAAAGATACAGATCACCTTTACCGCTCAGGTCGTGCCGGTCTGCCGGGGCATAATGTCCGTTCTCTATGCTAACCTTGATGGGCAAACTGAGGAGGAAGTACTAGAAATCTATCGTGAGTTTAATAAGAACAATCCCTTTGTGCGGATTCAAGATGCCCAAACTCCAGCTAGTATCGCCGATGTAAGGGGCACAAACTATTGCAACCTAACGGTGGATGTGGATGCCCGTACCAATCGGCTCCGGGTGGTTTCGCACATTGATAACCTAATGAAAGGTCAGGCCGGCAATGCCCTACAAAATATGAACCTCATGTTCGGACTAGACTCTGGCATAGGACTTGCTTCCCCTGGGCAATACCCATAAAAGGAATAATGTAGAACAGTAGATATGAATAAAATGGTCAAATTAATTTTTGTACTGCTCGCAGTTGCCGGCTACTTCGTGATTTTGAGGTACCTCGCCCCAAGTCGAGAACCCTATTTTGTTCTGGGTCTTGGCTTAATTGGATATGCAGCGTGGCTCTATGGAATATTTGCCGGTGTGGCCATGACCCTGCTCCTAATCCCACTTACGTTCTATGCCTATAACTCGTTCGAAATCTCAATCAGCTACAATACCTTTACTTACTCTCCGGCCTATATCGCGATCGAGTTGCTAGCGGCCGTTACTCTAGGTCGATTGCGCAATAAAACCGTTACGCTCTCTAAAAAAGAGACGGTGCTCGCAGAGTCCAATAAAAGTTTACAGACCACCCTATTAAAAGTCCGCGAGATCGGAGGCGTTCACTCTCTCTGCACCTCCTGCAAAAGCATTCTCGATGACGATGGGGTCTGGAAAAAAATCGATCTCTACCTCAAGGAAAAAACCAAAGCCGAATTCAGCCATGGTATTTGCCCCGATTGCGTAAGTGACTATGCGAATAAAGACACCTAAACCCCTATATAAAGGCTAAAATAACCTACCTTTAGTTCGATGGAATACGGGTTTACAATCCTCTACTTTAGAGTGGATCTTTACGGCTTATCGGCGAGATAGACCGACCCATGACAGGGCCGTCTCCCATCCAATTCCGCCGAAAAGAAACCGTGCGATCGGTACCGCCGAAGCCCAGGGTGAACCTCCGGCAACGCCCGCCTTTCAGAAAAATCGCTACCCTCCCACGAATCAACCACTTCCCGATTGACCCGTTTGGGCGCAATAGGTACTGTTCGCGGGTTATTTTTACATATACCGACTAGGAGCAAGGACAAGACTATGACAATGATGATTTCTAAATTTCATAAACTAATTCAATCAAAAATCGTTTGGGGTGCTTTTGCTCTACTGATTAGCGTGGCCTTCGTGGGAATGTCCATGCCGAATTCCCAACGCACCGCCGCCAAGAACGACCGTGCCGCCGCTCAGCGGGCGGGCATACTTTTTGGTGAGGAAATCTCGCGCATGGCTTTTGGACAGGCCTACCAAAGCATCCGACTGAACTATACTTTGCAGTACGGCCCTTTTCGCATTACGGACGACATTCAGCAGATCCTCGAAACCGCCGCGTGGCAGCGCATCGCCATGCTGATGAAGGCGCAACAGCTCGGCATGATCGTGACTCCAGAACAAAATATTGCCATCATCCAGCAACAGCCCGTTTTTCAAAACCAGCAGACGGGGCAATACGATGCCACGGCCTACAACGCAGCCTTGCAACAGATCCAATCCCTCACCGGCATGACGCCCAAGGCGGTGGAAGTCCATTTTGCTGAAGAGGTTCTGATTCAAAAAGTCACCAGCATACCTGCCCAAGGTGCTCTCGTAAGCGAAGTGGAGATTATGGAAGCCTTCCACCTCTATACCGACCAGTTAACGGTCGAATATACCGCCATTCCCCGCCACCTGGCTCAAACTCCAAACATTTCGAAAGAAGAGGCCCAAAACTACTTTTCACTGAATCAGGAAGAGTTTCGCATGCCAGAAAAGGTAATCGTCGATTATATCCAAATCCCTGTGGCCGATTACCTCGACCCCGCTGAAGTCACTGACGAAATGGTATCGACCTTCTACGAACAGAACAAGCAACGTTTCCTTAAGCAACCCACCGAGGATGCCGATCCAACTGCCGCACCGGAATTCAAACCACTTGAAGAAGTTCAAGTCGAGATCACCGAAGGCCTCCAGATGCAGAAGGCACGCACAAAAGCAGCCGATAAAGCCGACGAATTCGTCGCTGAATTGTCCAATGAAACCGCAACCTTTGCATCAGTGGCTCAAAAACTTAGCCTGGAAATCATCGATAACATGCCGGCTTTCCCCCTGATGAGTTCCGTTAAGAACGTAGACCCCACCGCCCCGTTCCAACGGGCGGCTTTCGCTTTGGAAAAAGATACGACCCACTACTACAGCGACCCGGTTATCGGCCGCGACTTCGTCTATGTCCTCTCATTAACCAAAAAGTTTCCGTCTTTCCTACCCTCATTCGATCTTGTTAGCGAAGCCGCCTCCGAATCCGCTAAACTCGCCGCCGCAGAACAGGCCTATACCAAGAAGGCTCAACAGATACACAATGAAATTCTCACAGCACTTAATGCCGGCACGTCCTTTGCCGATGCGATCGGCGAGTACAAACTCAAACCGACTACCACCGAACCGTTTGATCTCGTCACGGAGCTCGAAGACGAATTTAGTCAGCAAATCAAAGGGGCTGCCATACTCTACGACAAAGGCCAGCTGATCGATTTAATCGTTACATCGGATGAATACCTCGTGGCCTACGTGGCCGATAAAATCGCTGGAAATGAAGAGATCGCCTTGCCTGGAATGCGCGCGGAACTATCTAGAAATCTAACCAACAAGAAGGCCGCCCAGCTGGTCGAAGCATGGAAAAATGCCCTACTTGAAGAAGCTGAATTTGAAGACTTGCTCATCCGCGCTAGCGACAAATCTTAAAAAGGAGCACCTATGCCCCTCTCCTATCTCATCGCTCTGTTTATCGGCCTGCCGATCGTGGAGCTGGCTCTACTCCTTGAACTACACGGGGCCTTGGGTTTCCTGCCCACCATCGCACTGGTCCTACTAACCGGAGTCGTGGGCGCCGCACTAGTTCGGCGTCAAGGTATTGCTACCCTGCTTAAAATACAGCGTGAAATGTCAATCGGCACCGTCCCTGCTCCGCAGATGATGGACGGGGTCATGATCCTCATAGCGGGAGCCCTGCTCGTTACCCCGGGGCTGATTACCGACGTTTCCGGCTTTCTGCTTCTGGTTCCATATGTACGCGAACAGATCCGTCTATGGATCGGAAAAAAGATCGAAGCAAAAATACGTAGCGGCTATATCCAAGTAGACGTGAAGCATTAAATTTAAACTGAAACCCTGAAATTTGAAAGAGACTACATCCATTCCATTATGCGTGGATCTTGACGGAACTCTCGTCAAGCTGGACACGCTTCATCAAGCGCTCTTCCTATTGCTACGCCGGGACCCCGCAAGCATCTTTCGCATTCCAGGCTGGATGGCCAAAGGCAAGGCCTACCTGAAGGAACAGGTGATGCAACGCGTCACTCTCGATGCTTCTGCTCTACCTTACCACAAGCCATTTCTGAAATACCTGCGCCAGGAACACAAAAATGGGCGAACACTCATTCTTGCCACCGCCTCCAACTACCGTACTGCCAACGCCGTGGCCGATCATCTCGGCCTCTTTACCGACATAATTTCGAGTTCCATCGATACCAATATGCGCCATGCTCGCAAACTCGCCGCGATTCAAGAGCGTTTCCCCAAATTTAGCTATGCCGGGAATGATGCCGCCGACTTTCCCATCTGGGATGCCGCCGACGAAATCATCCTCGTCAACCCCTCTCAAGCCGCACGCGAGAAATATGCCAAAAATTCCACCGAGATCTTCACCGAAACCCGCCCCATTGCACGCATGTTGGTTAAAGCCATGCGTTGCCAACAATGGCTTAAAAATCTATTGATCTTCTCCCCCATCCTGCTGGCACACAAATTTACCGATCTCGAAACCTTGCTACAGGCCGGAATCGCCTTTTTTGCCTTTAGCTTCGCCGCCTCCTCGATCTATGTACTCAACGACCTCTTCGATCTCAGCGCCGACCAACACCACCCGCGTAAATGTCACCGCCCCTTCGCCGCCGGCGACTTGCCCATCACCGTCGGAGCGTTGCTCATTCCTCTGCTAGCCCTAGTCAGCCTTATTCTCGGCATGCTATTACCCCTCCCATTTCTCCTAACCTTACTCGTCTACTACGCCATCACCACGATCTACTCATGGCGCCTCAAGCAGAAAGAAATCATCGATGTGCTCACACTGGCCATTCTCTACTCCATGCGCATCGTTGCGGGGTCCGTTGCCACCGGCACGGCCGCTTCATCGTGGTTCATCATCTTCGCGATCTTCCTATTTTTAAGTCTAGCCCTCGTTAAACGCCTCTCTGAATTGCGCGAAATGAAAGATACATGCGAAACCGAAAACACACACCGCGAGCGGGGCTACACCGTAGAGGATCTACCGATACTTATGGCCTTCGGCACCGCCAGCGGCTACCTCTCCGCATTTGTTTTCACCATGTATCTCAACAGCGAATGGGTCACAGAGATCTACAGCCGCCCCGATTTACTCTGGTTCTTCTGCCCGCTCCTGCTCTACTGGATCACACGTATTTGGTTGCTCGCCTGGCGCGGCCAAATGCACGACGACCCGCTCGCCTTTGCGGCTAAAGATCCGCACACCTACGTCGTCGGCGCACTCAGCGTAGCCACCATTTTATTCGCCATCTAACGGAGACTCCCTATGCCCCCATCTAACGTAAACTTAACTATCGTCGGTTCCATCGGAATCGATACCATCGAAACCCCCACCGAAAAGCAGGAATAAATTCTAGGCGGCTCCGCCAGCTATGCCTGCGCGGCGGCCTCCTTCTACACCCCACCCGGAATGGTCGTAGTGGTCGGAACCGACTTCCCTTCCGAGTTCCGGGAGACCTGGGAAAATATGTCGATCGACCTCGAAGGGCTCCAAACCGTCGAAGGAAAAACCTTCCGCTGGTCCGGAGTCTATGAAGAAAATATGGACAACCGCCGTACGCTTTCCACCGACCTAAATGTGTTCGAAACCTTTCCCCCCGAGCTCCCCGAAAGCTATCGGAATGCCGACTACCTCTTCCTCGGCAATATCCACCCCGCCCTCCAGCTCCATGTACTCGAACAGGTTCACTCCCCAAAGTTTATCCTTATCGACACCATGGATCTGTGGATCAACATCGCCAAAGATGAACTGGCCAAGGTTATCGGAAAATGCCACATGCTCACACTCAATGAATCCGAGGCTCAACTCTTCACCGGTGAATTCACGCTCAACAATGCCGCCAAAAAGTTGCTCGAACTCGGCCCGGAATACGTACTCATCAAAAAAGGCGGCAATGGCTCGATGCTCTTCACTAAAGAAGATATTTTCCTGTTGCACGCCTACCCGCTCGATACCTTCAAAGATCCCACCGGCGCGGGCGATACCTTCGCCGGCGGTCTCATGGGTGCCCTCGCCGCCTCGGGCAAAGCGGATAAAGAATCCATTCGCCAAGCCATGGTTCACGGCAGTATTACCGCCTCTTTCGGCGTCGAAGAATTCAGCCTCGAACGCCTCAAACAGCTCGATCGCGGTGCCATCGAAACCCGGGTTAATGAATTCAAAGAAATGAGCCGACTGAGTTGAACCATTTTTAAAAGCTTAAGGAAGTCGCTTTCCAATTTTTAGCCAGCGTATTACAATTTCTCCTGTTAACGTAGAATGGATATGAGAGGCCACATTGTTGCAGAAGAGCGCTTCCTTCACCAAGGAATCGACCACCATTTGTTCGTCACGGACATTGAGACGGTGAAAAATGAATACCGATTCGAAGTCATCCGTGTACCGCCCGGCGGCGCAGCGGCCGAGGCCGTATTTGAAAAATTTGTAGATTTTTCAAAACCACTTTCCCTTAAACCGAACGCTATAATTGAACAACTCATTGCCCTCGAAATTGCAGCGATTAAAGCGGCTGTGAATACAGATGAGGATCTTCACGTCCACCACCCTTGAAATGAAAACATGGGGGAAAGACAAAAAAACCGGAGTTCCACGATATGGAACTTCCGGTTTTTCTAGAGCCTAAGACCCATGGTCTATAGCCTTTTTCTATCTCTTCGGCAGATCGTCCGGCCCTTTCGTCGGTAAATTTGACTCTCCCATCAGGAACAGGTCCACGCTACGTGCAGCTTCACGGCCTTCGGAGATCGCCCAGACAATAAGAGATTGCCCGCGGCGGCAGTCGCCCGCCGTAAAGACCTTCTCAATATTGGTCTGGTAGTTCTCTGTGGTTTTAATATTTCCGCGTTCATCGAGTTCAACACCGAGGCCTTGAATTACATTGTTCCGCTCCGGCCCAATAAAACCGAGAGCCAGCAGAACCAGATCCGCCTTCCACTCTTTCATGGTGCCTGCCACTTCATCCATGGTCGCATTACCGGTCTTGCGCTCGCGGTTAAATTCAATGTTCACAGAACGGAGTGCGGTCAGTTTATTCTTTGCGTCACCAATAAATTCCTTGGTCAAAATTGCATAGGAGCGCTTATCGCCATCCGTTTCTCGATGCGAGGAACTGGTACGCAACTTCATCGGCCAATACGGCCAAGGCTGGTGCGCGGGGCGTTCTCCCGGAGGTTGCGGGAAGAGTTCGAAGTTGACGACGGACTTGCACCCTTGGCGGATCGACGTGCCAACGCAGTCAGAGCCGGTGTCGCCCCCGCCGATTACGATGACGTTTTTACCTTCGGCGGAAATTTTTCCTTCCACTTCGTCACCCGCCAGTTCTTTATTTTGCTGAGGCAGGAAATCCATCGCAAAATGAACCCCTTCAAGATCTCTTCCCAACACAGGCAAGTCACGACCGATCGTGGAGCCAATGGCTAAGACTACGGCATCAAACTCCTTTAATTCATCCACGGAGATATCCGTTCCAATCGCCGCATTGGTGGTGAAGATAATGCCTTCATCTGCCATGACTTCAATACGCCGGTCGATGATGTTTTTCTCTAACTTAAAATCTGGAATTCCATAGCGTAGTAGTCCACCGATACGGTCCGATCGCTCGAAGACCGTTACGGTATGGCCCGCGCGGTTTAGTTGATCGGCGGCGGCCAAACCGGATGGGCCGGAACCGATAACAGCGACGGTTTTTCCAGTCCGTTGCTCCGGAGGCTCTGGGACAACCCAGCCTGCATCGAATGCATGCTCGGTAATCATTTTTTCAATATTCTCAATCGTTACGGCTGGCTCATTAATACCCAGAACACAAGATTCTTCGCAGGGGGCTGGACAGATGCGACCCGTGAACTCTGGAAAATTATTCGTAGCAGAAAGCACTTCATAGGCCTTTTCCCACAACCCTTTATAAGCGAGGTCATTAAACTCGGGAATAATATTACCGAGCGGACAACCAATATGGCAGAACGGAATCCCACAATTCATACAGCGAGACGCTTGCTCTTTTAACTTCTTCTCAGAAAACGGCTCGTAGACTTCTTTATAATCTTCGATGCGCTCCTCGACAGGGCGTTCTACCGGAACCTGCCGCTTATACTCTTTAAATCCTGTTGGCTTTCCCATCTCTACTCTCCAGTCTTTTCTTCATCCGCTAGCAAGGCAAGTGCACGCTTATAATCTACTGGGATTACTTTGATTATCTTTTTCAAAGCACCGTCCCAATCAGCGAGTAGGCGTTTGGCCACCGAACTATCGGTATATTCCGCGTGCTTTCTGATTTTTTCGCGCAAATACTTAATATCGCTCTCTTCGAGCGGATCGAAATCAACCATATCGGCGTTGCACCGGTTTTCAATAAAGCCCCCCGCTTCGTCGAGCACATAAGCGATGCCGCCGCTCATGCCGGCCGCAAAGTTTCGGCCGGTATGACCCAGAATAATCGCCCGGCCGCCGGTCATATATTCGCAACCGTGGTCGCCGATCCCTTCAACCACCGTCTCGGCACCGGAGTTGCGCACACAAAAGCGCTCGCCTGCCAGTCCACGGATAAAGGCTTGACCCGTCACTGCTCCGTAGAAGGCAACGTTACCAATCAAAACATTTTCTTCCGGAACGAAGGTCGAAACCTCCGGCGGACGAATAATCAGCTTGGCGCCGGAAAGACCTTTTCCAAAATAGTCGTTCGCATCGCCCTTCACATTGAAGGTAATTCCGTATGCGGCGAACGCACCGAAACTCTGCCCAGCGCAACCCGTTCCATTGATCGTGATGGTATCTTCCGGCAGGCCGTCCTGACCACACCGCTCGGAGATTTCGTGCGAGAGCATTGCACCAACCGTACGGTTAATATTTTTGAGTTCGGTATTGATCACCACTTTCTCGGCATGCTTAAGCGCCGATTGTGCTTCCTTAATCAATTGGTGATCGAGCGCCGTATCCAAACCGTGATCCTGTGTGACGGTCTGATAGCGTCCAATCTCTGGCCCCACATCCGGCTTATAGAAAATTTTCGAAAAGTCGAGTCCCTTGGCTTTCCAGTGCGTCACGGCATCGTTGGTATCGAGTCGCTGCACTTCGCCGACCATCTCATTGATGGTGCGATACCCGAGATCCGCCATGATCTGACGTAACTCCTCAGCGACGAAACGCAGGTAGTTGACGATGTATTCCGGCTTTCCAGAAAACTTTTTACGGAGTTCTGGATCCTGCGTGGCCACACCGACCGGACAGGTATTTAGATGACAGACACGCATCATAATGCAGCCCATCGTCATCAATGGACCCGTTGCAAAACCATATTCTTCGGCCCCGAGCAATACGGCCACAGCCACATCACGACCGGTCAGCATCTTACCGTCGCACTCAACACGAATCCGGTCGCGCAGATTATTGAGCACCAACGTTTGGTGTGCTTCGGCCAAGCCAAGCTCCCACGGAAGACCCGTGTGCTTAATCGACGACTGGGGCGATGCGCCGGTTCCGCCGTCGTAGCCCGAAATCAGTACGACGTCGGCCTTCCCTTTCGATACGCCGGCCGCCACGGTTCCCACCCCAACTTCCGAAACGAGTTTCACATTGATCCGCGCCGATGGGTTTGCATTCTTTAGGTCATGAATCAACTGCGCCAAGTCCTCGATGGAATAAATATCATGGTGTGGCGGCGGTGAAATTAGGGTGACGTACGGTGTGGAATTACGGGTTTTGGCAATCCATGGCTTCACCTTGTGGCCGGGCAATTGGCCGCCTTCGCCAGGCTTCGCTCCCTGCGCCATCTTAATCTGAATTTCATCAGCATTCGTGAGATAATTGCTACTGACTCCAAAACGACCGGAGGCCACCTGCTTAATCGCCGAGCGCCGCAAATCGCCGTTGGCATCGGGAGTAAAACGTTCAACGTCCTCGCCGCCTTCGCCGCTATTGGATTTTCCACCGATCCGATTCATCGCGATCGCGAGAGTTTCGTGAGCTTCCTGACTGATCGATCCGTAGGACATCGCGCCGGTTTTGAAGCGCTTAACAATTTCAGTCCATGGTTCGACTTCGCGGAGCGGAATCGAAGGTTGGTCGATTTTAAAACTAAACATACCGCGCAAGGTCTTAATGCTACGCCCGTTGTCATTGATCATTTTAGAGAACTGCTTGTACAACTCAATGTTGTCGGTGCGGGACGATTCCTGCAAAAGGGCGACCGCCTCTGGATTGAGCATATGGTCCTCGCCATTGCGACGCCATTTGTAAGCCCCTCCCACTTCGAGAGGTAGGGTTTTGGCGATCTTACGGGCGGGGAAGGCTTTCTTATGGCGCTCCTCTACCTCTTTCGCGATACCCGAGAGATCAATTCCCTCAATGCGCGAGGCCGTTCCGCAGAAGTATTGATTCACCACAGAGGTGCTAATGCCAATGGCCTCAAAAATCTGCGCGCCTCGATAGGAGTGGAGGGTGGAGATGCCCATTTTTGACATGGTCTTGAGCACCCCTTTCTTAATGGCCTTGGCAAAATTGGTACCCGCGACCTTCATATCGATGTCTTTCAGCAGTTTCTGATCGATCATGTCCTGAAGTGTCTCGTAGACCATATAAGGATTCACCGCGCCCGCGCCATATCCGAAGAGCGTGCAGAAATGATGAACCTCACGCGGTTCGCCGGACTCAACCACCAGACCGCAGCTGGTGCGCTGGAGCTTTTTGATCAAGTGGTGATGGACTGCGGCTGTCGCTAGCAGCGCTGGAATCGGGGCATTTTCTTTGTCCGCCGTGCGGTCGGAAAGCGTGAGGATCGTGTAGCCGTTCTCAACCGCCTTGGAGGCCGCAGCGCAAAGCGTCGACAATGCGGACTTCATGCTTTCACCGCCCTCGGCTACTTTATAGGTAATCGGTAAGCAGATATTTTTCAAGCCGGGCTGATCGAGCGCCTTAATTTGCGCCATGGCTTCGTTCGTGAGGATCGGGGTTTTCACCTTCAATTGACGACAGTGTAGTGCCGTCTCGGTAAAGAGATCCTGCTCAGCGCCAATGTTAGTCAACAAAGAGGTCACCAGTTCTTCGCGTAATGCATCGAGCGGTGGATTGGTAACCTGTGCAAAGAGCTGCTTGAAGTAGGTATAAAGGAGTTGTGTCTTTTCAGAAAGCGCGGCGATCGGGGTATCGATCCCCATCGATCCACTGACTTCCATGCCGGTCAATGCCATGGGAGAGAGGATGTGATTTGGATCCTCCATCGTATAGCCAAACATGCGCTGGCGCTCCGTGATGCTTTCGGCATCGATCGGATCGGCCACTTTTTCAGCCAACGTCTCGAGATCCACCAAATTTTCCTTCATCCATTCGCCGTACGGCTGTTGCGTAGCGATTTCGGCCTTGATTTCCTCGTCGGAAATAATACGCCCGGCATCCATATCGACCAAGAACATGCGGCCAGGTTCGAGACGGCCCTTCTTTACAATATTCTCCGGATCAATATCCACGATTCCGGTTCCCGAGCCCATGATGACATAACCATCCTTCGTCACCACATAGCGCGAGGGGCGCAAGCCATTGCGGTCGAGGATCGCGCCAATGCAACTTCCGTCGGTGAACGGAATTGAAGCGGGGCCATCCCATGGTTCCATCAAGGTGGAGTGATATTCGTAGAAGGCTTTCTTTTCGGCCGACATGGTTTTGTGGTTTTGCCACGCTTCCGGAATAAGCATCATCATGACGTGCGGCAACGAGCGGCCGGTGTGGTAGAGCAGTTCCACGACTTGGTCGAGGCAGGCTGAGTCGGACAAGCCTGGCTGGATGATGGGGACAAGCTTCTCAATATTGTCGCCGAATAACTCCGACTTAAACAGCCCCTGACGGGCGTTCATCCAATTGCAATTCCCCTTAACGGTATTGATCTCGCCATTATGGCACAAGACATGGAACGGCTGAGCCAGCTTCCATGCCGGGAAGGTGTTGGTACTGTAGCGTTGGTGCACGAGGGCAAGGGCGGAGTCAAACTCTGGATCAAGCAGGTCAGGATAATATTCCTCCATCTGCTCCGGCAGCAACAATCCTTTATAAATGATAATACGGCAGGTCAAGGTCGGGACATAGAAATCCTCTTTCGCTGGCATATCGGATTTAAAAATTTTATTTTCCGCCACCTTGCGGATAATGTAAAGCATGCGGTCAAATTCGCGCTCGTCCTTCACCGCATCGCCCCGGCCAATGAAAATTTGCCAGATATCCGGCTCGGATGCTTTGGCGGTATTCCCGATGCTTTTGTTATTGGTTGGCATCTTACGCCATCCCAACAAGGTCTGACCTTCGGCTTCGGTGGCATTCTCTAGGATCTGCTTGCACTGTTCGCGTTGTTGTTCGTCCTGCGGCAGGAAGACCAGTCCGGTGCCGTATTCTTTCGGGGCCGGAAGTTCAATACCCAGAGCCACGCACTCGCGCTTATAAAAATTATGTGGAATTTGCAGCAGAATCCCCGCGCCGTCACCCGTCAATGGATCGGCACCCGCCGCGCCACGGTGCGTCAGACGCACTAGGATTTCGAGGGCTTTGTGAATAATGTCGTGCGACTTTTTACCGTGTAGATTGCAGATGAATCCCACGCCGCACGCATCGTGCTCATTTTGCGGGTCATACATACCCTGTGCTTTGGGAAATCCGGAGGGACAAAACTCTTTTTTGGTCGATGTAGATTCGTTTTTGGACATAAAAAACCTCTAATTTTACTCTGAAAAAATAGCGGGCTAATATGGGTTTTGACCTCTTTCGAGTCAATCCATTAAAGCGCTCAAATCGGGGCACCCCTTATACGGCAAGTGGGGTTAGAGCAACCGAGACAGTTCCGCCCACCGCTCGATTTCAATCCGTTCCGGTCGATCGGTATGCTCAATCCCCGCATTAGCTAATACGGTATCTACCGAAGAAACCCCCTGTTTTTTAAGCAGAGTCCCGATTTGCTTACGACGCTGCGAAAAACAGGATTTCACCAGATGCTTGAAGGCAAAATATTCCGCACGATCAAGAACGGGAACATCGCGGCGCTCCATCCGAACCACCGCCGACCATACTTTCGGCGGGGGCAAAAAACAGGTTGGGCTAATCTTTTTGACCAACGTATTTTTATAGAATGCGCCCGTGAGAATACCCAACACACCATACCTTTTGCTACCTGCCGGCGAAACTAATCGCTCGGCTACTTCTTTCTGGATCGTGAGCGACATTAATTCCGGTCGATGTTCACACTCAGAAATATCCACCATCAATCGGCTCGCCACCGAATACGGAAGGTTGGCGGCCACCTTTGTGATGCCGCCTGCAAATAACGCATCCAGATCAACATCCAGCGCGTCGGACTCAATCAACGTGAATCCGGGAAGTCGAACCTTGAGATACTTCACCATGGTTGGATCTTTCTCAATGCAGGTAACACGTCCTGCCCGTGGAAGAATTCGCTCAGTCAACGCCCCGAGACCTGGGCCAATTTCGAGTACAGCTTCGTTCGGTTGGATATCGGCGGTATTTGCGATAATATCGAGAATATTCGCATCGATCAAAAAGTTTTGCCCCAGCCCCTTGTTCGGGCGGTGCCCCAATTTCTCCAAAAGCGCACGCACTTCCTTTGGACTGGTGAGTCGAGGTGTATCAGACATACGGGTTCCCATTTTCAGAAGCGTCCGCCAAGTTCCCTGATCAGACTAATCGTATTGATGCACGGGATCCCATACATCTTGCAAATATCGGGGATATAAATTTGATTGCGTTTTTGCGGGTTGGATCGTTCTTCCGTAACGATTGTGATGCCCAAAGCCCTGGATTTTGCCACCAACCATGAGTCGGCTAGGTCAAAAAACTCTTCTTTAGCTGGTTGTGTGTAATGGGTATTTCCCATAATTTGATCGGCAATTCGTGCGTAATTCTGCTGCGTTGTTTCATCGTCGCATTTGAGTACCCACTCATCCGAGTCCAAGTTTTTCATCCACTCGGATAATTGATCATCGCCTGCCTTTATTTCAGCACAGACCCAATCAATGGTTCCAATTGAATCCGCTTTATTTTCCTGTTCCAGCCAGCTCCAGAAACCGGGAAAGACATCAAATGGATAATAGAGACGGTGCGCCTGAATAAAAACGTTGGCATCAAGAAGGTATCTCACATTACCCCTCGTTTTTTGGCATATTTGCTCAGAGTGGCGGGCTTTATCCCCAATAGCCGTGCGCCATCACGCATCAGTAAATTCCCGGAATAGGTGGCATGGCAAATGGCATCTGTTAGCGTCCGGCTATTGGCAACCGGTAACGAATTATGGAAATTTCCTCCACCAGATCTACTTTTTCGGTCATTCTTCCAAATAACCCGCAGATCGTTGTAATACTCAAAAAAAGAAGAGCGCTCCACCAACCGAGAATCCAATGCTCGACGTGCAATTACGATGGACCTCACCTTGAATATCCGGCTTAAGCGATCCGATTTTTCTTCAAGACTTCCATTAAGCCGTTTCCATTCCCGCAAAAAGGCGTCTTTCGGAACTAAAACCTCCACAGCGACTTGGTTGCAAAAAACCTCCACCTTGGAGTGGGAATTATAGGTGGCAATCCCCTGATCAGAAACGCCTTCCGCCCCTAACCAAAGATGTACCAGCTCGTGAATCAATGTGAAAATTTGTGCCGCCATAAAATCAGCCGTATTCACAAATACAACCGGAGCAATGGAATCGGGCAAGGAAAATCCGCGAAACTCGTCCACATCCAAAACACGATGTGTATTGGCTCCCACCTTCCCATTCCGCAGCACCAGAATACCGGCCTCTTCCGTATGTTCTGTCAGATAGGCCAAAAAATTATCTTTGGTAAAACCGGTGCGATCATTCAAAGAGAGGCCAATCGTTTCTGTGAGATCATTCGCAACTTCCTCTACAGAATGAGCGACGCTGTATTTCGCGACAAACTCCAGCGATTCGGCTCCGCCTTCCAGCAAAAACTCCCGATACCAATCTTGCTTGCGCTGAGCATCGGCGATCACGTCCCGCAACTCCAAGCTAAACTTATGACGATGGGAATCGCTCAACGTCCTCAAATCAACGGTCAGAGGTTTTTCTTTAGGTGGCTCGGAAAGATAGAAAAAACCAAAGGGAACATGGAGTTTCTTAGCGAGCATCTGGGCCTGCAAGAAGGTGGGAAGAGAATTTCCCGCCTCCCAATCGACGTACTTCCGATTGATCTGCATCAGATCCTCGGGCGGAACTCCGGCACGCTCTCGCGCCCAAGTCAATACCTCCGAATTTATGTATGCCACACTCATTACAATCTCATCTCTCCTGTCTCTTTTTATACCGACATCTAGGCATTGGAGCAATAACCGTTAAAAGTCACTTTCTATACTTTCTGAGCCTATCTACTTTGCTTTCATCTGATCCTGCCTGCACATCAGGGTCGGCAATTCTTATTCCTATAATTCAAAGGCTCCATGACCAGGAAATTCCCTGTTTGAAACTTCGATAATAGTCAAATTTTTCAAAGTGCCGGTTTTACTCGTCTCTTTATAGGCTCGGCAGTAAATGACTCCATTGCTACCTTCCTCAACTTCCCTGCGTGCATTAACCACAAGGCTGTTAGTAATTAAGTTTATAGCATTTTGCGTTTTGGCATCATTCAAAAGTTCAAAAGAAATAGGTCTCTTTTCCTCTAACTCATATATCCGCCCCTTGAATGTATTGCTGTTATAGCTGGATATTTTACCGACAATGATATGTTTTCTTGTATCTGTGTCCGTTAGTCCGATGCTATTATACGTATCGACGTTTAATTCGGGTCCAAGCACCTGAATGGCCTCAGAAAAAGACCACGCCTTAATGTTGGCAGATAATGCAGTTTCCCGCCCTTTGATTGGACGATGCATCTCTTTAATGGCGATCTCACATTTTTCGGCCAAAGAATCGAGCCTGTGCTGCTCAAGAACCGGAAGTTTACTATCCGTTTGCTTTAGATCTTCGTACTGCTGGCCTAAAGACTGGTCATAGTCCACATGAAAACCAAGTGTTTCATTTACAACGTAGTCATAGGCGGAGCGTACCAAATGCCCCACGGGTGAACTACTAGGAACAAAATTCAGCGCGTAAAGCATGGATACGGGAACCATAACCTTCGCAGGAATTTTCCAACTGCCTTCGATTGGCGGGCTCGCAAGAATGAATGCTTCCTTCAGAGCAGGAGCCTGCGTAATTATTTCATTATGTAGAACTAAGTGCGTTGTTAATGCCAATGAACGTTGGAACCCCATCAATGCTTTAGCCACGTCATAAAGATCAATCTCGTGATTCGAGGACTGGTTCCCATCGTAAGACAGAGTTAGTGATAAACATCGGTAGACTTCCATAATATCCATATTCCTTAGTATACTTGCCCAATGACCCATGGTCTCGCCAAAGAACCTCGTGTTCACTTCCCCTAATTGTTAAGTAAAGAATTTCACACATCCCACCCCTAATAGGAAAGCGCTTCCCATCACTTCCATGGGTTTTTCTTTCCGGCCATTTCAAGGGCGAGAACCATCGCATTTTTCATACTTCTGGGCGAGGCTTGGTTTTTACCGGCAATGCCGAAGGCGGTGCCGTGGTCGGGCGAGGTGCGGATGATGGGCAGGCCGAGGGTTACATTGATGCCTTCGTCGAAGCCGACCGTTTTCAGCGGGCCGAGCCCTTGGTCATGGTACATCGCGACTACGGCATCGTAGTCCCCTCGGCGGGCTTCATAAAAAATGGTGTCGGCTGGAACTGGATCGGAAACGTTAAATCCTTTTTTTCGCGCGGCGCGAATTGCGGGGTGGATCAAGTCAATCTCTTCTCGACCCATCACTCCGCCTTCCCCAGCATGGGGATTTAAACCGCAAACTCCGATTTTACCATCCTTGATTCCAAACAGAGCGAGAGCCTGCCCCGTGAGCTCGATGGCTTCGCTAATATTTTCCCTAGTGAGTGCGGTAGGCACTTCTGAAAGTGGAATATGACGGGTGACGAGCATGACGCGGAGGCCGCCGCCGAGGAGCATCATGCCGAATTTTTTGGTTCCAGTGAGTTCGGCAAGGAATTCGGTATGACCGGGTCTGTGGATTCCCGCCTTATGGAATCCTTTCTTACAGATCGGCGCAGTAACCATCGCGTCGAGTTCGCCGGAAAGGCAGCCTTCCACGGCTCGGCGGATGGCTCGTTCTGCCAACTGGGCGGCAGCAACATGGATTTCGCCCGGGCGCCATTCCGCCGCGTTTTTGATTTCTATAAAATCAATCTTCCGAGAAAGGGTAATGCCCATTTCCCAACCCTGATTTCGAAGATGCCTTTCCGAGCCGATCAGCACAAAACGAACCTCCTCCGGCCACCGAAAATGGCGGGTTGCTTTGAGGATCACTTCCGGCCCAATGCCGTTGATATCGCCGAGGGTAATTCCGATTCGTTTCATGCGGGGAAGATAAAAAAAGGCCTCGCATGAAGCGAGGCCTTTCGACGATCTGTTCTTCGAGCGTTAGACGCGAAGGATCTCGTTGTAGCTAGGCAACGGCCAGAGGTCGGCGGGGACCAGCGCTTCGAGCGCATCGACCGAGACACGCAGTTCATTCATTGCAGCAATTTCTGCCGTGGGACCTTCGACCCCTTCGAGCTGGGCAATACCGGAAACCACTTGCTCCAGCAGGCTGGACATTTCACCAGCAATACCTGCAACAGCCGTAACAGCGGAGTACTCGGTAATGGCCGTAACGGTCGCGGGGATAATCAAGGTTCTTGCGATATCCAAAGCGGTATTGGCTTCGATCCCGATCAGGGTCTCGTAGGTTTCCTTATAGGTGTTGTAACGCGACTCCAGCTCTTCGTTGCTGAGTACACCATACTTGGAGAACATCGCTTTGGCTTTTGTAGAGTTCAACGCTTCGAGCGCTTCTGGCGTCGCTACCAAGTTGGGCAACCCTTTCTGAACGGCATCCGCGATCCACTCGTCGGTATAACCATCGCCGTTGAAAAGGATGCGCTTGTGCTCTTTGATGACGGCTGCGAGGACCTCCTGCAGTACCGCGTTAAATTCGCCGCCTTTTTCAAGACCGGCTTCAATTTCGGTGCATATATAATCGAAGGATTCAGCCACGATGGTATTGAGTACCACGTTAGCGCCGGCCGGACTTTGGTTGGAACCGACCGCGCGGAACTCGAAACGGTTGCCCACGAAGGCAAACGGCGAGGTGCGGTTCCGGTCGGTATTCCCGCGGGGAAGTTTCGGTAGCAGATCAACCCCGAGGTGGATATCGCCGCCATCTTTGGAGCTGCTCGCTCCTCCGGCTTCGATCTGCTCCACGATGTCGGTGAGCTGGTCGCCGAGGAAAATGGAAACCACGGCGGGAGGTGCTTCGTTGGCGCCGAGGCGGTGATCATTACCGGCGGTGGCTACGGATGCGCGCAACAGATCCGCGTGGGTATCGACCGCTTTCATGAGCGCAACGATGATGGTCATGAACTTGGCGTTGTCGTGCGGGTTGTCGCCTGGGCTCAGCCAGTTCTTGCCATCCGGCCCTTGAATGGACCAGTTGTTGTGCTTGCCGGAACCATTGACGCCTGCAAAGGGCTTTTCATGCGTTAGGCAGGCAAAGCCATGTTTTTCGGCGAGTGTATTGAGCACCTCCATGGTGATCATATTGTGATCGACGGAAATATTAAGCGTTTCGAAAACCGGTGCGAGTTCAAATTGCCCGGGGCAGACTTCGTTATGACGGGTCTTGGCCGGAACACCGAGCTTCCAGAGTTCGAGGTCGAGATCAGCCATGAATGTAGCAACGCGGGGCTTGATGGCGCCGAAGTAGTGGTCGTCGAGTTGTTGATGTTTGCTAGAGGCCTTGCCGAAAAGTGTACGGCCAGTGGCTTGAAGGTCAGGACGCTCGGCGTAAAGGTCGACGTCGATCAGAAAATATTCCTGTTCAGAGCCAAGAGTAGCCTTGGCCATGGTGTCGCCACAGTCGATGCCGAAGAGCTTACCAAGGCGGACGGTCTGCTCGGAAAGCACTTTCATGGAACGAAGTAGCGGGGTCTTCTTGTCGAGCGCCTCGCCGTTGTACCCACAGAAAACAGTCGGGATGCAGAGCGTAGCCGCGCCAGCGCCATCATATTTAATGAAGGCTGGGCTGGTCGGATCCCACCCCGTGTAGCCGCGGGCTTCGAAGGTGGCACGCAGACCGCCAGATGGAAAGGAAGAGGCGTCCGGCTCGCCTTGGATCAGTTCACTGCCCGAAAAGGTCGTAACAATACCGCCTTTAAAATCAGGAAAGATAAACGAGTCGTGCTTTTCGGCGGTAGCGCCAGTGAGTGGCTGAAACCAGTGAGTGTAGTGCGTTGCATCCTTTTCCATAGCCCATTTTTTCATCGACTCAGCGACTTCGTCGGCAATGCTCGCATCCAGCTCAGAGCCGGTATCGATGGTTTTTTTGAGTGACGCATAGGTCGGTGCAGACAAGCGTTGCTCCATGACCGGAAGGCCAAATACATTTTCGCCAAAAAATTCGGTATTATTCTTCATTCATCTATCTCCTTAATAATTAAACGCCCCTCAAATCAGAAGCAACGCATCCTCACTCTATATTCAAAGCCCCCGATACGAGGAAGAGCCCGACTTCTTTAACCTATCTATTCCAACTGCTGTAGAGCATGAAACAGACCAATGGATATTAATCTATTTAACCTAATTAGTTATAACGCTTTATATTAAAAACCCGTTCTCATTTAAACCTAAAAAAATACATAATTGTTTTATTTAAGGTTTGAAACGTACATAAATGGTGTGTTAGATTCTGGCTTTTACACGAAAAAATTTTCCCGCCTATCTCCCCTGCTGACTTTCCAGTCGCTTCACCTTCTCTTTTAACTTGGGTAGCGTAATCATATTGGCAATCATTTTCTTTGCTTGAAGGTGAGGCATGGCCGGTGAACCAATTACAAAATCCTTGGCCGGAACATCCTTCATTACCCCCGCCTGCGCACCGATGATCGCACCATCACCTATCGTGAGGTGCCCGGCTAATCCCGCTTGCCCCGCCAGAATACAACGGGATCCGATGGTGGAACTGCCGGAGATTCCAGCTTGACCACAAAGTACCGAGTGCTCACCAATCACCACATTGTGGGCAATCTGCACAAGATTATCAATCTTAGTGCCTTTTCCGATCCGCGTCTTCCCGAAACGGGCGCGATCGATGGCCACGTTGGCTCCAATTTCTACATCATCCTCGATCACTACTTTTCCAATCTGTGGAATTTTGGTTCGAGAGCCATCAGCCTGAACCGCATAGCCAAATCCATCGGATCCCAGCACGGCCCCATTATGGATGATTACACGATCCCCCACTTCCGTGAATTCACGAAGGGAAGCGAGTGGGTAAAGGAAGCAGTCTTGGCCAATCAACGTTTTGTAGCCAATAAAACAATTCGCCGAAATAATGGTGTTGGCTCCGATCGACACGCCCTCTTCCACCGTGCAGTGCGCTCCGATCGATACCCCCTCTCCAAGGTGTGCCGATTCGGCAACCACTGCAGAGGGATGCACACCGGCGGCGGGTTTGGGAGGCGCCTCATAGAATAGCTCCGCCGCCAAGGCAAATACTTGGTCAGAGTTTTTAACTCGGACTAAGGCGCAGGTGGCTGGGCGATCCCAGTCGGCTGGAACAATCACAGCCGAAGCTTTCGTCGTTGCGACCTGCGTCGCATATTTGGGGTTAGAAAGAAAACTGATATCGCCCACTCCGGCCTCGTCAAGACCGGCGACCGCAGAAATCTCAATTGCCCCATCCCCGTCAAGAACCCCGCCTAGCTTTTTAACCATCTCCGAAAGTTTCATCGCCTATTGCTCCCCACTCAAGGAAGGCTCTTCTTCTGAGATAAGTGCGCGGCCTTCGTTTAAGATAGCCAAGAGGTCCGCCGTAACGTCCTGTTTAGGGTTCACGAAGAGAATCACTTGCATGCCCGAACGGCTCTGTGCGGAGCGGTCGATTACCCCGGAAAATCCCTTTTCTTTCGAAAAAATAATAATCCGATCCTGAATTTCATCGTACAATTTGCGGGTCATTCGCGTATTTTGCTGTTCGAGTTGCTGCATCCGGAGTTTCTCGAAGTCGATCATCTCCTGCTCACTCTTCTGTAGCTCTACGAGTTTTTCCTCAAGCTGATCCCGTTTATTTCCTCGAAGATCCTCACTCAACGTTTCATCGCGGGAGTCAATTCGCAATACCTCGACCTCTTCCTTCACTTCCTTTATCTCAGCCTCCATCTCCTCCCGTTCAAATTTGATGTCGTCGGCCTGCTGGCGGATCTGGTCCTGTGCAAGTTTCGTCTTGTAGAAATGTTTAAACACCTCTTGAACGTCGACAAAAACAACCTCACCGGCAGCACGAGCGCTACCCACCAGCAAGACGGTAGCAAGGAGAAGAGTTGGGAAATACTTTTTCATGAGCACGATCCTTATCGTTGTTAAAAATAAGGTCGCACTCTACCCAACCCACACAGGCGTTACAAACAAATCGTGCGGCTTTCCAACACGATAAAATACCTTTAATCCACTCTGGATTCCGGTTGAATACGCAAGGCATGATCCGTACACTGCTTTTCTTTTTTTGGTGGGCTAATATGAATAACCTATTCAACGTCATCGTACTGGCAATTATTCAAGGGGTAACAGAGTTCCTGCCGGTGAGTAGCTCGGGTCATTTGGTTTTGGCCAAGCATTTTCTGGGTATGAAAGAGCTTTCCGGCGTAACACTGGAGATCGTGTTGAATACCGGCACACTCATCGCCATTCTCGCTTTCTATTGGAAACGCCTCTGGACCATTGGAATGGGGGTGTTGCGTGGTGAAAAGGAATCCATTCACTTCGCCCTTCTCATCGGGGCGGGGTGTATTCCCGCCATCGCAATCGGCTTCCTATTCAAGGATCGGCTGGAAGGGGCCTTTTCCAACCCGCGTTTCGTTTCTTGCACGTTGATGGGTACAGGCCTGTTTCTGATTGGCAGCCACTTTCCAAAAAAGAACAACCGACCGGTCGGCTGGGTGTCGGGCTTAATGATTGGCCTGATGCAGGCCGTGGCACTGCTTCCCGGGGTGAGCCGGTCGGGATCCACCATCGGCATGTCCCGGTTTTTGGGGATCGAGCCCAAACAGGCCGCCGAATTTTCGTTTTTCATGCTGATCCCTTTATCCGTCGGCGCGTGTTTGTTGGCGGTGCGCGACCTAATGCGGCACGGTAATACCTCGGGATGCACTGCACTGGAATTTGGGGTGGGCTTGGCGGTATCCGCCGTCGTAGGCTATTTTTCGCTCATGTGGCTCGTATCCCTTCTACAGCGCGGACGGTTTTGGCGATTCGGCATCTACTGCCTCTGCGTCGGCCTCATTTCCTTCTTCGCTCTCTCCTTTTAAAGCTGCGCTGAAAAACGAGGTTCAACAAAAACGGGAGGATGCATATAGAGGGGCTCGAAAGGCTCGGATCCACCCCTCTTTTCTAACTGTTGAAATACAAGCTGGCCGAGCACTCCCGCCGTTGGGAAAACAGGTTCGTTACTGTCCAGCGTCCGGAACCCAGCAAGCAGTTCCTCCAGCCGATCATGATCGGGACTAACGACGAGCGTTTCCTGCGGAATAAAACGAGCTAGCTCGTCATATTCCATTAACTTAAATTCCTGTTCAAGTTCAGCGCCAACAAAGACTCCGGCCCAGACTTTATTTCGGCGGGCATCGCCAACTACAGCTATACGCGGTGCGCCAATCTGCGCGGCTATTGCCGCGCCGCTGTTGAGCGCATAGACCGGCTTGCCTCCCGGAGCGGCAAGCGAGTTAATGACGGAAAAGGAGATACGCATTCCCGAGAAGGCGCCGGGACCCCGCCCTGCGACAAAGCCATCGACGGTATCCCAGTCCACACCGAGTTCCGCCATCGAATCGAAGAGCTGTTGACGGTTCTTAAAGTTTTCAATCCAGCTTTTTTCGGCGACGACCACGCCCTCTTCGACGAGGGAAATACTGCCGTGCTTCGAGCTGAGTTCAATCGAAAATAGTTTCACGCTTCGTTCTCTCGGAAAATGTGGAACGTACGTGTTCCGGTGTGTGAATCGGCCTCGATGCGGATGTGTAATAGGTTAGACGGCAATAGACCTTCAGCACGCTCGGCCCACTCAATGGCGGTAATACCATCGGCTCGAAAATACTCCTCCAGCCCAAGACCAAGCACCTCTTCGGGGCCGGAGAGTCGGTAGAGATCGATATGATGGAGCGGCAGGCGGCCTTTATATTCACCAATGAGCGTATAGGTGGGACTGGTGATGGGCTCGTCGATATCTAGCGCGGCAGCATACCCTTGGATAAAACAGGTCTTCCCCGCTCCCAAATCACCGTGTAATGCAATGATGGTTCCGGGGCCGAGTTCGTCCGCCAAACCGGCAGCAAGCTCCCATGTTTCCTCAGGACTATTGGTTCTCTCAACGCGCATGAATCAAGTCTCCGAACTAAATTTAATGCCAAAACTAATGGGCGGGCTGGAAACCTCCATGCCATCCGCATAGATGGCAATCGCGCGAATGCGGTTCGGTCCCTCACCAATCAAATGTTCGTTCAAAACCAATTCCACACCGTCTTCATACTTCTTTTCATCAAGCACCTGCTCCCCACTCACAAGTTGTAGTTTTTCAGGCACTTCCTCTCCGCCCATCTGCACCTTAATGGCATGCTCATACGTTCCGGATTTTTGAATATTTGGATCAATGGCCACAGAACGTCCCATTCGATCCACCGTGAACGGCTTGACGACCGAACTGTTGAATTCCACCAAATGCTTAATGCGCGCCACGGCACGCAATTCGTGGTAACCATCCGCCAGTCGGATGATGTTGACAAAAAAGGCCGGGTTCTCTGTTACCTCACCCATTTTCTTCCCATCGAGGAAAAACGAGTAAAGGAACGACGCATTCTGCACTCGACTCTCCGCTTGGGTAAAATAGGTAAAACTCGTGGAGATCGAACTCGCTCCGAGTACCTTGACCGATAACGGCATGGCATATGGCTTGGCGAGCGGATCGCCGAGCAATAGAATTTGTAGTGGGCAAGCAATCGATTGATAAAAACTCTCAAGCATCGTACCTCCGGAAGCGTAGTAACTGAAAAAACGCGCGGAAGGAAATTTATTGGGATTTGCGTAAGGCTCCACCACGGTACCCGCCGTACCGGTTGCTCCAGCATCAAGCCAGCGGGTAATTTTGGTTTGTGGTCGTTGGAACTCCGCGCCCCAGCTGGTTAAGTGCTCGGCCATCGCACCCGGCGCAAATGACTTTATCGTGGCCGGATCAACCTTTTCGGAACCCATCATAATCCCCATCACCTGACTCACTCCCACGGGGAAGTTCGTCGTCACGACGGACTCGATCCCGAATCTTTTTAACTCTTCCAGAGCGGGGGCATACTGCCATTCGCGGCACGTCGAGCGAACGTTGTCGCTCGTCACAAAATAGATGTTGTTACGCATTCCCCGATGATCCGAAATCTTCCCACGCTGGATGGTTTGAAGAACCGTATCGATAGAAGAACCCTTTTCTCCAATATAGCCCAGCATCATGCTCGGCAAAGGCATGCGCTCGCGGAGACCGCCTTGTAAATAGGCCGCCTCTGGAGGAACCTGAGCATCCATACCCAGTCCTTTTTTATGCATCGCTAGCGATAACCCAGATAAGCTGGTTTTTAGCCGTTCATTGGGCCCTCCAAATAATTTGGAGAGATATTTTCCTTCTTCGACCAAACTGAGTTCCGGCGGCTTGTTGCGCACAAACGTCATCCCGCCAACCGACATTTTTTTTCGCTCGCTCGAATCGGTCGCCACGCGAATCGGAAAATCGACGGAATAGACCCAGGCTAAAATTTGACCCTCAATCCCCCGCTCCTGCGCAACCGTATTGGCCGGCTCCCAGATTAGGTTCGTGAACTCTTCCGGCGTCACGGTGGCTGTTCCACCATAGGCATTTTCCGGGATATTCAAATAAACCATGTTCATTTTCGGGATCTGTCGTGCCGCCGCAAATACATTCGCTGCCAAGAGTGACGGCTGCGAATTTTTATTGACCAGTAACAGCACCTCGTGCGGCATCTGCGCTTGTACTGAACCGACCCACACAAAGATACCCAACAAAAAACTCCAAATCTTGAACATAGATACTCCTCAAATCACTGATTGAATTAAGCGGAAGACCATAGCCCCGAATCCCCCCAACCCGCAACTCCATTTCCGATCCACGAAATCTTTCCGTTGCACATCCTCGTTCGTAATTCTATATTTCTAGCATGATTGGACAAACTCTAACCCGCATTGTGTTGTTGAGTGGCAGCATCTACCTCCTCCTGAACCTGCTCGTATTTCTGTTTGCGGAGAAATTGATCTTTATGCCGCAGACGGCGAGCTACACCCACCTACCCAATGAACTAAACATCGTCTCCGGCAACGGCGAAAAAATCACCGCAGTCTATCTCGAAGCACCGGGCGCGGAATATACCCTTCTGTTCAGCCATGGAAACGCAGAAGATCTCGGCGGCGTGCTGCCGTTCATGCGGCAATTCCAGCCGCTTGGTTATTCGGTGCTGATGTACGATTATCGCGGCTATGGCACCAGCGAAGGATCGCCGTCCGTCCGAAAAACGTATTAGGATATCGATGCGGCCTACCGCTGGCTTGTTGAAAAAAAAGGAATCGACCCTAAAACCATCATCGTCCATGGCCGCTCCGTCGGCGGCGGCCCCTCTTGCTGGCTGGCGGCGCATCGTGAAGTAGGCGGGCTAATTTTAGGGAGCACTTTCACGTCCGCCTTCCGCGTAAGAATCATCATCCCAATCCTGCCGTGGGATAAATTCAATAACCTGCGGCACATCCAGCAAACCACCTGCCCCGTCTTCATCATGCACGGGACCGCCGACACCGTTCTCTCCTTCTGGCACGGCAAAAAACTATACGCCGCCGCCCCCGGGGAAAAAATGAATCTCTGGATCGAAGGGGCCGAACATAATGATTATGCCTACGTCGCCGGAAACGACTATATGGACTCCTTCCAAACCTTCATGGATATGGTGCGCAACCATAAAGACTAATACGTCGGGGCTCCAGTAACCCAAGCGACGTAAGCATCCCATAAACCGGAACCACCCAGCATCCAAAGCACGGCCGCTAGCGCAATGTAGGGGCCAAAAGGAATTTTACTTTGTAGCTCTCGTTTGCCCATGGCAATGAAAGAGACCCCAATCACCGCTCCGAATAGCGATGAAACAAAGGTGATGAAAATAATGGATTCGGCCCCGAGGAAAGCCCCGAGTGCGCCCATTAATTTGACGTCGCCAAACCCCATCGCATCCTTCTTCATAATCAAACGACCAAGAAGAGCGATTCCCCAAAACAGGCCAAAGCCAAACCCCATGCCGACCAGCGAGTGAACCAGCCCGCCAAAATGACTCTCCGTTCCGTGCATCGCTGGAATCAAAAAACTGAACATCGGGCCAGCGATCATGCCGCCAATCGTACAGCGATCGGGGAGCCACATTTCATCTATATCCACGAAGGTGCCAAGCACCAGCCCAAAGACCAATAACCAGTAGGGCGCAAGCACCGGATCATAAGGAAAACAGAGCCAAACCAAGGTGAATAGAAGGGCGGTAAGTAATTCTACAGAGGGATAGCGCGCAGAAATAGAAACCTGACAATAGCGGCACTTCCCACGAAGCATCAGCCATCCGAGGATCGGAATATTATCTTTCCAGGCCAGATCCGTCATGCACTTCGGGCAACGCGACCGAGGTTTGACCACGGACAGCTCGGCAGGAATACGATAGATGCATACGTTCAGAAAACTGCCGAGGCAGGCTCCGAACATGAACACGATTAAAGTGAAGTACCCATCAATAAATCCCATGCACTTATTTCCCGTAAACCGCTGCTTCTAACGCGTTCCGCATCGCTGAAACCGACGGACTCGTGCCCGTCCAGATTTCAAAGGCGCGAGCGCCCTGATGCAGAAGCATGCCTAGACCATTAGCAATCTCCGCGCCAGCCTCCCGTGCGGTGGTTAGGAAAGCGGTTTCGGGATACATGTAGATTAGGTCGAAAGTGCGTTGCCCAGTGCGGAACGCTTCGGGAGGAAGGAGCGAAGGATCCCCCTCCTTCATGCCGACCGGCGAAGCCTGCACCACGAGATCGCAAGCGCGACAGAGCTCGATCTGTTTCGATTTTTCAAACGCATGGACGATTTCCACATGAGGGGTCAGTCCCATTATTTCATCATTAAGTTTCTGAACGCGCTCCGCATCGATATCCGCCAACACCAGCGACTTTGCGCCCTTCGTTGCTGCCATAAGAGCTGTAGCCCGCCCTGCTCCACCGCAACCGAGCACGAAGACCGAGTCGCCTTCAACGGTTTTTCCAAAGGCCTCTTCCAGTGCCTTAAGGAAACCGTAGCCATCGGTATTATGACCGACCATGCCGTCCTCGGTAAATTCCACCGTGTTGGCCGCGCCGAGCAATCGTGCGCTCTCATCGAGTTTTTCCAACCCTTGAAAGGCAATTTCCTTATGCGGCACGGTTAGGTTCACTCCGACGAAGCCCATCTGCGCCATCGAAGGCAGCACCTCCATCAGGCGGTCGGGGTGCACATCCAACGCCAGATAAATACCATCGAAACCAAGCTCCTGCATCGATACGTTATGCATCACCGGCGAGAGCGTATGCCCAATCGGATGCCCCAGCACGGCGAAAGGTTTTGTATGTCCACTTAAATTCATAGCAGTTCCTTGTGTTGGTGTTGCTATCTGCTGACCCATAATTTACGCATCAGCAACACAGTTCTTTGATTTTCCCCGACTTGATATTGTTTTTCCCCAACCGTTGAAAAGGCCCATCTTTTGTATATATCCTGAGCGACAACATTGCCTTCCCAAACCTGAAGCCAAAGGCCTTGCATGCCTCGGCCTCGAGCAATTACCTCAGCGTGAGACTCCAAAAGTCTCCCGACTCCCTGACCTCTATAATCGTCATCCACATACAAGCGCTGAAGCTCAATGCAACGGTGCAACCCGATACATTTTGGAGAAGGAGATTCAATTAACTTAGCATACCCGCATAGATTAAGTTTCGAATCCTGAGCAACAAGATAAGTTCCCAACAAGCTCTTGATCTCTGCTAGAATGGTGGATTCTGAAAAGGCATCGCTGATGTATTTATTCAACTCTTCTAGCGGCAAAGTACATTGATACGCATGAATGAATGATTTTCGTCCAAAGTCAGAAAGATATTTAACATGTGACAAATCTGCATCAATTACATTCATTTTACTACACCTTGAGCCAGCAGGAACTTCAGATCATCCGTCGAAAATTCCATTGCCTAATATTAGAACTATTTTTTGCAAGCGGTCGACATCGGTATTTAACACATTGCAATAAAGATCAGTCTATTTTCTCTGGTCAATTTCCTTTTCATCTTTCTGGAAACAAAGCGTTGGAAGCAACAAAGCGCGAAACGGCCCTTTGGCTGTAAGGGTATGAATAATTTCTCGAAGAGTACTGTACAGGACACTGGTTCCGTTTATCTCGATAAAATTTTCAAGTTTCTCCTCGGAAATATTGGGGCCGATAGAAAAGAACCCGACAATTGAAGCAGAAAAAGAATAGGGTATATTCCTTTCCTCCGGTGGAATAAATTCTATTTTCAAATCGACCTGCCACTCCTTATTTGACTTTTTATTCAGCGGCTGCTTCCCGTATTCCGTAACAATATCCGTAAATTCAAATTTAATAGGATCTTCCGGATTAAAATCTGGATTCACGGTATAGTTGAGTGCCGTAAGAAAATAGTGTTCAAGTTGTAAATTGGATGCAGTTTGCATTATGCAGCCTCCCTCGTACTAAACTTTTTATCAGATAAACCTCTAATTGAAATAGGTTGGTTTTTAACACTCATCCCTTTAGAAACGTGCAATATACGTCCCCAAGCGGGTTGCTTATCCTCTTTCAGCGACCGTAAATAGTTAGGATCTATCTTTCCATCATTCAGGGAACGAATCAGGATATTCATGGATCGCGAAGGTCGTTCCCTCCCTGTTTCCCAGCGCGACCAAGATTTCGCACCAATCTGCAACAGTTCGGCGATCTGTTTCTGGGTCATATCCAGTCGTTCGCGCAGAGCTTTAATCTCTTCAGGCTGCATCAACCCCATATGGCGGGCCTTTACCCGATCAATTTCCAACAGTGCGTCGCCATCCAAAACATAATCTTGATAAAATTCGTCAAAAACAGCACTAACTGTTGCCTTTGCAATATACGCAATTGATTGTCTATCGATTGACGGAACAGGAACATCAACCTCGATCATTTCTTTTTTCATAATTTGTTGCCTTTCAGTGGGCGGTGGGCAGAAACGATTATAATAACATCGCCTGCTACCAATAGATTTATTTTTGCATAGACCGGTTCGCCTTCATACTTGCAGATAAACTCGTAAGCTGCTCCAGGCGGTTTTAAGTCTGCAACCAGTTGACCGGTTGCATCGGATCGCGATAAATAGCACGTTAAAAAATTATATAGGTTAAAATTCCAAGCATTGGGGAACTGTGCAGCAAAATCCTTTTGCGCTCGTAGTGTGATCTGAATTTTCGAGTTGTCTTGCAAACGAAGAATTGTACATACCGTCTCTCTCCACTCTTTTGGTATCGACTCCGTTGCCATGTACTTTCCTTTTCATTGAACCAATAAGGTATCAATTGATACTAATACTGTCAATTCAGGTACATCTAAAATCTACCGCTCAGCCTGCTCCAAGCACAGTGCCGTCCCAATTCATCAGCTTCTTCAGATATAGTGAGTCCAAATAACAAAAGCTCTGAGGAGCCTTCAGGCCTCGCTTCAACCCATTCAAGGTTACAGGTTTTGAAAGAACCGTTACACATTTTATAGCAATCGCTACCGCGGTATCACGACCCTCATAATAATTGGAGTAGTCCTGATAACTGATCCCCCCCTGCAATCTGTATTTTTTCCACGCAGTCATTGGACGCCCCACATCCACCCTGTCGATTTCAAAATACCCAACCACCTTCATTTCCGGGCTACTCGAATAAATCATAACATGGCTGACTTCCCGCTTGAACTGTATCTTCCGAAATTCCACGGTTTTCCCCCCTGCCAAAATGGCATGGGCATACTTTGGCTTTATCGAAAGTAGGACTATATTCTTTTTTGACTCAACAACCATGTATGACCTTCTTTACTGATGCTTGAAATGGATTGGGGAGGACGAGCAAAAACCCCAGAGTTCTCCAATAGTTTTCTAGAAATCGAAATTTCATAACCATTGGCTTGCCGAAATAATATGGCCAACACCTCTTTGCTGCACATCCTGTCTATTGCTTGATACGAATAAACCGTCCGCTTTCCGACAAATTTAACGATTTCTGATGAATCAGCCGAGCGGATACATTTTTCCACTACTCCTATCGATTGGACAACCTTGGAATCATCCGAACGGTAGAAAAACAACAACGAACCAGGCTCAATTTTTTTCGTGTTTGAATGGCATAGATAGGCCTTGAGGATACTGTTTCCAAAGGGATTTCTTTCAACAAAAAAATCCGTCTGCCGTTCTAGTTCCGGAAATAAAAGTCGATGATATTGCGGCTGAATCGGAATAATATAGGATGCACATTCCCCGGAAATATATTTAGGGCCAAAACGGATATGGAAGCTCAGCGGAGACAGTCCAAAATCTGCATCTTCGGGATGCAGTTTCCGTTTAAATACATTTTCTCCAAGTCCGGTTTTGAAATTCTCTTCATCAGAAAACCCAAATGTATCCAAAAACACACAAATCCGTTCATTTTCCTCGTAAGCAGTAACATAAGCCCAATCATAGCCATTATTGTAAGCATGGCTCAAAACCGCCTTAAGCATCAACTCCCCGTATCGATAACCAGAGGCATGGGCTCCAACCTTGAAAGTGCAAACCTTTAAAATCTTGCCCGGCATTCCATATTCACCACTGCTTTCATCCTTCAAAACACAGAGGGCATCCAGCCCCTTTTCGCCGGAAATAACAAAACAATCTCGATGATCGGTTCGGCACTTGACGAACCACTCATTGAATTCGGAATATCCCTCCCTAAGGGATTCAAAAATCGGATCCTTCAAATCGATGGAGAAGGCTTTCACCATTTCTATGGAGGGGAAAACAACATCAATATGCGTGGTCATCAACTGCTCCAGCATTCGAATCGCATCGGTAATTCGGAACACCTTATTTTCAATCCCCAACTGCCGCCCCTTCTTGTGAACCCCCCGATCCTCGCTGACAAGAAAATCCACGGCATTACAGTGGACAGAAAATAGCAGGTGGTTATCGACATCGCTGTTCGAGTCAGACTCCGCCTCGCCAACAATCATTGTAAAATCGATAAACGGAGTAGCCGTCCCTTCCAAATGCGGATATTTTTCAAAGGCAAGCCGCCGTAGCTGTTGTCGTTCAGTATTTTTATCCTTTCCGATATCCACAAGACTTTTCGGGTGGAGAAAAACTTGGTGCCCGTTTTCCTGAATCAAACGAAGTAGTTGAGCGGCAGATGGACTCAGCTCCTCTATATCTACCAAAGAAGCTGGCTCCAGCGGGATAAAAACATTGGTGTCGATTAGAAATTTCACTCTATATTTTAGAAAAACCCATGTCTTTCGCAATTCGGTTGAGGCCGGCGACAATGGCGCGGACGGCGGCTTGGTTAATATTGGAGTCGGCTCCTACACCAAAGACCACTTTATGATCAGCCAGTGTGAGTGGAACATAGGCCATCGCCTGCGCATCGGCACCCTTGCCAACCGCCTGTTCATGGTAGTCAGCGACACAAAAGTCCACCTCAACGATTTTACGGATCGCATTCACAAAGGCCGAAATGGGTCCATTACCATCCGCCTCAACCGTTTTTTCCACGCCGGCGATTTTCACCTTTACCTCGCCATGAATGAAGGTGGGATCGTTGTCGTCCGGCCGCGGCCAGTAGCCCACGAGTTCGTATGGTCCTACTGGCGATACAAACTCGCTCTGAAAAACCGTATGCACTTCGTCGCCGCTGATTTCGCGGCCGACCGATTCACTGTAGGCCTGCACATATTTCCCCAAGTCCGGTTGCATGGCCTTTGGAATTTCGATGCCGAAGTCTTGCTCCAATACCCATGCGATCCCGCCCTTGCCGGATTGCGAGTTGATACGGATGAGCCGTTCGAATTTACGACCCAGATCGGCAGGGTCGATATGGAGATATGGAATTTTCCAGCCCATGCCAAAGCGCTCGGGGGCTTCGGCGAGCTTATGCACACCTTTGTTGATGGCATCCTGATGCGACCCAGAAAAAGCGGTGAAGGTATACTCACCGGCATACGGCTGGCGATAATAAATCGGCATACCGGTCAACCGTTCGACCGTTTCCCCCACGGTCGCCAGCTCGGAAAAGTCGATTCCTGTTTCAATGCCACGCGAATAGAGATTATTGATGCACGTAACGAGATCGACATTCCCAGTGCGTTCACCATGCCCAAAGAGTGTGCCCTCCACACGGTCGGCTCCCGCCATGAGCGCCAATTCGGTGGAGGCCACGGCCATGCCTTGGTCGTTATGCGAATGGAGCGATACGGTAATGCAATCGCGCTTCGAAAAGGTACGACAGAAATATTCAATCATATCGGCATAGTGGTTCGGAGGGCGCCGTTCTACTGTGGCCGGAAGGTTCATAATAACCGGCTTCTCAGGCGTGCCCTGGCCCCATGCGGCGAAGACCGCTTCGCAGAGTTCGAGAGAGAAATCAAGAGCGGTATCGGTGAACTCCTCCGGTGAAAACTGATAACGGATATCCGACTCCGGCATCGCATCGGCAAGCTCGCGAATCTGACGGGTGGCAGCCACCGCCGCCTCGATCAGCGCCTTCGGCTCCATTCCGAACACCTGCCGCATGTGAAGATCCGACGGCGCGATATAGGCATGTACAATCCCGCGCTTGCACCCTTTGAACGCTTCGAGCGTTCGTTCAATGAGATGCGGGCGCGACTGCGTGAGTCCCATAATGAATACATCATCGGGAATAAGATCTTCTTCGATCAGCTTGCGGAAAAAATTAAACTCATCTTGGCTGGCCGACGGGAAGCCGATTTCGATGTGCTTAAAGCCGAGAGCGCAGAGCATCTTGAAATATTCAAGTTTCTGCTCCGGATCCATCGGGTCAGGTAGCGCTTGATTGCCGTCGCGCAGATCCACCGAGCACCATTGCGGCGAGGTGGTGATGCTCTTCGCCGGCCACTGACGGTCGGGGAGATCGATCATTTCTGGAATCTTATATTTGGGTACACTCATTTTCCTTCTCCTAAAAAGCAGGGTGTAATCTAAACAACCCCACGTTCCTTATCCATTCCATTTCTTTAAAAACGCGCCCCCTGCGGGAAGCACGTCCTACATCCTTTCTTCACCATCCCCATCGAATATTCCGCCCAGCACTGTAGAACGCGGTTCTTTTTGAAAAAATCCGTGTTGCCTCATGGAATATTGACTCTGTCCATCCCCCTAAGGTCCACGATTTAAAAACAAAAAAACCTCCGCAGGTTGCCCGGCGGAGGTTTATCAAATGGGTTGAGTCAGCAACCTAAAGGCAAACGGCTTCCGCAGGATCGTTCCCAGCGAGTCGAAGTAGGCCTAGCAATCGGTTGTTGAATTCGTTTCTCATAACGCCGCAAAACATAGGCTTCGGTATCTCGACCTGTCAAACTCCAATCGCTGAAAATCCCCACTTTCTCCTTCGCGGAAGCCACAGAAACTACACCCCGAACAGCCCGTACAACAGCTGGTTGAGACGGGGAATTCCGAGGGCCTGGAAGTCGGCGATGTCCGGTTTTCGTACGAGACGCAGAACCCGAACGAGCAGGAGGAATACAAACAGATAGGTCAGCCCGATCGCGAAGAGCAGGACGATATTGAGCGCGTTGCTATCGAAACGTTCGAGCAGCCGGCTTTGCTGAACCAGCCAGAAGAAGGCGGCGGCTTCGAGGATCAGTACAAACCCGATGCGCAGGAAAAATTTAACGGGAAAATAGATGCCGCCAATGATGCTCCGCGCCACCAATAAGCGCGGCGAGATGGTGATGAAAAAAGTTCCCGCAACGGCGACGACTCCGCCCCATACGCCCCACCGTAAATGCACGATTAGCAACCAGTCGAGCGTAAGGTTAACGGCGATTTGAAGCACCGTCATCGGAAGCATATTATGCACCTGTTCCTTGGCCTTGAGCGCCATCGAGAGCGGAATGGAAATCAGCGGAAAGAGCAGTACGATACAGAAGGCGGCGGCGAGTTGGCCGGCTTCATCCATTTGACCCTTGTAGAGAATATGATAGGCGGCCGGCGCAAAAAAGGAACCGAGTATGGCAACCGGAAACGAAACCATAATGAGTAGTTTGTAATAGGAGGTGATCAGCCGTCCAAGGCAGTTCGGATCTTTAACATAGGCTTCGGCAAAGGCCGCGGTGAAGAGGGGTAACAGGGCGAGCGGAATAAACGTGACCAGAATGAAGGGCAGGCTGTACCCAAGATCGTACACGCCAGCGATCGTCGTTCCTCCGATAATCGCGAGGAAGAAGATCTCGGAATACTTAAACATTACGGTGCGCAAGATGGCACTCACCATGGCCGTTATCGAAAATTTCAGCGTGCGACGCTTGCCGATTCCGTAGGGCAAGATGCGCCAGTTGAGGTCGCGCACGTGACGAACCAACAGCCCGGCCCCCACCGCGTAGACCAACCCGATAGAAAGCATTTGGATATAGAAAACCGTGGTGACTTCAGGCCGACCCGTTAACCAGAAGCCGAGCGCGGCCAACCAGAGCACCCCTTGGCTCATGGAAAGTAAGGCCACGGTGCGGGTACGGAACAACGAGGTGAAAACCGTACCGACAAAATCTTTGAGCAACAGCAAACCGACCAATCCGCAAACGAGCATGAGGTAGAAGCGGAAATTTTCGACGTGTTCCGCATTAAAGACGCGTTGCAACGGTGCGGAAAAGTAGAGCAATAGTGATGCGATCGTTCCTGTGGCTAGGATTTGAAGAAATGCTGATTTCCACAGCAGATGGACCAGTCCGCGATGGTTTTTATGGGTCGACAACTCGGGGATGTAACGCATCAATGCCGAACCGAGACCTAGTCCGCAGAAAATCAGTAGATAGGAGGCGAGATTCGTGGCTAGGCTATAGAGTCCAAACTTTTCTTTACCGAGACCGTTGACGATCAACACGCTAACGCCGAAGTAGACGAAGAATAACACCAGCTTACCCAGCACCATCCACGGAACACCTCGAATGGCCTCGTGCGAAAAGAATCCCCCACTCCCGGGATTCTGTTGCTCGTGATGGAACGGATCGGACATGGATTCTGGAGCTTGGTTTACGAGTGCTTAGTGCTTGGTTTATTAGAGCCGAGAGCCTTCTCAATACGGCACGCGATGGAGGGGTGACTATGGAGCAGCAGTTCGGCCCAGGCCGACGGCTCTTTATTGGATAAGTTTTGACCGGCCAATTTTTCCAAGGCAGAAACCAGCGCCTCGGACGAACCCATCTTACCGATGGCATAGCCGTCGGCCGCGAACTCGCGGCGGCGGGAGTGCACGTTCGCAAACGGCATCGAAACGAGTGAGAAAATAAACAGGCTAAAAAGGAAGAGCGGTGCGGCGCCGATTTCATAGATCTGAGCAAATCCAAGCGCACCAGAAAGTCCGATTAGGCAGAGGTGCGATACATAAAAACCGAATAGGGCGAGCACCGAACTCGTGAGCATTAGCCGGAGCGTATCGCGGTTTTTATAGTGCCCGACTTCGTGTGCGAGAATCGCAAGAATCTCTTCCTTTGAGTAGCTCGAAAGCAGTTTATCACCAAGAACGATGCGCTTAGTGGGGCCGATTCCGCAAAGGGAAGCATTCGTCGCATGGAAGTTTGCTTCTAGTCCCCATTTGAAAACTCCGACCACCTTGATGTCCGCCGCTTCCATCATTTTCCGGACCGCCGCCGTGAGGTCGCCCTCATCGAGCGGCTCGAACGTATGGAAAAGCGACGTGAGAATCCTCGGCGCAAGCGTAGAGATCACCACCGAAAAGAGGATATAAAATGCGGCGGCAAAAAGCCACCACCAGGTAGGCATCCAGCGCAGCAAGGCGTAGATCACCGAAAAGAGTGCGGTGCCCAGCGCAATGTCGATGAGCAGCGACTTAAGAAAACCAGCGAACCAGTCGCCAAAGGTTTCGTTCGAAAGTTCGTAATGGTGCTCCAGCACGTGGCTACTGTAGTAGGAGAGTGGAAACATGCAGGAAGCGAGACCAAAAATGGCTATGGCGGTGTAGACTGCATGGGTGATATACCAGTGGCTTTCGCCAAAATGCGCCGTCAAACCATCTGCCAGCGCGGCGGATGCACCGGTAAACAAAAACGCCGCCAACAAACCGACCACCAGCAGGATTTGCACGAAGAAAAGACGATTGTGGATCGTGTCGTATTCCTTCGCCAAGACCTCGCGCGGATTGAGGGTTGATTGATCCATACCTTAAAGCTCGGTCGAGTATCCAATCAGCGTCAGCAGCCGGTCGAGCTCATCGTTATCATGAAAATCAACCTCTAACGAGCCCTTCACTTTACGGCCATTGGTTAATGTTTTCGAGGGGCTGATACGCACACTGGTTCCAAAAAATTGATGGAGTTCATCGGAAAGCGTATGGAGATAGTCGGCCGGCAAGTCGGCCCGTTCGGCGCGAGCTTTCTTGAACGGAAGTCCCAGTTTTTTCACCATTCTTTCCAACACGCGGACGGACAAGCCTTCCTTGATGGCGCGGCGAGCAAGCTGTTCTTTCTCTTTGTCGCCTTCAACCGACAGAAGCACTTTGGCGTGGCCCACGGTCAATAGCTCCTCGGCCACATATTTTCGGATCGTATCGGAGAGATCCAGCAGGCGGAGGCTATTCGCCACCGAGGCACGCGCCTTGCCCACCTGTTTGGCCACCATTTCTTGAGTCAGGTTAAACTTTTTCTGGAGAAGCGCGTATCCCTCCGCCTCTTCGATCGGATTGAGATCTTCGCGTTGGAGGTTTTCAATGAGTGCAATCTCCAACGCCTTTTCGTCGCTGGCCTCGATGACAAGAATAGGCACCTTCTTAAGCAGCGCCGCCTGCGCGGCCCGTAGGCGGCGTTCCCCAGCAATCAACTCGAATTTCTTGCCCACCTCGCGTACCAGCAACGGTTGCAGAACGCCATGGATTTTCACGGAGTCCACCAGCTCCGAGAGGGCCTCCGCCCCAAAATTACTGCGGGGTTGCCACGGACTAGCGACCACCTTATTCACAGGAACCTCATACACGCCACCTTCCGATGCGAGCTGAGCCTTGGCCGGTATCTTCTTCGCGGTCGCCTGTTTTTTTGCCGTTGTTCCATCCTTAATCAGCGCGTCAAGTCCGCGACCTAATCCAATATGCTTTCCAGCCATGGTTACTCCTGTTCATCCATTAAATGTAAAAGAGGCATATTTCCCGCAAATCCGACAAAATAAAAGGCTAAACTGCCTCACCCCCAGAACTTAATCGAGTCGCATACGTGTCTGCGGCACTTCCTTCGGCTTAGCGGTGGCCTCCTCGGACGGGATCTGCTGGTAGGATTTCACCTCGGATTCCTCCTTTTCTCGGCAAAAATAGCCGCGCACCCAAACCAGGAATACGCAGGCCATAATGCCACACACTCCACTAAGGGGTTTAGAACTTACTATTGTACCGTTATAATGATTGATGCATAGTCGCATTAATCTACGAGGAGGTTTCAATGATTAAAAGCATTCTGAAGCAAAATGGCATATCGCAAGAGGTGGTTGGACTTGTTTCACGGCTGGTGGATAGCATCCCG
>JAJRRI010000015.1 GCA_024279685.1 Verrucomicrobiota bacterium | reverse complement strand
TCCCCCCTACAGTCCGGAACTTAATCCAATCGAGCAACTATGGGATCAGATCGGCGTGGTATACGCGAATCGGGTGTACGAGACCCTTGACGAGATCGAAGAGGACATTACTGCGGCTCTCGCCCCCTTTTGGCAGGACACAAAACCAGTTCTTCAACTGCTGGGTGCTGATAATTATCTACTGTGTTCAGCAAACGTTTCTTAGCCGGCGAATATAATAAATCTAATGTGTAAATGGTATAAAATGTAGCGATGAGAAAGAATATTGCCAGAAGAGGGGCCTCGCACCGTCGGTGCCGAATAAACGGCTTATTCTCCGTGCGATCTTAAGCTCGTGAAGAACCAATGTGTTGCTGGATGGCTATGCATTAGCATTTTGATAAAACCCGAAGTTAAATGAGGAGTAAATGATGAGAAATAAAAATAGAAAAGTCCGGTTCAGTCCGTTGGCGATTTTAATAAGTGCAGTCCTTTTGGCTTCGGGGGGAGCGCTAAAGACAGATGCAGCGGTTCTATTGTCAGACGGGATGGATTATGCAAGCACCACCGCATTTAGAAATTCATGGTTGAGTGAGTATGGCAATGGCAATAGAGCCACGGAGACCTTCTATGGACCGAGTCCGCTTGCCGGCTTGAATGATACCCCCGCTTCGGGAACCTTTGCTTCCCTTGGGAATCGAGTCCTTTACCGGCAGTTGGCTGCCGACACGGTAGGGAACTGGAGTCTGAGTGCAAAATTGCTCATTTCGAACTATCAAAGAAATTTGGGCGTCTTTCTGCTGAATGAGACTGGCACGCAGGGGTACGGGATGGTGTGGGATTCTAATATCGTCAATCAATTGGGCGGGAATGGGCGGTATCAAATTAGAAAATTTGATAACTTAGGCCATACGAGTTGGGCTTCATTTGGGCTCGGGGTAACGCTAGGAAGCCAGATGAACGGGGGGCATCCCATCACGGGCTATCCCGTGACCGTCGCTCCGAATTCCGACGCCAATGCGGCGACGTATGATACCGCTTCGTGGGCGGATTTTGTCTCTCTTCGGTTGGAATGGTCTGCGGCCGACGGAGTTCTTTCGTTGTACGAAAATGAGGTGCTAATGGGACAAAGGACGGACATCAATTTTACCAGCTTCCGGCGCATTTATCTGCGAGGAAATGATTGGGGCTTTGTGGATGACATTCAGCTCACCGGATCGTTCGGAGAATCCTACGCCGTTTGGGCGGCGAGCTATCCGACCCTAATCGGAGAGGAGGCGGATGACGACGATAATGATGGCTTGTCGAATTTGGAAGAGTTTGCGTTCGGGGGAAATCCAACCAACGCCAGCGATGTCGGCTATGCACCAACCACTCGCGTTTCCGGAGATTTTTTCGAAGTGGTTCATGTGCGCCGTACGGCGGCAAATAACCTGCTCTACTATCTGGAACAGGATGAGGATCTGGTGGCTGGCCCGGAATGGATTAGAAGTGGGGGATATGAGGTATCGGGCGAGGGGCCCTTTCCTGCCGACCCAGCTTTTGAAGTGGTGACCAACCGAATCTCTCTGGTGAATAAATCACAAGAATTCACTCGATTAGGGGTGGGGCTTAGATCTGATCCGTTCTCTTATCCATTATTCAATACCAATACGTTTGGGGCCACGGTTCCGTTCATCACACTTGAAGGAGAAGAGGGATCTTCGAATGGCTCGATGGTCCAGTTGGGAACGCCCTTTCCATGGCCGTCTACCCCCGCTCAAGAGGCTTCAGGCCGAGCATTTATTGAATTGGCCAACACGGGGGAGTATGTGGAGTTTAATGTGCCCGCCGACGCGAATACTTTTCTGATTCGCCATTGTATCCCAGATGCACCTGGCGGCGGCGGTATAACGAATACGCTGAGTTTATATGTGAATGGAGTCGAGCAACAAGATGTGACCCTATCCTCCAAATTTAATTGGCTCTACGTTACGAACGGTATCGTTGGCGGAAATGGGCAGTCTAATACGCCTAACGGATTCCCTCACGTCTTTTGGGATGAGACGCGATTATTCCTCTCAAGCGATGTGGAGGCGGGCGATGTGATCCGCCTTCAAAAGGATGCGGGCGATACCGCAGCCTATTACCGGATTGACTTGGTGGAACTTGAGATGGTGGGTCCGCCGCTCTCCCAGCCTCCCAACTCTCTCTCGGTCGCTACCTACGGAGCGAATGGATCTTCGGCGGGCAATGATACCGCAGCAATTGAGGCGTGTATCGCCGATGCGAAAGCCCAAGGAAAAATCGTTTGGTTTCCCGCAGGAGATTATTTACAAAACGCATATTTTGAGTTGGATGGAGTCAAAGTGCAGGGCGCCGGCATGTGGTATACCACTTTGTATGAAACGGTGGGAGATGCGTCTATCAATTGGCATGCAAACGCAGGGTTTAAATTTTTCGGGAGCGGTTCGAGTGTTTCGGACATGAGTTTTGATAGTTTGGTCAATACGTTTCGTTCTCCGCGAGCCCCTAAGCCATTTACTGGACTTGCATCCAACTGGTCTATCGAAAGGGTGTGGATCACGCATACGGGTACCGGCATTTGGATCGTTGGGCCGAACGGGGTCATTCGAGATTGCCGCATCCGTTTCACCTATGCTGACGGGATTAATGTGAATGATGGCGGGCTTACGTTCGGAGACACCTCTGATGTGTTGATCGAAAATAACCATGTGCGCGGAACGGGCGATGATGGCATTGCGATTCTGGATCACGAGAGCTCCCCAGATCGGCTACTCCGAATGACCATACGTCACAATACCATTGTGGGAGACTGGTCGGGAGCGAGTATCGATCTGACGGGTGGAATGGATCATCTTATTCACAATAATTTATTGATGGATGGGGCTGGATTTGTGGTAAACTTGCCCCCGGCATATCCGATGGAATCTCTAACTAATACGCTCTTTTCCTATAATCAAATTTTGCGCTGTGGGAATAAAACCGGAGCAGACGTTGGATCGGAGCGTGGCAGCATCTGGATTTTTCCGGGATCGAGTGATCTCCAAAATTTACGGATTGAAAATAACGTATTGAACCACTCCTTGTATCAAGGGATTCATATCTTTAAAACGGAGATTCAGGAGGTCACGTTTAAGAACAATAGAATTTATAACAGCGGGCGTGAGGCCGTCTTCATCTCTGGGCAAGCGAGAGGGACCGGGACCTTTGATGGAAATATCTCAACCAATTCCGGAGCTCAGCCCTTCAGAAACAATGCGGCCGCTGGGGATTATACCGTGATAGATCAAGGGAATAATGTGTGGAACTAGTTTAATTCTTGCGATTTAGACTAAATTTAAGACCATTCGATGGATGGAAGTACGAGGACAATACCTATGAAAACAAAACCGATGCTCGCCGTTCTTTGTGCCCTCATAGCTCCCTGGATTGCTACGGAAACTATGGGTGGAGATCCGCGTCCCCGTCCCAATATTTTGTTTATCATGGCGGACGACCATGCCTTTCAAGCCGTCAGTAGCTACGGAGGCATGTTGTCCAAAATTGCGCCGACACCGAATATTGATCGTATTGCCGAATCGGGAGCTCGGTTTGATTCCGTTTTTTGCAATAACTCCATTTGCGGGCCCAGCCGTGCCGCGATCCTGACGGGGAAATTTAGCCACATGAACCGGTTTTACAAAAACGAAGGCGGCGGCGATTTCGATGGATCACAACAAACCTTCCCGAAGTTACTGCAAGCGGCGGGCTACCAAACGGCGGTCATTGGGAAATGGCACCTCGGTACGGCTCCAACCGGGTTTGACTATTCCAAAGTATTTTTCAATAACGCGGGGCAAGGCACCTACTGGGATCCTGTATTTCAAATCAACGGTAAGGAATTGGTGACGGAATCCCAGTTCCATTCCACGCGCCAGGTTGCCAACGATGCCATCCAATGGCTGGATGCTGGGCGCGATAAAACCAAGCCGTTCATGCTGATGTACCAATTCAAAGCGCCGCACCGAAACTGGGACCCAGATCCGGCCTACAAGGAGCTCTTTGCCGACATTGAAATTCCTGAGCCAGAAACATTCAATGATCGCTATGAAGGCCGCAGAGCCGCCGCCGATCAGTGGCTATCCATTGAGCACGACCTAACTCGACTCGACCTGAAACAAATCCCACCCTCCGAACTCAAAGGTGAAGAACTTAAAAAATGGCTCCATTGGGGAGTCCGAAATCAATTTTGGACGCCTGATCCCTCGCTGAAGGGGCAGGCGCTTAAGCAGTGGAAATACCAACGGTACATTAAAGACTACCTTCGTTGCGTGCGCGGGGTGGACGATGCCGTTGGCCGCATGCTCGACTACCTCGAAGAAAATGGCTTAGCCGAAAATACCATCGTCATCTATACCTCCGATCAAGGCTTCTACCTCGGCGAACATGGCTGGTTCGACAAGCGTTTCATGTATGAAGAATCCTTCCGCATGCCATTTTTGATGCGCTGGCCCGGTCATATCGAGCCGGGTACCGTAAACACCGATCTGCTCATGAATGTCGATTTTGCTCCAACCCTGCTTGCCGCCGCCGGGGTTTCAATTCCCGCCGATATTCAAGGTCAAAGTTTTGCCAACGGATCGCCAGGACGCAAAGCCGTCTACTACCACTACTATGAGTTTCCCTTTTGGCACCGTGTTCAACCTCACTATGGCATTCGTACCGACCGCTATAAACTCATCCATTTCTACTATTCCATGGACGAATGGGAGCTCTTCGATCTCAAGAACGATCCCAATGAATTGAAAAACCTCATCCAGGATCCCGCGTATGAAGAGGTGCTCAAAAAGATGAAAATTGAACTTAAAGAGCAACAGCAGGCCTGTGGCGATACGATGAGCCTCGAAGAAATGCGTGCCATGACGGATGCTCGCATCGATCGCATTTATGAATCAAAGTAGGCGTTCGACGTCGCACCTTTAGCCTCGCGGGAAATATTTTCGCCGCGTGGCTAGACTTCAAGTAATACCCAGTTAACTTGATTAATAGCCTATTCACTTACATGAGATTCAAACACTCGCTGAGTTAAGGCACCAAGGGCACAAAGGTTGTCACTCCCGATGGTTGTTGCTGTGTTCCTCCAGCCTCGCTTCGCGTGTGAGCTTCGTGTCTTGGCGGTTAAACCAATGGATATGAATCAAATTAATTTCGTATAAAGGGAGTGCCCGAGGATGAATGAAAGGCGGATAAAAGTACTTGGAAAGGCTCCTCTTTCGAAAACCCCCATTGAGGGGCCGAATTAAATTACCCGGCGGTCTGCTCCCGCTAGGAATCTCCCAAGGTACGATTCGCAGTTTGAACATCGCCCAGATCATTTTGAGCGATCTCCGCTAATTTAACAGCTAATTGTTTTTTAAAACGGGCAACGATTTCACGGTATTCTGATTGGTGTGCTAAATTGGTGAATTGGTGCGGATCTTTTTTCATATCAAAAAGTTGGAGCCCGAGTGTCCCGTCTTTCCCGTGCTCAATAAAAGCCCATCCATCCGTGCGAATGAGGTAACTTTTGTAATTCACGCAAAAGGCCATATCACGGACTTCAACGGCGGGGTCGTCGAACGTCTTTACAAGGCTTTTTCCTTGCAGTCGCGTTGGAACATCCAGTCCGCAAAGCTCAGAAGTTGTGGGGTAAAGATCGATTAACTCCACGAATGAGTGACATACCGCTGGCTTTTTACCGGGCACTTTAATCATAAGCGGCACCCGCACCGACTCTTCCATCAGTCCCAATTTCATCCAAAAATCATGCTCACCGAGATGGAATCCATGGTCGGAGGTAAAAATAACAATTGTATTTTCCTCAAGTCCCTCCTCGCGTAGGGTTTTTAGAACTTTACCTATCTGAGCATCGATGAACGCCACCGAAGCGTAATAAGCCGCCACCGCTTTTTTCTCCTGTTCCGTGTCGAGATGGAGATTTTGACTTGTTTTATAATTAATACCCTCCGGTGGAATGTCGTCCCAGTCGCCCTTTACCTTTTTAGGAAGTTGAATGTTTTTCCAATCGTAGGGCTCATAGAACGCCCGGGGGGCAACAAAGGGAACGTGTGGGCGCACAAAACCAACCGCCAAAAAGAAAGGTTGATCTTTATGTATTCGCAAGAGTTCGCTGGCTTTTTTAGCTGTTTTTCCATCGGCATGAACGAGGTCATCGCCCTCGGCTTTAACCAGTTCCAGCGTATTGCCTCCCATGACGGGCCGTGTGCGATCTGGGTTGTTTTCCAGTAACTCGCCTTCTCCGAGGGCTTTCCATTCGGGGCCTTGGCTATTGAAACGTTCAACCCAAGACCGCTCGTCATCGGCGCCATGGCTTCCGCGCACAATATCGCGAGGAACTCCCATATGAAAAATTTTACCGACCCGAGCCACATAATATCCATGGTTGATGAAATGCTGCGGCCACGTTGCTCGATCCCCAATTTGCTTGCGCCCACTTTCATATCCAAACGCTCCCGTGGCGTGCGGATAGTAGCCCGACATAAACGATGCCCGCGAGGGGCCGCAAACCGGGAACTGGGAATAAGCGCGGGTGTAGCGCGTGCTCTGATCCGCCAGTCGGTCGATATGGGGCGTTTGGATGCCCTTGTTCCCATAGCATGAAAGAGCCGTCGCCGTTAGATCATCCGAAATAATAAAGAGCACATTCATGGGCGGTTTGGCTTCAGCCACCCCGCTGGCAAAGAGCAGTAAAGTATTCCCTAGCACGGATCGTATACGTTTCATTTTTTTTCACCGCCATTTATTAAATCATTTAAAATCAATTCAGAGCCATACCGTTAGATTGTTATTTTGCCTGTTTGGCCTCCGGCTCAATTTTTCGGTAGTTGATTCCGGCGGCATCAAGTCGAAGTTCCTGCACGGCCATACGTTGGAGGAACTCAGCATAGTTTTTTTGTTCTTTAGGAGACCAGACGATCTCGGCCAGTGCGCAGACACGAGGAAAAGCCATGTATCCGAGCACGTTCATATTCGGGATGTATTCAGTCCAGAGTTGCCCTTGAGCGCCGAGAAGATGGGAGGCTGCCTGAGCATCCAGTCCAGGAAGGATGGGGTCGTATCCATACACTGTTTCCAGAGGCAGGAAGCCTCCATTCGCCACGGGCTCGTCCTCTCGGTTCCGGCTTTGGTAGTAGTCAAAATAAAGGTGGCTAAAAGATGCGTTGATCACATCATGCCCTTCGCGCGCCGCTTTTTTAAGAATCTCGGCATGATTTCCGCGCCACCACATCACTACCGCGTTGGGAGCTAGGCCCCCCTCGGCGATTTCATCCCATCCCACCAACCGGCGGCCGTGTTCCACGAGGAAGTCGTCGAGTTGCCGAATGAACCAGCTCTGCATTTCATACATGTCTTTCAGTCCACGCTCTTCGCGGAGGTGTTGAATGCGCGCGCTGGCTTCCCACTGGTCTTTCTTGGCTTCGTCGCCGCCCACATGAATGAATTCAGAAGGGAAGAGTTCCATCACCTCTAAAAGCAAATCCTTGCAGAATTCGAGGGTGGATTCCTCGGGGTTAAGGATGGATGAACTCACGCCCCATTCGGTCATGACTTCAACTTGATTGGTGGAGGATCCTAGTTTTGGATAGGCAGAGATGGCCGCTTGCATATGGCCGGGCATGTCGATCTCAGGGACAATGGTGATATGCCGTTCGGCGGCGTAGGCCACCACTTCGCGGATGTCATCTTGCGTATAGAATCCGCCGTGTCGCTTCCCGGAAAATATTTTAGGCCGAGCCTCTCGAGGGCTGATGAGTGTGTCGTTGCGCCAAGCACCGATTTCGGTGAGTTTTGGGTATTTTTTAATTTCGATACGCCAACCTTGATCGTCGGTTAGGTGCCAATGAAAAACGTTAATCT
>JAJRRI010000014.1 GCA_024279685.1 Verrucomicrobiota bacterium | reverse complement strand
GGGTCTGCGGAATCTGGAATCAGCATAAAGGAGAAAATAAATGAAAAAAATGACCCTCACCCTATTCGCCCGCACCCCCGTCCATGTTGGAGCGGGCAACTCCGTCGGCGCAGTTGATTCGCCCGTCCAGCGCGAACGCCATACCAAAATCCCCATCATCCCCGGCTCCTCCCTTAAAGGGGTTTTATCCGATCTGTGGAATGATGACATGGAGAAAGTTCAACGGGGAGAAAAAGAAGTTTGGGTGCGAAAAATCGGTTCGGATGCAGAAGACCTTTTTGGCCAGGAAGAAAATAAAAAAGAGGGAAGGAATGCATCTGCTGGCTCCCTCATGATCGGAGAAGCCCGTGTCCTCGCTTTCCCCGTCCGCTCCGCCAAAGGCATGTTTGCATGGATCACCTGCCCATTGGTGCTACGCCGTTTTCAGCGCGAAACCGGAGCCGACTTTAAGGTGCCTGCTGTTGTAGGAGAAACGGCTCAGGCTTTCGAATCCGTTAAACTTAACAATAAAAAGGTAGTGCTCGAAGAATATGTCTTTGCCTCACCAGGCGAGCCCGCGGCAGAAATTGTCCACGCTTTGGAATCATTGGTTTCGAACGATCCGGTTTGGAGTGGAATCAAGGATCAACTCGTAATCGTCTCCGACGAAATTTTCCAGCACTTTTGCGAACATGCCTGCGAAGTCGTCACCCGTATCAAAGTGGATGATGAAACCGGTGTTGTGGTAAAAGGCGCGCTCTTCAATCTAGAGCAAGTCCCCAGCGAAACCCTCTTCTACACCACCATCATGGCCAGTACGGGCGATCCATTAGCCGCGCTCAAGGAAAAACTCGAAACCGAACAGATGATCCAAGTCGGTGGCGATGCCACCACTGGCCTTGGCTTCTGTACCGTCACCTGCCAGGAGGTGGAATAATGCAAAATCTAGAACAAAAACGCGCGGCGCATGCGCTAACTTGGGCTCCGACGATTGAGGTAGGGTGCGGAGGTGGAGACCCCTCGGGGGTGGTAAAAAAAGTGCCTGCCATGGTTATTAGCTCGGGAATGCTTTCCGCGATGGCCTTTGCCGGCGAAAAGAAACACGGCTACGAATCGGTATTTCAAGCCTTCATCAACTATTCAGAAGAAATCTACGCTCAAGATCTGAAAGGGGCCCTGGAGGAACTTTGTCAAATGAGTGCAGGGGATTTGCGTCGAATTACCGCCGAGTTTATGGCGTATCTCGGTTATTTGCGGCGGTTTGTCACGAAGAAGGATAAGGAGTAGATATGGCTATTTATTTGCCCAAGCAGCTCAAAGAGCTTTACATTTTGGATGATACGAGCAAAGTAAACCCCTCATTACTTCTATCTAAATACGCCCAAATAAAAACAAAGAAAGAGGAAGAGAAAGCTAAAGAAATCGAAAAACAAACGGGGGAAAAAAACACATATTCGTTTGATATTGCGAAATATTCCTGCGAAGGAAAATCGCGTTCTCAAAAGATTCTGCGCTACTCCTCTTTTCCCAAAGCCAAAATGGTTGCGATGAAGCTGGGCGGCCGCCTGATTATCGATCAATCGGGCGGGGTGCAGGAAAATTCCAACCTTTGTCTGCATCCACATTTTGGGTTCCCCATGATCCCTGGATCAGCCATTAAAGGCTGTGCTCGGCATTTTCTCTGGGAACAATGGGGAGAGGGTGTTGAAGAAAACAAACTCGATATTGCAAGAGAGAAAGCAAGGGATTTGATTGAAATCTTTGGTTATCCCACAGGTGACGATGGCCGCTACAAAGTTGGGCAGGTATGGAAAAAACGAGAGCTTAACCTGGATGATTGGTGTGAAGAGAATCTCGCTGAATTGGTGCTAAACAAGGATAAAAAGAAGAAATCATTAGCAGGAAAAATCACCTTCTTCCCCGCCATGCCCTATGGATCTGCCCCCCTGGAAGTCGATGTGCTCACCTGCCACCACATGGATTATTATTCGCCCAATGCCGAAAAGGCACGAGCCACGGACGATGAAAATCCAAACCCTCAGTTTTTTCCAGTCGTGAAAGCTGGAGCCACCTTTGAGATCGTTGTAGCTCCCACTACGCGGGGCAATGACTCCTTGGCCGAGAAAGCGCTCGAAGTTCTTCAAACCGCATTAGAAGTCAACGGAATCGGAGCCAAAACCGCCGCTGGATATGGCTGGTTTGAGGTGGATGAAGAAATTATGCGGAAACAGTCTTTGTCTCCTTTCGATCTCAAGCGAGAAGAAGTTTTAGAGAAGAAACAAGCTGATGCGATCGATGACATTCTAAAATCAGATAACCTAACAGCTAAAAAGGCTCTGGTTTCGGTATTAATAAACGAATGGTCGGAATACTGGGAAAAACAATCCGAACGCACCGACCTTTCCAGCAAGGGTAAAAAAAGAATTAAGAAATGTCGAAAGCTAGCCGATGAATTGGGAGAAAAATTGCGATGAAGATGTTGTTTGATGAAACAATGGAATTAATTACCCCCTGCTTCTGTGCGGGAGCCGATCAATCTAAAGCAGAGATTCGCGCGCCCTCCATTCGTGGAGAACTGCGTTGGTGGTTCCGAGCGTTGGGTGGAACGCAAAAGGAAGAACAGGAAATCTTTGGCGGCATTGCTGGAGAAGAGGGAACATCGAGTGCCATTGTGGTGCGGGTTTCGGATGTGCGGCCTTCGCCAAAACGGGTTTCATTGCCGGAAAAATTAAACAATACCCCAGATGATCTCTTCTATTTGCTCTATTATGCCCATGCAAGTGGCGAAGGAATTCGCTATGAGGAAGAGGGGTATTTGTCCCCAGAAACGAGATTCAAAATACAGATTCTCCAGCGCAAAAAAGTTGATCTCTCTAAATTCCATCTTGCCTATGAAGCTTTTTATCGGCTGGGATCCATTGGATTAAGGTCAAATCGGGCCTGCGGTGCTTTTTACGCCACAGAAAAGGTGCAAAGTTTTTCCGCATTCAAGGAATGGATAAAAGGACTTCCGCAAGAAATTCAAATTGCATGGCAACAAAATGGGGCAAATCCAAAATTTTGTTCTAATTGGAAAAGCGTAATGCAAGCAGAGTCCGCCATCCTAAAATTAATTCGGAGCGATGGATATTCTGCAGGGAAACAAGGTAATATTCCGACTCCGCTGGGATTGTCGCAGCCCCGTCAAGGAAGCGCCGTTCGTTTGCGCCCAGTGCAATTAAAAGAAGGAATTTTACCGGTCGTAATTTATGCGCCGAAAGTGCTTGGAGCGAATAGTACCGATCTTTCATTTAGTCTCGATGGGTTTAAATTTCTGCATGGAGTAGCAAACTAAAATGACCTACGACCCCGCCATTCATCATCGACGCTCCATTCGGTTGAAGGGGCATGATTATGCCGGGGGCGGGGAATATTTTGTGACGATCTGCGCGCATCGGGAGGCGGGAAAGATTTTTGATCCGCCGTCGGTGCGGGAAATGGTGCGCGAGGTGTGGGAGAATTTGCCCAATCGATTTCTAGAAATTATTGCCAATAAAAAAAGGGCACCCATGAAGAATGCCCGTACGGATTCCGTAGGGGCAGGCTTCATGCCTGCCCCCATGCCCGCCGTGGTGATGCCCGATCATTTCCATGGATTGATTGCATTGCGGGGAGGTGACCATTCATTGGGCGAAATCATTGGCGCATTTAAATCGTTGGTCGTGCATGAATATGTGGCAGGGGTGAAGCGGGGCGATTGGCCACGTTTCCCAGGGAAATTTTGGCATCGAAATTATTATGAGAAGATTGTGCAATCGGCCGAGGCGCGGGAGCGGATTGCGCATTATATTCAGTTTAACCCCGTCCAGTTGCGGGTTCGCCTGAAGGGGATAGTGGCTCTGGGAAATCCGACCTTGTGGG
>JAJRRI010000178.1 GCA_024279685.1 Verrucomicrobiota bacterium | reverse complement strand
GCGGTTTTGCGTCCAGCCTCCTTCATCCAGCCCTTACGGAACCAAACTCTGCCTTTCGCTACCCCAGCCACCATTTAGCCAAGGGTTGAACTAATTCCTTGAGTCGCACCCCCGCATCTTGCAAGATCTTCCGCAATCTACAGAGGAACGCGAAACAAGCAACGCACCAACAAGCAGCCGGGCAAGCCCGGCACACAACGAATTCGACCGAACCAACCGAGGGTTCATCGTGGTCGAGCATAGCAAGGCCTCGCTTTCCATCCTCTCCAATCTGGAGGAAGTCCTCTGCCACGAGGTGGGACACGTTCTAAGTCTCGACCACAGTAGCGAAGGCGGGGGTGAAACCAACAGCACACTCAGCAATGCCATCATGTACTACCTCGCCCAGCTCGACGGACGCGGAGCCACGTTACAGGGCTGGGATACCAACACCATCCACATCGTCCATCCCCTCGACAACCCCCCGCCCTACGGCTACGACCGGATCATCCGCGCCATCACTTCGCCCAATCCGCAGGCGCCGTTCGCCTCCGGTGTCAACCAAGTTGACGTTCCGTCCTACGACCTACAAGGCGGCGCCATCCCGATACTGGTTTCGTCAACATCCGGTAACGGCACGTTTTCCCTCGAAGGCGCAACGACCGTCTTCTTCACCCCGCTGGATGGCTTGGCGATAGTTCCGAAAGCGGCGGCGGAAGTTTCTACGACCGAGCCTACGTTCGCATGTCGGATGGCGTGAACCTCTCGCCGCCGATTCTCGTTCGTGTGATCCAATTTCTTTCCGACGGAAATAGAGATCAACTCCCAAACAGCTGGGCGACCACGCACGGGGTTTCCGGAGGAGCTTCGGATGACTCTGATAACGACGGGTGCACCAACCTAGAGGAGTGGCTGCTTAATTCAGACCCCAACGATCCCCTTAGTTCCCTGTGGGTCGACCTCTCCTCCTCCAATATTTCATGGACGTCTAGGAGGAACGATTTGTACCAACTTCAGAGCACCACCAACCTGCTCGATGGCTTTCTTGCGGAGGGCAATCCCCTTCTAAGCACCTCAACAAACGAAGCGCTGGCGGTGGAATTTGGAGATCAAAAATTCTATCGGATTCAGCGACTAAAATAGCCCGGCGGGTCGGTTGCGATCAACCTCGTTCTAGGTAGGCCTATTCCTCAATACCAAACCGATACACGCAGGTCTGGGTGTAGGTATCGCCCGGGGCGAGTTCGGTGCTTGGAAACTCCGGCTGGTTGGGACTGTTGGGATAGTGCTGGGTTTCGAGGCAGAAGCCTTCCTGCTTGTTGTAGATCATTCCGCCTTTCCCCTGAATGTGGTCGAGGAAATTTCCGGAGTACAGTTGAATCCCTGGCTCAGTGGTTAGGCATTCGAGTGTGCGACCGCTTTCGGGATCGACCACCTTGGCGGCGAAGGTCAGCTCGCCTTCGACGGCAGAATTGATGCAATAGTTATGATCATAGCCCCCAACGGTCTGGCCAATCTCCGCACCGATCATTTTTGATGCACGAAAATCCATCTCCGTTCCAGCCACCTCGCGGAGTTCTCCGGTGGGGATGGAGTCGCCATCAACGACGGTATAGCGATCGGCGTTGATCTGGGCGAGGTGACCCAGAATCGTTCCACTGCCCGCTAGGTTAAAATAGCTGTGATTGGTTAGGTTGATCACCGTCCTCTGGTCGGTCTCCGCCACATACTCAATTCTCAATTCATTTTCATCCGTCAGGCGATAGGTAATATTTACCTTAAGCGTTCCGGGATACCCTTCCTCGCCAGCGGGACTGGTGAGCGACATCGTCACGGCATTGCCCACTCTTTCCGCATCCCATATTTGCTTATCAAAGCCGACCCATCCGCCATGCAAGGCATTCGGACCGTTATTCACGGCCAGCGAATATTCGACCCCATCCAACGTAAATTTACCGCGCGCAATTCGGTTCGCGTAGCGTCCGCAACAAGCACCAAAATATGGATTCTTCGAGCTTTCGTACCCCGCCATGTCCTCAAATCCTAGCACCACATCATCCCGCTTTCCCTCACGGTTCGGCACTTCAACCGAAACGAGGGTCGCTCCATAGTTAATGATTTTTACTTTTACCCCGTTGGTATTCTCAAAAACAAATGCAGCTACATCTTTCCCGTCGTGGGTTTTTCCAAAAGCTTCTTTTACAACACTCATTATCTACTCCTTAAAAATGACTTCGATCCGCCTTGAGTCCAGAACGGATTCCCACATACCGACTCGCTACCGCGTGGATGTATCGATCGCGTAGAGGTAGCGTTTGACTTTCTGAGTGGTCGTTTTATCAAACTCCTCGAAACGAAACTGAATCTTGCGCGGACGCTTGTAGTCGGACAGTTCGGCGAGCTGTTTGCGGACATCCGTACGCACAAAATCTTCAATATTTTGATCGCTCAGGCGCTCTCTGGATTGATCTTCCATGGCATTAAATACATCTTGGTTCGGCACGACGATTAGGCCAACGCGCTCGCCGGTATCTTCGCCGGATTCACGATAGCCGAGAACCAGACATTCAAGCACGTATTCACTTTTGAGTACCTGCCGTTCGACTTCCTCGGGGTAAATATTCTTTCCTTCGCGGTTGACGATTAAACTCTTCTTTCGACCACTGATCACAATGTAGTCTTTTTCATCGAAATACCCGAGATCGCCCGTGTGGTACCAGCCGTCTTTTAATACTTTTTCCGTCTCTTCGGGATTATTGTAGTAGCCTTGCATGATATTTTCGCCGTGGGCAATAATCTCTCCTACCCCTTCGGAGTTCGGCTCTAAAATCTTGATTTGAACCCCGGAAATGGGGCGGCCAATGGTTCCAACTCGGGGGGCATCCAGCGGATTGAGGGTTAATACGGGCGCGGTTTCCGTGATGCCATACCCCTCGACAATATTGAAGCCCAGCTGATTCCACGTGCGGAGCGTTTTGGGGCTGATGGGTGCGCCGCCCGAAATGATCAATCGCAGTGAACCGCCCAAGCCTTGCTTAACTTTTTTGCCGACCACCTTTCCTAACCCGCAACGGTACATCAGCTTTGCCAGCCGGTTCGAGTCGATCCCCGCCATAATGCGGGTCAGCATTTTTTCAAGCAACAGCGGCACAGCAAGTAAGGCGGTCGGGGCGGTGGCTTCCATGTCGGAGTTGATCGTTTTTAAACTCTCCACGAGGCTCACCTGACACTGGGCATAGATCGGCAATAACAGCATGGTCGTGAACGCAAATGAGTGGTGTAGCGGAAGAACCAACATAAAATTATCGGTCGTATGAATTTGAATTGCTTCGGCCACGCTTGCCACGTTTACAAGGAAGTTCCGATGGGTCAGTACCGCGCCCTTCGGGCGCCCCGTTGTGCCGGAGGTGTAGAGGAAAGAAGCCGGAGCATCATCTGTTTGTTCAAAACGCCCAAACGCACGGGCCTCCGCTTGTGGCGCAACAGAAACGTTCTGTTTCAATATTTCATAATCCTGCTGGTTACCCGCAAGAGGCGCATCTCCGCAATCGAGCACCACCACCGAGCGTAACTCGGGCAACCGTTCGTCTAGACCCATGAACACCTCACTCTTTTTCTTCGAGCAAAAGGCCACCGAAACGCCGCAGTCGTGAAAAATATGCGCAATTTCCATCTCGCGGAGCTTCGCATCCACCGGCACGGCAATCGCTCCGACTCCCATGATGCCATAGTAGAGTTCATACCATTCCGGCGAGTTTTCGCGGACAATCGCCACCCGGTCGCCCGCCTTCACGCCGAGCTGGGTTACGATCTCCGATACTTTCCATGCGCGCGCGCAGAGCTCCGAAAATGGGATCGTATGCCAAGCCCCGCCCCGTTTATATTTTAGAGCGACTCCAGCGGGACGCTCTTCTGCCGCTCGGTTTAAAATTTCGTGGATCATCATCCTATTTTCCTCTTCTCTTTAAATGCCCAGCCTTTGGATGCAAATACGTCGTCGAACCGCGTGGGTGCAATGGGGCGCCCCGCGCGGGTGAGCACTCCGACCACCTGCGCCGCCACAATCTGCTGGTCGTCGGCCTTGCGAAGGATCTCTTGATCAAAAACAAAACGCAGACGCCCCTGCTTGTGCATGCCGAGTTTGATGATGAACTCATCCCGCGGCTTGAGCGGCAGCTTATAGTCCAGTTGAATATGGGTTACGACGGCATCGATTCCATCCTCGTGCAACTCGGTAAAATTGAGGCCGATGGTATGTAGAAATTCGTGGCGGGCATGTTCGAGATAGTTTTGGTAGACGGAGTTATTAACGATGCCCTGAATATCGCATTCGTAGTCGCGCACTCTCATTTCAAGTTCAAAGATACAGTCCATTAATAGCCCCCCTTTTTTCGGTGACTGCCTTGCTCCGAGCGGTAGAAGCGACTCAGTTTTTTGTCCTGATCGCGTTTTTCGAGAACGGATTGATCGTTGAAGGCGGCCTCTTTCATCAACCGGATATAATTGTTATATCGAGCGGTCGCGAGGACACCTTGCTCGACCGCTTCAAGAACGGCGCATCCGGCCGTGCCGACATGCGAGCAGTCGCTGAACTTACAGCTGGCGGCGAGTGTGGTGATATCATCGAAGGTTTCATCAATCCCCTCGTTAACGTCCAGATTGCCCAGTTCACGCATGCCGGGGGTATCGACCACGAGCGCGCCATTATCGAGCGTGATGAGTTCGCGCCAGGTCGTAGAGTGTAGTCCTTTTCCGTCCTTCTCGCGGACGGGCAGCGTGAATAGATCGCCTTCTTCGCCCAGAAGATTGTTGAGTAGCGTGGTTTTACCCACACCGGAAGAGCCAATGATGCAGTAGGTGCCGCCGGGAGCAAAAAGATCCCCTACCTTTTCGAGTCCTTTTCGGTCGGTGTTACTGAAGGCCAGAATACGAGCCTTCGGCATGCGGACGTGAACCTCAGCCACGGTCTCTTCCAGTTCTGTGACGGAAAGAAGGTCGCTGTTACTGAGGAGAACGATGGGTTCAATCCCGCTTTCATTGACCATAACGAGATAGCGCTCCAGCCGTTGGAGGTTATAGCCTGGGCCGAGCGTTTGCATAATAAAGGCCGTGTCGATGTTGGCGGCAATGAGCTGATAGCGGGTGGTTCGGCCGGCGGTCTTGCGCTTGAGTTCCGACTTCCGCTTGAGCACCGACTGGATGGTGCCGAAATCTTCGTGGTCAAAGTTCTTCACCAGCGCCCAATCGCCGACGGTGGGATAGTCGAGTTTTGATTTGGCACGATGGCGCAGACGTCCCGTGGTCTTGGCGGGATGAGTTGATTCACCATCGGAGACTTCGCACTCGCCCTTATGAACCGCCGTCACGCGGGCGACCGTTAAGCCATCTCCGTGCTCTGGGTCAAACTGTTCGCGGAACCATGGGCCAAAGCCAAACTCCTCCCGTGTCATTGTATCTTCCCCTTCATAAACATGGGAAACTTGTACCATGAAATAAGAGAATCTCAAACTCCGAGTGGCCTAGGAATCGTGAGATTCTGAACACCACTGGTTTATCGGCCAATGATTGAGGGGGATACGAGACTCTCAAAATGAGGGGTTAACTGGCCAAAAAATGAGGTACAATCTCAACAACGACATCGTCGCCATAGTACGCCTTGGCTGCATGTTCTAACCGAACTCGAACCTCTTCCTGCGTCTGTCCTTTCGAGGATTTCAACCCCGGCAGGCTTCCTTCAAACCCCTTGGGGCTGGCTTGGCGGATCACGCCTTCGGAAAGTTGCATTCCATGGATCGGATGCACGACGACTTCCATCTCTATATAGTTATTCATCATAACGCTCTACCTCCAAAGGGCTATATATGACTAAAGGAATGGCATAGCAAGGCTTATTCTTTTCCGTTTGACGCTCCGCTCAAAAAGCATAGAAAAAGGTCAGATCAGGAATGACCGCCCCGCTCTAATAGGTGCTGATGACGCTGCTGTCGAGCGTACCCAGCGCGGCCGCATCAGGGTCATCGCGCGGGGCGGTGGCGAGGGGTACATTGAGCTGGGCTGGGGAATCGGAGCCCATACCAATAATTTCAGATTTAAATCCTGATTTTTTGATCTCAAAAACACGTTCACCCTCGACGATGGTCTTGAAGGGGCTGGTTCCCAATTTTTCGATTCCGCCCAGCCGGTAAATATCCGCGCCGGCGGGGTCGGTGATAATGGTCTTATAGGGAATTTCCTTAAGCTCCACGGCCAGCCTTGCCGGCGAGCCGGGGGCCACGGCGATCGTAGAGTCATAGTACCCCTCTTTCTTAAGCTCAAAAAGAGCATTGCCTTCGATTTCAATCGTGAGCGGAACTTCGCCGATGCATTCGATGCCACCCGCGCGGTAGACTTGCGTTCCCGGCGCGGCGGTCAGCGTGACGACCGCGAGGGCTTCAAGGTCAATGGAGATAAGGTAAGGCGCCCGCTTGCTGATCAAGACGGTGCGCGATTTATACCCGGCGCGGCGATATTCCAGCTCGCTGCCCACCTCCACCTTCAATTGAACGGGAGTGGTTCCGATTATTTTACCCGCCAAACGGTCGTAGATTTCGACCGGACCCAAGCTTGAGGTAAAGGCCACTTTTTTATAGAGAGCCGATTGGAATCCACGGATTGGATTGAGTTCAATTTTATAGTGCTCGTTCGGCACTAGATCCAGTTCTATCGTTTCAAAGCCATCTAGCCGAATCAGGACCGTTTCGGGGACGGATATTCGCAAAGCACATGGAGTGAATCCTCGTCTGACTTGATCCCGTGTCCGAATGAGGGTCGCCCCACCCGGAAACGTGTCGATTCTTGTGCGACTCACGCGTTCCATTTGAAAATGGATCTGTCTGGAGTCTAATGATGAAACGGGAACGACCTCTTCCACATAGCCTGGAATCTTGAGCGTAAAATGGCGCATACCCGACATCAACGAGAAGTGGTATGGAGTGACCGCAATCTTTTCGTCATGTTCATAGATGTCGGCCGGTGGCTCTGAGCTGAGCTCGAATGAAGCACAGCCAAAGGCCAAGAGCAACGGAAGGCATAGGGCCCATCGAGCTACGATTTGAAGCATCCTTTTCATACACATCTCCTACAACATGGTTTACTACCGAGCCGAACGTTTGATGGTCAACCGGTCAAAGCCGAGCTTGTCGAGAAACTCGTGATAGAACCAGGCCGGCGGCTCGGACTCAATCTGCTGACCGTTCTTAATATAGGCCGCCCACGCATCGGGGTAGGCGAGCAGAGGAGGAAAAAATCGGCCTTTATTCTCTGAAAATTCACCTTCCAGTAGTGCTACGGAGGCCCGCTGCTGTACTACGGCATTGCGGGCGCGCCGCGCTGCATCGGCCTCGGAATATCCCAACTGAATCAGGGTTTGCCGCATCGGAGCAAGCTCCGGATAATCCGAGATCGGAAAGACATATTCCCGATAGTCTGCCGCGCAATCGGTAAATCCCGCTTGTTCGAAGAATTCAATGCGTTTGTTGCTCCGCAGCGCGGCATCACTCCACGTTTCACCGAGGAAAATAGTCTCCGTTAATCCCGAAGAGAAGCCGCCTAGCCAAGCGAGCGACCCATCTTCAAGTGCATCCGGCAGCTTGTACGCCGTGTGACCAATGATGATAAAATGCTCTTCTCCGGAGGTTTGGGCCTCAACAAAAATTCGGGTCCGCGCATGGCTATATTCATCCGGCCGCCGCGTCGGAAAGGTTGGGTTAGCATAGATCGGCCAAATTTGGGAGAGCATCCGCTTCGTCAATCGCCGGTCGGCGTTCACACGATATCCTGCAGGATCGTTCGGTTCATAAACCATCTGCTTGTCGAGAATGGAAGGGAGTAACAAGGCCGTCGGTTGGCCCTCAGCCTTGAACGACCCCGGATCGATCCCCGGGGCAAGCTGCATAAATTGATGAAGCGATAAGTCCTGTTGCTGAGCAAAGGTCTGATCCTCGCCCAGCGCCACCGTTCCCCCCTCGCGCACGTCGGTCGCAATCAGCGCCAACGAGGGGCTGAAGAGGTGAACGGCCACGTAGGGGCCATCCCCAAACAAGGCACGCTCGAGGGCAAACTCATCGGCCGTAGTGGCGCTAAAATTTGGAACCGTACATTCCAAGTGCAGTGAAGGGCGCATCACCCCGCCGCTAAAGGTATTTCGGTTAATTTCAACACTGAGGTTCTGAGTAATATTAATCGCCAACAGGGTCACCAACAGCAACGCTACAGCAAGGGTGCAGAGCGCCACATCCGAAAACGATTCATAGATGGTACCTTGCTCTTCTTCGGTTGTGAAGTCGTCAATCACGGTGGCTACTCTGCCTCGGTTGGGAGCTTCGTCGTGGCCAGTGATGCAAGCACACCCGCGGCTTCGTTCAGTTTTTGGGCGAGATTGGATGCTTTTTCATCCAATTGCGCTTCGGCCTGCCGGCGGGATTGATCGATCGATTGCCCCACGGTATCCACCAGACCCGCTAATCGCTCGTTGGCTTGTTGATGGGTATTTTGAGTGGTTTTTTCCACCGAACGTACCAACGTGGCGAGTCGCTCGTCGGCGAGTCGCTGGGCCTCTTCAGTGGCCAGTCGGATCGAACCGACCAAGGCTTCCAGACGTTCGTCCGCCAGCCGATTGGTCGTCGCAACGGAGGAAACAATAGCTCCTAGACGCTCGTCCGCCAGTCGGTTGGTTTTTTCCATGGCCTTATCGACCGTAGCCATAAATGATTCCGCGCGGTCATCGGCTTTCGTCTGAGTCGTTTCAGTGCTTTGGTCCACCGTGGCCACGAGAGTCTCAACCCGCTCCGCAGAGGTGCGGTTACTTTCCGCCACAGCCGTAATCAGCGCATCAAGTCCCGTCGCCAAGGTATTCTGCTTTGAGTCGATCACATCAATAATAGAAGAGAAGCTACCCCCCAGCCGTTCGAGCTGGTCGCCCAACCCCCCGATGCGTGATTCCAGGTTGGTCAAAACTTCAGACGAGTTCTGCGAAATCTGCGGGACTACAAATAGCTCGCTGAAACGCAAGGTATCGGCGACGAGTTGTGTGGCCGATTTTTTCATTTCGGAACCCAACACCTTCAGTACCACTCCCCCGAGCAAGGCGCCGAAGAAGGTGGTATAGAAAGCGGTTCCCATTCCAGATACGGTCTTATTCAAGCCTTCCTTCATGGCTACATAGTCCGTTCCACTGGACGAAAGTACCTGACCCAATCCCGTCACGGTAATGATCAGGCCGACCACTGTGCCGAGCAGACCGATCGTAATCAACATGCCGGAGATCACGCCGATATTATCCACCCGAGCCTTGATCCGAATGCTGTAGGAAGAGACCAAATTCCGTACATCGATCCGCTCCCCTCGGTGGATGCGTGCGAGCGCCGCATCGAATAACCCCGCCGCATCGGAGACGTTCGGGTCGTTAATGCGCTGATTGGCATCCATTTCCCTGAGTGCCTTAGACTCCTTCTCTAGATACCAAGCGACCCTCAGTGAGGCAAAAAATCCGTAGATAAAGAAAACCACGATCAAATAGGTAATATTACTGGCGTCGGCACTGAAGCCCGCCACCACATATTCCCACGTAACGAGTAAAAACACCCCAAGCACCGAAAGGCCCCAGAAGAGCCAGGTCTTGAGCGGTGAAACTATATTCCTTGCCATAATTCATCCTCTCCACTACATGGCGAATCTCTCCACCAAAGGGTTGGCCACTTCCTGCGCGCGACAATGGCCAAACTATGGCAGAACGTGAAAAAAAGAACATCTGTTTTTTTCAATTGTGAACCCCTACCTATCTCACTCATACTGTACGAAATTGATAAGGAGACACATGGATAAAATCAAAGCCGCCATCCGCACCATTCCCGATTTTCCAAAGCCCGGAATCCAGTTCAAGGATATCACTCCACTGCTGGCCGACGGCGAGGTCTTCCGAGAAACCATCGACCGATTAAAAACGCGCCACGAAAACCACGACATCGATATCGTCGTCGGGATCGAGGCCCGCGGCTTCATCTTTGCCTCTGCTCTTGCTTATGCCCTCGGCGCCGGCACCTGCCTCGTCCGCAAACCGGGCAAGCTGCCCCACACGGCGCACCGCCAGACCTACGATCTCGAATATGGAACCGATGCCATTGAAATCCATGCCGATGCCTTCCGCCCCGGACAACGCATCCTCCTTGTCGATGACGTACTCGCTACCGGCGGGACAGTGGCCGCCGCCGTTGCGTTGATTCAGAATAACTTTGAAATCGAGCTCGTTGAAATCAACTTTTTGATCGAACTCACCTTTCTCAAAGGGCGCGATAAAATCCCCAGCCTGCCGATGTACTCGCTAGTCACCTATTAATTTGAACATAATCCATACCTTTTTGAGTCTGATTCCACCTAACCGATTAGGATTTTATCCGTCCAGCTTCGCATAAACTCCAAAATCTACCGCAGAAGCTGATGGCTGGATGAATAAAATTCTTATCGGTTTCATCGCATTAACCCTCGGTCTCATAGCGCAATCGGACACCTTTACCCTCGACCCCGGCCATGCGGAAATTGGATTTTTCGTGAAACACCTATATGGTGAGCAATACCAAAGGCAACTTCACCACGTTCAGTGGAACCTTCGACTACGACATCGAAACCCAGATGCTCACGGCTATCCAGGGCACCATCGAAACTGATAGTATTGATACCAACAACGAAAAACGCGACCTCCACCTCAAAAACGAGGACTTTTTTTAACGTCGCGACCTAGGGATCACCCACTCCCCTTCCTCCATGATCGGTGATACCGTCAAAGTCAGTATCGAGCTCGAAGTCACCTATAAATAAATCTTATTTCCTCACAGCACCTCTGCGCAGCCCTTTTCTCATCGAGGGCTGCGTTTTTTTATTTTATCCACTGTGTCCTCTGTGGTAAAAATTTCATCACGAAATGGAGAATCCTATGAGCGAATATACCTATACCCCGACCATTCAACACGGCCATGATACCACCCCCTACCGCCTCATCACCACCGACGGCATCCGCGTCGAGCAGTTTAATGGGAAAGAGGTTCTCGTCGTCGAACCCGAAGTCCTTGAGCGGCTGGCCTATGAAGCCTTTGCCGATGTCTCCTTCTTCCTACGCCCCAGCCACATGAAGCAGGTCGCCAGCATCCTCGACGATCCCGACGCCAGCGAGAACGACTTGTTCGTTGCCCGGTGCTTTCTCGAAAACTCCATCATTGCCGCCCTCGGCGAGCTCCCCACCTGCCAAGATACCGGCACGGCCATCGTCGTCGGCCATAAGGGTGCACAGGTCTGGACCGACTTTGATGAAAAGGAAGCCTTCTCTAAAGGCGTTTATCAATGCTTCCAAGACTATAACCTGCGCTATTCTCAAATCGCCCCGCTCGATATGTTTACCGAGAAAAATACCGGCAACAACCTGCCCGCTCAGATCGACATCTATTCTGGCACCGGCATGGAATACGAACTGACCTTCGTGACCAAAGGCGGCGGTTCCGCTAATAAGTCCTACCTCTACCAAAAAACCAAATCACTGCTCAATGAAGAGAGCCTCACTGAGTTCATCAAGGCTGAATTTTTCAATATCGGCACCGCCGCCTGCCCGCCCTACCACTACGTCGTCGTCATTGGCGGAACCTCCGCCGAAGCCACCATGAAATACGTCAAGCTCGCCTCCACCGGCGCACTCGACGATCTCCCGACCTCCGGCGATGCAACCGGCCGCGCCTTCCGCGACCTCGAATGGGAGGAAAAAGTACTGCAGATGAGCCGCGACTCCAAAATCGGTGCGCAGTTTGGCGGAAAATATTTCTGCCACGATGTCCGCGTTATCCGTATGCCACGCCACGCCGCCAGTTGCCCCGTCGGCATCGGCGTTTCCTGTAGCGCCGACCGCAATATTAAAGCCAAGATCACCCGCGATGGAGCCTTCCTCGAACAGCTCGAACACAACCCCGCCAAATATGCCCCCGCCAACCTGGGCAAGCTGGAAGATGAAGCCCCCATCATCGACCTCAACCAACCTATGGACCAAATCCTCGCCCAGCTCTCCCTCTATCCCGTCTGCACCCGCGTTCGCCTCAACGGCACGCTCATTGTCGCGCGCGACATTGCCCACGCCAAGATTCAGGAGATGCTCGACCGCGGCGAGCCGATGCCCGACTACTTCAAAAACCACCCCGTCTACTACGCCGGCCCCGCTAAAACCCCGAAAGGAAAGCCCTCCGGTTCGTTCGGCCCCACCACCGCCCAGCGGATGGACCCCTACGTCGATGGATTCATGCAGCAGGGTGGCTCCATGATCATGCTCGCCAAAGGCAACCGCGGCCAAAACGTCACCGACGCCTGCGCTAAACACGGCGGCTTCTACCTCGGCTCCGTCGGGGGACCCGCCGCCCTACTTGCTGAAAAAAATATTAAATCCGTCGAAATCGTCGACATGGAAGAACTCGGGATGGAAGCCATCCGTAAAATCGAAGTGGTCGACTTCCCCGCCGTTATCATCGTCGACGACAAAGGCCACAATTTCTTCGCGGATATCCTAAAGGGGAAGTAACCCCTTCATATCAAATCACAGCAAACGAACCGCACCGCCTTCCAACCGGAGGAGCTGATCGGCGAGAACTTCAGTTTCGAGGTTATTGTGAGTGATGTGCAGGGTGGTGACGTGAGTCTCTTGCTTAATGCGGCGGAGGAGGTCGCATATTTCCTGACGAGCTTCGGCATCGAGCGAGCTGAGCGGTTCATCGAGACAGAGGATGCCAGGCGCTGCCGAAAGGGCGCGACCCAAGGCGACGCGTTGCGACTCGCCGCCACTGAGCCCGGCGGGCTTGCGGTCGAGCAAATCGACGATATCCAGCAGTTCGGAAAGCTCCGCTACTCGCCGGTCGATCGTTTTCTTTTCCGTCTTTCGGAGGGTGAGCGCAAACGCTAAGTGTTCACGCACGGTCATCGTCGGGAAGAGGGCTAAATCCTGCGGCACAAAACCAATCCCTCGGTTGGCGGCGCGTTCGTGCGTAACCTCCTGCCCCATGAGAAAAATCCGGCCGGCCGAAATTTTTCGTAACCCGCAGATACTTTCGAGCAAGGTTGTTTTTCCGCAGCCGGACCGCCCCATCAACATGCAATAGTCGCCCGTCGGCACCTCGAATGAAATATCCGTTAGCTCAAAATCGCCCGCGTGTACCGTCACTTGATCCACCTTGATCATCGTAGCATCTCCTTCGCACCCCAACCTCGGACGACCACTAACACCACCACCGCAACGGCAATCATTAACATCGATACCGCAACTGCGCCTTCGATATTGCCGATGCTCATTTCGAGAAATACGGAAGTCGGCAATACCTCGGTACGCATACGTGTGGCCCCCGAGAAGATAAGGATCGGTCCAAACTCGCCGAACGAACGGGCCCAAGCCAGCGTGCCCGCTGTAAGCATGCCCCGCCGTGCTTCGGGAAAGGCGACTCGCCAGAACGCCTGACTCCGGCTACAGCCGAGCGTACAGGCAACATCCTCACGGCGGGAGTCAATCTGGTCGAACGTGCTACGCATGGTGCGGACGGCAAAGGCACACGCCACCACAAACTGAGCGATGATAATACTGGGAATGGCATACGTGATGGGAATCACCTTTTCCACGGCCCGACCCAACCCCGTTTGAAAAAGAATTAACAGACTCAGTCCAATCACCAACGGGGGCAGAACAATCGGGATATCGAGCACCGCGTCGAGCAGGCTCTTTCCACGAAACTTAAAGCGCGAGAGTAGATAGCCAATCGGCACAGCGACCCACAGCGACAGCAAGGCGGCAAGACTACTGGAGATCAGGCTGAGTCGGGTGGCATAGCGGATTTCTGGGCTTTGGAAAATCTGTACAAAATCGGACGGGTGCAGGTAGGCCGCATCGGCAAGTAGCATGCCCAAAATGAGAGCCACATACACCCCGCCCAGCAGGCATAGCCCGATGACAAAAGGCACATCGGACGGCGCGCGATATGGTTTCTGTTTATTCAACCCATTGAACTCCATCAACGGCATCATAGCCTGCCTCGCTAAACATGAGCAAGCCGCGGTTGCTCGCTGTCAGATAAAGGATGAAGCGGCGCGCCGCCTGCGGGTCGGTACTGGATTTCATCAGGGCGACCGTAATCTGCTCAACCCTCGCATCGAATTCGGGCATATGGACCGCTTCCAAATCCGGATATTGCGCCACCACATTATCCCAAACCACCGCCACATCCACCGCCCCGATCCGAACATCGTTCGCCAGATCAGTCACCATGGGTTTGAATACACCGCGGCGTTGTACCGATTTACGCACCTCGGTCCACAGGTTGGCTTCCTGTAGAATGATTTGGGTCAGCTTCCCAATCGATGCCGCATCAGGATTGCCTAGCGAAAGCCGTAGGTCTGGGCGGCGAAGATCCTCCAAGAAGTGGATTTGGAGCGGGTTCCCTTTTTGAACCGCCACCACCGCACGCTGGTTAACCACGGGAAATTCATCCACGACCAGATTCCAGTTTCGGGCGCGTTCAATATAGCTGCGGTCGGCGGCCAAAAAGAGGTCGGCCCGATCGGTCAGTTTCAAGTTACTCAGTAGCGTGCCGGAACCGCCATATTGGAGTTGGATGGAAACGCCGTAGGCTTTTTCATACTCCCGCGCAATACGCGCCATCGGGCGTTGCGCCCCAGCCGCACAATAGATCACCAGAGCATCCGCCGAGCCACTCCGATCCAGCCCGAGTAAGCCTAGCAAAACCAGCCCCACCGCCCCGGAGATCATGCCTATTTTTTTCAACCCAAATTGCATGGTGTACTCCCTAAAAAAAAGCCCGTCCGAAGAGCGTCTCTAAATAGAAAGGTGCCCTCGGTTGGATAACGATACGAATCCATTCTCTGCGAACTTTTAGAATCAGGACTCCAATCCGGCGAGCGGTGCACAAATTTTCAAACAGCCCCCCCCCCCCGCCGGAGCGCTTTTGCGACGGGAAGACTGATGAACCCGTACTTCAAGAGTATTGACCCTTACTTTTTAGGTACTTAAGGCCGACGGAAAGTCGAATGGTTCATATCGAAAGGCAGGCGTAAAACAGCGCCACTTTCAGGCTCCCAAAAAATCATATTTTTCGGTTGCTTGAACAGCGTCTTTTCGGTCAGCGGCACCACGTCATCGACATTCTCAAATTTAACCGTACGAATGAGCATTTCTTCGGGGGAAACCTGAATCCATTTGAATTGATAAAAAGAATCGCTCGCCATCGTCCAAGGCTTATCGTCATCCGCAGGACGGCTCGGGGCGGCCCAACTGCCTTCTCCAATAAAAACGAAACCCTTTTCATCATCTCGAGTAAAACTTTCATAGCTTCGCTCGCCTTTGGATGGGCGAACGGGATAGGTTCGCTTAACCATGTGCGTGTCGGATTCAATCACGAGGTCCATCCCTTCCGCATAGAATAGGTCCGCCCATGCAGCAATACGACTTTCCCCCTCTGGTTTACTAGAGGTATGCGCCCGCATCGGACGATGATAGGCCGCCACCTTCCATCGAGTGTCTGGATAGCGCGGGAGATCGGATTCGATCCAAGCCTGTTGCTCTGGGGCCTTGGCTTGTCCTTATATTCAAGCTCGGAATTGAGCCCCCAGATGCGCATGAGATCACCGGCAAATCCAATGGAATCATATTGATCGGGATGCGGCGTATCGAACAGCTTATCCATCATCTGCATATCTTTATTTTCGTGATTACCGTGGGTGGCGATGATGGGGTAGAGACGGCCATCCTCGCTGATCGTCAATTGCCAGTCGGTAAACCATGAATCCCACTCTTCGGGGGTGCCCGAACCAGTGTAGTCTCCGCCAAAAAGAATGAATAACGGGCGAAGTTTGGCCACGAGTCGGTTCCCTTCGCGGCGGAATTTGGGTTGCGAGCGTGAATCGCCCCCTGCAATAAAAGTAAAGGGTTTCGGTGTGTCCGGAGCTGTACTAAACCAGAATCGACGGCTCACCCCGTGGCTATCGCTAATCACAAAATAGTAGGCCGTATCAGATTTTAGATTTTCTAGCCGGACAAAATGATTATTCATTTCGCGATAGTCCACCACTCGATCTGGGGGCTGATGCATTCGGTAAGCGCTCGCCTTGCGGCCGTGATCCTCAGTATCGTAGCGCACCTCGGGGTCGGATCCACCAACCTGATTCCACCCAATGACCATTGTAGTGGAGGGATCATCTCGCCAAGAAAGCCGCAAGAAATCAACCTCGCCCCATGAAAAAAGAGGGAATAGAAGGAACAATCCGGCACAACCGATGCACATGAATTTCGCGGGTCCATATACGTGTGTTTTCATTTTAAATCCCTTGTGCTAATTCACCTAATATTCGCTATTACAACACCAAAATATTTACTCTATAAGAGCGCACGATGTAAAAGAGATTCACGATAAAAAGGTAGATAAACATCCCCCTAAAAGAGCCTCTCCTGCAGGAGAAGGGTATAGAACCCCTTTTTCGGCCGTCGATTTTTAAGCTACCGTAGTTCGAAATTCGGTGTCGAGTTTTGCACGCGCACCGTTCTTCCGAAAACGCGAAACAGAATTTCGCACGACGTCGTGGCCTCTGCGCCCGCGCGTTTGGACAACCGAAACCAAGGACGCTCAGAAGAACACGTACTAATTATCCAAATTTAGACCCTTCCGCTTTTCCAGAAGCGTTGCGGAACGAGGCCGAGCATGATGATGGCGAATTGCGAGAGCACAAAGACCATCAGCCAGAAGCTGGCGGATTGGGTGAAGCCGTAGGAGTGCAGACCGACACTGAGCTGATTGACTCCGAACCACGACCAAGCGGTAACAATGCCTCCGCCAACGGACATGAGGGCAAAGCCGCGGCGGGCAATCGATTTTCCGTACTTCGCATGTAGCAAAATAGCGTTCCAGATGACGATCATGAGGGCTCCATTTTCTTTGGGGTCCCAGCCCCAGAAGCGTCCCCACGAGTCGTCGGCCCATAACCCGCCAAGCACCGTGCCGACAAAGCTGAGCAACAGCGCAAAGCAGATGGTCGAGTACATCATTCTATATAAATTTTCGCCGGTCTCTTCATCAAGCCGCCGAGTTAACACCCCTGCAAAGATATAGAAAACGGCAACAATACCCGCCACAAAGGTGGCCATGTAGCCGAGGGTGATGGTGATGACGTGGGTGGTGAGCCAGAAGCGGGTATCGAGCACGGCGCGCATCTGCTCCATCGTGTCGCCATCGCCCGCAAGAAAGTGGGCGACCAGTAGCGTGAGGAAGCCCGCAATGCTGCCGGCGAGGTTGCCCATGCCTGCTGCCTTTTTCCGGAAGGTTAACTCGATCACGATGCCGGCGCCAACGGCGGCCCAGCCGATGAAGATGGCGGAGGAGTATAAGTTGGTGACGGGCGGATAGCCGGAAAGGAACACGCGTGCGACGATGGCCAAGGTGTGTGGAATGAACGCAAAAATCATCAGTGTGCGGGCGGCATCAACCAGCCTCTCTTTGCGGAAGAGCCAGCCAAAGAGGCTGAGCATAAACACGATCAGGTAGAGCTGCGCCGATTTCATGAAGGCCCCGAGGCGATTATAGAACACCTCGAAGGAGAGTTTTTCAAATGTGGCTGGATTGTCCGACTGGAGCCGTCTTCCATAGTCCATCAGCTCGTCATTAAACCGTGTGGCATCGCCCTCGCGGTAAGCCGTCAGCATCGCGGCCATGTGTTGAGCCAAAGGATCGGCAACGATTTTATGGTTCCCCATCATCTGCTCCAGCTCGGGGTGCGTGGCGAGCAGTGAACTCATCAACGGCCGCCAACGCGGATTACCGCTATTCGGCGGGATGATCAGTGGGATTGAATAGTTTTCGAGCTGCATATAGCGTTGCGCCGTAGCGATCAGCTGTTCCTCCGGGATACCGGACGGATCTTCGAATGCACTGAGTACATTCTGAAATAGATAAATTTTATTTGCCACCTTCATGATCTGCTTATCGTAGAGATCGCGCTGGCGGTCTTCCTTGCCGAAGGCGGAACGGGCGGCGGTATCGAGCGTGCCGAGATGCGGAAGGAGGTCGCGATAGGTATAGCGAAAGCGCGGACGCTCTTCCAGCCCGAGGCTAGAGAGCACGTCGAGGTTTTCGATCCGGAAGACCGGATAGTCCAGTGCTGCAGGACGGCCGCAAATACTATCGAGTAACCATTGCACCGCGGAGACCTTTTCTCCATCGAGGCGGACGGTTTGCTTGTCCGATAGCACGGTCAGCAGGTTACGAGCAAAGGTATCGACCGGCTTTTTACGCCCGCCAAACTTAACGGGAAGATGCCCAAAGGCGTTGAGTTGAAAGTCCGATGGAGCTTCCATCGGCGGCTTTACTCCGCTTTGGAAAAACCAGAGGGCAAATCCGATAACGAGTAGATTAATGAGGCTTCGACGCATTAGACTCCCCTCCTGATATAGCGGCCCAGCGATTGAATAAATTGCGCGGCCATCCCCACGAAGACGATCATGCAGGAGAGATATGGGATCATCCAGCTATCGTTACGGACGACCTGCAGGACGGTGCCGCTGTCATCGGGGAGGTAGCCGGATTGGTAGAAGGTACGGCGGGCGTAACGCAGCGGGTTGTTCATCCAGATGCGTAGCTCGCGGTCGACGTTGTCGCCTTCATTGACGAGGTGAATCTGACTGGCAAAATCTTTGGGCATCTGAGTGCCCTCATATTTTTCATGCACAAAATCATGCAAGGTTACGGAGAAGGGGTTACCGCTCGGCGATTTCAGATATTCACGGTGGAAGCGGAAATAGGTGGTGTAGGTTTTTCCGTCCACGGTAATCTGAGTGGGCATATCCCACGTGCGGTTGACAAAGTTGGGATAGAACCAGAGCGAGAGGATGTAGCGGCCCAGCGAAGTGCCGGTGGTGCGGTCGAATAGTTCAACATCGACGGAGGGGGCGTTGCGCAGTCCTTTGATTCCACTGACCTCGGACTGCTCGGCCACGTAGAGGCGCGAACCATAGCCTTCGTATTGCGGGTAGCGCGCGAGGATATGTTCTGGAATACCTTCCTTCGGCTGCGGGCGGTTCGAGTTGATCATGTAGCGGTGGATCTTAATATCGAAGGGTAAGCCGGCGGGATGGAGGGTGGTGCCCTTTTTCATCAAATCACGCTGGGGAATCACCGTTGTGGTGTCGAAGTCGGGATGCGAAGTTTCGATGAACGCCAGCTCCATTTTCTGAGAGTGGTCGATGAAGTTGACCGTTTCCCCTTCGCGGATGGTCATGGTGGCTTCGACGGCGCAGAGGGCGGTGGCGAACTCGCCGACCAGCAGAAAGAGGATGCCGCCGTGCAGCAAAACCATGCCGGCGCGCTTGCGGTAAAGCAGGACACAGGCGATGTAAAGAACGACCGCCGCAAGAGTTCCGCGACCGAGCCGCAGAAAGACCCTCCAAAAGGCATCGCTGTCCGTGGCGGCGACCGGTGCGACTCCCCAGCCTAAGATCACCCCGAGGGTAACGATCACGCCAAGTCCCATAAAGACCAGTCCCGCGATTCGCCGCCCGCCATTCGTCTGCACCTTGAAGCTGGCCCAATGCACGGTGATGAGATTAATAACTAAGAGCCAGCCGATCAGAAACCCACCGGGAAAGGGAATCCAGAGGTTAGGGATGTTCATCGAGCGCGGAAAAAACACATGTAGATCGATTTCAGCGAGGAAACAACGGAAGTATTGATCCATCACCGTCCAGATCCCTTGATCCACTTGCGCCAGGGTGCCAGCAAAAATCAGCACCATGCTTAGAGAAAGCAGGACTACGGTCAGTTTGAGCGACAGGAAAAAGTTAACGAGCCTCTTCATTAATGATTATGCCCCTCACACTGGAGGGATTCGAGAAACTTCAAGAGGGCCGGCGCATGAGCTTTAAGCTCCTCAACCGAACCTTTGGCGGTGAAATACCAGTACGTCGGGGCAAGATCAACGAGGGCCGCGATGATACCTTTGCCGCCTTCCTCGTTGTAGATTTCGATATAGCTCACGTCGTGCCCGCCCGCCTGAAAAGTGAGCAGATCCTGCGCAATGGCCTCCGGTGCGGCATCAGCAAGACCGACCTGTCCGCGCCAGCGGTTGACGTTGCTTGGCACGTCACCCATCGAAAGTGAAATCAGATAAAAGTCAATGGAGGTGCCTTCAATGGAATAGCTCACCTTGCGCATGCCGGATCCGGGTTTTTCGGTCCATCCTGCAGGAAGGGTGGCTGTAAATCCGGTTCCGGCCGGCTGCGGTGCGACCGGTATAACCGGTGCGGCGGGTTGCTGCATTTTCGGAGTTTGGTAGGTTTGGGTTTCCTCTCGGCTACACGCCGTTAATAACACCAAGCCAAGCAGGGAAAGAAGTCCATTTTTCATAAGCCACATCCTTTTTTAAACAAGATCGCCCAATATATAAACCGGCCCGATCAATGTCGATGTGAATTCAAAAGTTAATCAAAGGGAAGGGTGATGGCCTGATCGAAGGGCATTCCAACGAGGGCGGAAATTTCAAAAAACAGGGCATCGCCGCGCTCTTCTATGAGTTGGACGGGGCGCTTTGGCTCTGCCACAGCGACGGGCGTCTCAACCACTTGGAGTTGTAGCCGCGCCGATGTGGCGGGCGGGATCGACCGGGTAGGCTCCTCCAAAGAGCGATGCTCTTCCATCATCCGCACGGCTTCTACTGGCCGCAGACGGGAGGAAAAAACCCAAGCCGTTGCGGCGAGAGAAAACAAAAGTATACCTGTACGGCTGATCTTAATAGACCCAGTTAACCAAGCAACTTTCGTGCCGATGCGGCACGACCGCCCTACTCCTCCAGGCGAACGTCCACCTGATAAAAATTTTGCAGACTGGTGCGCTCGACGGAATCGGTATAGCGATTGACCGAAAAGGGAAGCTCTCCGGAGATATCGCTGAAGGGCGGAAAAATCAACCCATCGCTCCAGCCAATGCTGTAGATGCGTCCCGCCACGGGATTCCACGAAAGAATGAAGGGGGCGTCGCCCGTCGGGGGCGGTGTAAAATCCGTAATCGTAAATACCGAAGTCGAGTCGGTCGGATCATAGCCTGAAATATATTCCGTCAGGTTGTTCGCCCCATCGCCATCCAAAGCCGCCGTGGGAAGGGCGTTGGTTGGGCCGCCGAAATACTGATTTTCCCACGCGTTGGGTAGTCCATCGCCATCCGAATCACTTCCTGGACCGGAAATTAGAAGCGAATATCCCTGAGATCCGCCCGATAAGGCTCCATTAAAATTAACCGTAACAGTATACAACCCCGCCCCAGGCGCGGCGATATAGACCTGCTCCACATTATCCACATTATTTTCTTCGGTGGTCGTGGCATCATCCGTGGGGTTGTTATAGTCGAGTTTGTAGGGCCACAAGGTTCCGCCCGCGCTCATCACTTTTAGGTTGAGATTATTGACCAAATCAGGCGTTCGGTTGTCGTGTACCGAGATCGTAGGGCCCGGCGGATCCGTCCAGCAGAGCGTTACCCGTACGGGTTCATTCCCATCGCTAAAGAAGGTGTGGGTATCGCTTTGTTGCCCGGTGGTTACGGTGGCTTCGGTCAGCCGGATCGGGTTAGAAAAAGAGGCCTGAAGAAGCTCTGCCGCGGCTCGCGTATTCATCAGCCCCCAGCCGTTTTCATAATCAGGCCCCGGGCGCCCCAGATCATCCGCGGTGTGAAGGATCAACCCTTTCAGGGTGCTTGCCCGCATCGCCCCACCGGCGGATAGTTCCTTATAATACTCCACCAAGAGCGCCGCCGATCCGCAGGCATTGGGTGAGGACATACTGGTTCCTGACCTCGAAGCGTAGTCGGTATTATGATCGTCATCGCAGGAATATAGCCCCACTCCATTCGCAACCAGATCCGGTTTGATGCGCCCATCATCCGCAGGGCCCCAGCTACTGAAGCCAGACATCGTGGCATGGGCCAAAGAACGCGAGGATCCCGAAACAGCATCCTGAACTGCGCCAACGGCCATCACATTCTTTGCAATCGCATAGTAGGATATCGTGTCGTACCCATTTTTATAAACCCCGTCCGCGGGGTTGGTCGCATCGCCCGGCCCATCATTTCGATCATTCCCCGCAGATACAAAGGGCAAATAATAAGGGTTATTCGCCACAATTTGATCCATTAAGCGGGTATCATTCATGTACTGCCCAAACTCTTCGTGCCCCTCAAAGTTCCCATCCTCCCAGCCCACAGAGATTCCATATGAATGGTTCGAAAGGTAGAGCTTGCTGGACTGCCCGGGAGCCGTTGCTGCTGCAAGACTCATTTCTGCGAGATCACTATCCCACCGATATGAATCTAGACTGACCGAGGGAGCCATGCCCTGGGCATTCGCTTGAACACCAGAAGCCCCAAGGGTTCCACCCACGTGGGAGGCATGGTCATCAGAAAATGCAGTTCCATCTTTAACCGTCACACGACTGCCAAATTCCTGATGGGTGGTTAGCACCGACCCCGCATCCCAAACTCCAACCGTGATCCCCGCTCCATTGAGGTTGAACGGGCTGGTATTTCGGACTTGATCGGTCGCCGTTGAGAGGGCCGCCCCGGCGTTCAACGTTTTGTAATAGAGCGGTTTCCCATTGTGAATGGCCATGAGCTCTTTTACTCGAAACCCATTGTCCATCCGCATAGGCAGTCCACGTGCCTTGGCCCACGCTTTAGCATTTCGCTTCCCTTCAGCTGCAGATTTAGCGAGTTTTTCCGTGAAGGCCATCCGTTCGGTAACGGTTTTAGGCGACTGGGCAGCAACGGAAAGGGCGCTGAATAGAACCATCAGATAGGCTCTGAACAGATTCTGATTCATGACATTGAAAGCGGATTTCATCGAGGCCCATTCCCCTGAATATATTTCTATAAAACGCCTACCCTTCGCGCAGAGAGGCGCTGAGCTGTTGACAGAGAAAGTCGCTTAGCTTCTGGTGCACCTTGTTCACCTTCTTATCGGTCAACGTCTGTTTTTCAGATCGATAAACAAAGGTATAAGCCAAACTTTTCCGACCCGGCTCGATCCCCTTGCCTTGATAGACATCAAATAGGCCAAAACGTTCTAAGTTTTTGGGATTGGCCTTTTCGATCAACTTAACCACATCCTCATGCTGTACCGCCTCGTCAAGTATCAGCGCGATATCCCGGCTCATCGATGGGAACTGTGCAAGGTCTTTCACCTTGGAAACTGAAAAAGCATGTTTCAGCAAGACATCGAGCTTGAGTTCCGCAGCGGCCACTGGCCCCGCGAGACGCTATTCGCTCCGGGCGGTTTGGTTCACCAGTCCGAGATACCCCATCGACTCGCCTGCCACCCAAACCGAAAGCGCTTTTCCGGCTTCAAACTCTGGGCGGTCTTCCGTTTTAAATAGCGCATCGCCCAAACCTTGCCCGGCGAGCAGTTTTTCCACCAACCCCTTCATCCAAATAAACATTTCCTCTTCGGAAACCGGCGCGCGTTTTTCAAGGAGCGAGCGGCCGACGGGGCCCATCATGCCGAGCGAAACCATTTCGGACTGCACGGGTGCACCATCGACGCGATTAAAGGTGCGGCCCAGTTCGTAGAAGCAGGCTTCGTTAATTTGCCGCGAATGGTTGCGGCCGAGGCTTTCGACGAGCTGGGGAATGAGCGACGTACGCATTACCGACTGATCCATGCTGATCGGATGCGGCAGTTCTTCACGGCTTGCGCGGTTCTCTTTATTAAAGAGGTCGAGCAGCGGGTGGTTGACGAGCGTGTAGTTCATAATTTCGCTCACGCCCAGCCCCTGCAGGCCATTCCGCAGTTCGGAAATAGCACGTACGCGAGAGTCGTCGGCACCGAGAATCACCTTCGCGATCGGTGTCTTCGTTGGAACTTGGTCTACCCCGTAAATGCGGGCAATCTCCTCGACCAAATCGACTTCACGCTCCAAGTCGAGTCGGAATGACGGCGCGACGGCCACCGCCGTTTCGCCGGTATCCTCCTCGATACCAATCTCCAGAGCTTTGAAGATTTCCTTCATCCGATCCTTCGGAACCTCCGCGCCGATCATTGATTCGATGCGCCCCCATGAAAATGGAATTTTAACGGCGGCCTTAGGCTGCGGATAGACCTCAACAACCCCTTTACAAAGCGTGGCCCCAGCCAACTCGCAAATTAATGCGGCGGCCCGGCGGCTGGCTTGTTCGACGGAGTGGGTATTCACCCCGCGCTGGAAGCGGTATGAGGAATCGGTGCTCAGCCCAAGGCTCTTCGCGGTGTGACGAATGTTCGCCGTTTCGAAGGCCGCGGCTTCGAGCAGAATCGTGGTGGTGGTCTCCTTAATTTCGCTATCCGCGCCCCCCATGACCCCAGCAATAGCCAAGGCTTTTTCGGCGTCCGCGATCACCCGCATTTCGGGGGTCAACGTGCGCTCCACCCCATCGAGCGTATGGATCTTCTCGCCGGGCTTCGCCGCGCGGACGATAATCTGCCCGCCGGCCACATGCGTTTGGTCGAAGGCATGCAGCGGGTGCCCCGTTTCGAGCAGGACATAGTTGGTGATATCGACGATGTTATTGATCGTCCGAATCCCCACCCTCTCTAACCGTTGTTGCATCCATTCGGGAGACGGCCCGATTTTAGCCCCCTTCAAAACACGGACGGTATAGCGCGGACATGTCTCGGCCGCCTCGACGGTTACAGAAATTTCGGCATTCACATCCGCGTCGCTTTCGGAAATTTCGAACGCCGGAAGTTTTAGCTCGGAGCCATAGAGCACGGCCATTTCGCGGGCGACGCCAATCATCGAAAGGCAGTCCGGACGGTTCGGGGTAATCTCAAGCTCAATCACCGTTTCGGGTTCGCCCCAGACGTCGACAAAAGGCGTTCCCGGCGCAAGGCCGGAATCGAGGACTAATAATCCGGAGTGGTCTTCGCCCAGCTCCAGTTCGTCCTTCGCACAGAGCATACCCATCGAAACCTCACCGCGAATTTTTGCCTTCTTGAGCGTCAGGCCGCAGGGTAGCGTTGTGCCCACCGGGGCGAAAGGATACTTACCGCCCACCGCCACATTCGGTGCGCCGCAGACCACGCGCATGGTTTCTTCGGCCCCATATTCCACCGTGCACATGCGTAGCTTATCGGCTCCCGGATGCGGTTCAATATGGACAATCTCGCCTACCACCACGCCGGGAAAGTCAGAGCCAATTTTTTCGATGGCTTCCACTTCCAAACCCGCAAAGGTTAGCTTATCCGATAGCCCCTCAATCGTGTCCTCAAAATCAACATAGTCCTTCAACCAACTGACGGGTACTTTCATAAACTTGCTCCGGTGCGAAAAAATGAGTGTTCTGTATACCGTTTGGACTAATCTGGCTCAAGCGCATTGATTGAACCTTTCCGTTCATCCACGATCCAACCCGCGCAGTTTATAGGCATAGAAAGGGTACGAGCGGGTGCGCCCATTAAAAGACTCGCTTCTTAACGCTCGGAATCTGGGCGGATCGGGAACCATACCTTAACGGGCTTGGTCCGAACCCCCCACTGTCTAGCGAGCCTATGATGAGGCCGGTAGAGGTCGATATGCCGTCCTTTGATTGCGCCGCCCGTATCCTCAACTCGGCCATATCCGTAGCCGGGAATATGCATGATGGTTCCGTAGGGATAGAAGGCCGGGTCGGCCGCAATCGTTCCGGGACGAGCCAATGTACCTGATGACGTGATCCCCACATGCTTCAACCGGAAGGTGAACGCTCCCGTTTTCTGGTACGGGATAAAGAGAAACCACCTGTAGCTGCAACACCGGCGGCAATGGCAATAGGAGGTCGTTTTCATTTCAACCACGACCGGCGGAACCCCCTTGGGAGGGCGAATATACTTCGGGATATAGAACCGGCTTTCCTGCACCACCCAAATCACGGCACACCCGGCGATGAGTATAAGCCACTTATTAGGCCTTTTTCGCTTACGCGCCATCCCAAAAAATCCTAGCGGGCATTGCGCTGCTTACGAAGCGACCTTAGATCGCGCTCCGCCAAGCGCACCTCGACACGAGCATCTTCCAGTTCGGAAATATTCGGATCGAGTTCAATCAGCTTTTGGTAATAGGGATCGAGTTCTTCTTTTCCAAGAGTTTCCGTGGCAATCAAAACCGAGAGCCAGGCCGAGGCGTGGCGATAGTTAGGGTTTGGATCATTCACGGTCTGCGCAGCATAGGCCTTGGCCGCCGGATAATCGCGCGCAACGAGCGCCATCAGTCCCTTATAATTGGTGTCCCCATATTGTTCCTTGAGATCACGATCCTCACTAGAACCATGCACCGCGCCCAACGTGGCGCCCGTGGCTCCGCCCACCGCAGCCCCTTGCGCGGCTCGTCCAATCGGGTTCCCTGAAAATAAACCCCAAAAGAAACCCGAGACCGCCCCACCGAGCGCGCCATATGCCGCACCCTTTTTGGCCTCTTCCCTCGCCGCCGATTTTGAGGTGCATCCCGTAGCCATCAATAGGCCGGCCATAACGAGCGTTCCCACAACCTGTCCTGTCTGATTCCTCATATCATCCCCTAATCGTGCAAAGGTTCGATCATAAGCCGCAGAATCGCAAAGGTAAAGTACGGGGCTCGATGTACCCGCCCCCGTAAAAATCACAGCGAACCCCTTGAAGGCGGCGAGTCGAATTGCTAGATTTTGCGGTTTTAGAACATCATTTCATCCATATCTTGTGATTTAGAGGGTTTTAGACAAATGGCGTCAAAAAAGAACGAATACACCGAAGACAAAATCAAGACGCTGTCGTCGCTCGAACACATCCGCCTACGCACCGGCATGTACATCGGCCGCACCGGAACCGGCGCCCACTATGACGACGGCATCTACATCCTCGTCAAAGAGGTGATCGATAACGGCATCGACGAATTTATCATGGGCCACGGAACCAAGATCAATGTCGTCATTGAAGACGATACCGTCACCATCCGCGACTATGGCCGCGGCATCCCGCTCGGCAAAGTGGTGGACTGTGTTTCCAAGATCAACACCGGCGCAAAATACAACGACGACGTCTTCCAATTCAGCGTCGGCCTCAACGGCGTCGGCACCAAAGCCGTCAATGCGCTTTCAACCTACTTCCTCGTCCGCTCCCACCGCGATGGAAAGTTTGTGGAAGCCGAGTTCCAGCGCGGCGCGCTGATTCGCGAAGAAAAAGGAAAAACCGACGAGCCCAACGGCACGCTCGTCTCCTTTTCACCCGACCCCAAAATCTTCAAAAAAATCCAATTTAATTCCGACCACCTCGCCCGGCGGCTCCGCTTCTACGCCTACCTCAACGCCAAACTTAAAATTCAGTTCAACGGCGAAACCTACCACTGCAAAGGCGGCCTGCTCGACCTCATCCGCGACGAAAGCCAATACGAAAAAATCTACCCCCCCTTTCTCTATTCCGACAAAATGCTGGAGGTGGCCTTCACACACACCAACCGCTTTTCTGAAGAGTATTACTCCTTCGTCAACGGCCAATATACCGCCGATGGCGGCACCCACCTCTCCGCCTTCCGCGAAGCCCTCCTCCGCGGCGTTAACGACTTCGCCAATAAAAAGTTTTCCGGCGACGACGTCCGCGAGGGTGTACTCGGCGCCGTGGCCATTCGTCTGAAAGAACCCATCTTCGAGAGCCAAACCAAAAACAAGCTCGGCAACACCGAAATCCGTTCCGACCTCGTGGCTAAAATCTCGCAAGTCGTCGCCGACCTCCTCCACCGCAACCCAGTAGAGGCCAAGAAGCTAGTCGCGAAAATCGAAGAAACACAACGCCTGCGCAAAGAACTCAACTCCGTCAAAAAACTCGCGCGCGACCGGTCCAAATCGATCTCCGTTCGCATCCCCCAGCTCAAAGACTGCAAGAACCACTTTAACCGCGAAAAGCAAAAGCACCTCGACACCCAAATCTTCATCACCGAAGGCCAGTCCGCCGCCGGCTCCATCGTCAGCTGCCGCAACGCCAACAACCAAGCCATCTACACCCTCAAAGGTAAGCCGCTCAACGTCTGCGATCTCAAGCGCGATGCGCTCTATAAAAATGTCGAAATCTACAACCTCATGCGGGGTCTCAACATTGAAGAAAACCTCGATAACCTGCGCTATAATAACGTCATCCTCGCCACCGACGCCGACGTCGACGGCCTGCATATCCGCAACCTCATGATCACCTTCTTCCTGCGCTTCTTCGAATCGCTCGTCCGCGAAGGGCATCTCAAAATTCTCGAAACCCCGCTCTTCCGCGTGCGCAATAAAAAAATCACCCTCTACTGCTACGACGAAGCCGAACGCGAAAAGGCGCTCAACAAAATCGGGCGCGGCGCCGAGATCACCCGCTTTAAAGGGCTTGGGGAAATTTCACCAAAGGAATTTAAAGCCTTCATCAGCGAAAAAGGCATTCGCCTCACCCCCGTCTCCATCGAAGGCGACCACTCCGTTTCGGAAATCCTCTCCTTCTACATGGGGAAAAATACCCCCGAACGCCGCGAATACATCATGGAAAATCTCGTGATGGACGAAGAGCTTTAGCAGAGTAGGCGAGGTATTGATCCACCGATTACACGGATATACACAGATTCATAGCCTAGAAATGACGAGAAAAACGTTCTGACCCTTTGATTAGCGGAAATCGCTCGGAATTCTGTTTCGAGTTTTGCGCGCGTACCGTTCTGCCGAAAATGCGAAACAGAATTTCGCGCTACGCCGGGGCCTCTGCGCCTGCGTGCCCGACGGGCGAGTCTTACCTCGTTTGAATCCTCTTGTTAATCCTTTCTCTGTTTACGGAATTTCTATTCAAGATGATCTCTTTTCCCGATGCCTTTTACTATTTAATTGCTCAAGCCTATTGCGCCACATTTCTGCCTTTATAGGATCGGGCCGCAGGTCCTTTCCTCCTCCTTCAAGCCCAGACGCATATAGTTTAATAAGAGCTTTTATGGCTGGAGGATGCCCGCGTTCAGCCGCAATGAGCAAGAAAACCAAAGCCCTACTCGGGCTCGGACGGACCGTATATGATTCCGCTACAAATCCATCCTTTGCACTAATATAATGAGATTCTGTACTGTATATTCCGATACGGTATATATCTCCCGTATCGGAACCCTCAAGGCGACGCCTATTTCGGCTATTATTAATTCTCTCTGTAATAAATGCGATGGTTTGATCATTACTGTTCGTAATTTGACAAAGAACCAGATACGCCTTTCTTACGTTTTGCTTATGGCCCAATCCTGCAAACAACATATATCCTAAATGGGGGTACGCTTCCGCATAATTTTGCTCCGCTGCTTGCTCAAAACACACGAACGCTTTCTTCAGGTCAATATCGCCGCCCAAACCATTCCAGTACAATAGTCCCAACTGAACGAGTGCTTCAGCATCGTTTTTGGATGCGGCTTTGGCATACCAGAACCGCGCTTTTGACAAATCGAATACGGAACTCTTTTCATCTTCATATTTTCGGGCCAGTTGGAGCATGGCCCAAACTGATTCATGATTCGCCGCTTGCCTTATCCACCTATCTGTAGATTGTGAGGGGAAAGGCTTCCCCAATGTATAGCGCTCCTCTCTTTCATTCAGCTCTGAAATAATATCTCGCGATGCATTACGACGCGCTTCTGACAAACCTTTAATTGCCTTGTTGAACTCAAAATTCCGAGCATGGGCTGCGGAAAGGAGCACGCGTGATTGGACGTCGGACGGCTTCTTGCGCACAACGGCGAGGGCATATTTGACCGCTTTTTTACCGTCATGAAATTTTGGATCGAGGCAGGAGGCATAAATACGCGCGAGGCCTTCGCAGGCTTTAATGGAATTAAATTCGACAGCCTTTCCATACCATTCGATAGCCTTGGTATAATTGATTGTCGCACCCACTCCGGTGTCGTAGCAATGCCCCGTAGCCACCATAGCTGGCAGAAACCCCGCTTCGGCCGCCTGTACGAATAATTCATACGCCTGCATCGGGTCAGTTTTATAAACCGCCAGTCCCTGTTTATAGAGTCCGCTTGCCTGCCCATCGGCTTGCGCTGGCACGACAGCTAGTGCAATTAATATATGAACCGTTCCATGGAGTAACTGTCTCCTCCAGAGACAAGATAGAAATCGTCTCTCCAAACCACGGATAAGCAAATAACATCCTTTCAAAATATGTTTCATAACTTCTCTCTTAAAAAAATTAGAGTAACATCACTTCTGTAATTTCAATTTAACCCTCAGAATAGGTGCCAGTCCGGACGGGCACTAAATTAAGAGGATTCGAACCAAGCAGGGACGGCTCGCCGAGTCGTCCGCCCCCTCAAGCGGCACTCCAGCAAAGTTCATCTAGCATCTCCATGCTACCGCTCGGCGCGCCCGGCAGTCGAGCCCTACCTCGACTGAATCCTCTTCTTAATCCACAGATGAGAACGGTAGGATTAATACGAAATTAATTTGATTCGTATTCATGGGTTTAAACACCAAGACACGAAGTTCACACGCGAAGCGAGGCTGGAGGAACGACAGCAACAACCATCGGGAGTGGCAACCTTCGCGCCTTAAGCGCAACGTGAAAAGGTGTCAGTCCTATTATATAGTTATTTTTAATTCGTACAGCTCGCCTTCTCGAGCGGAGTCCACATCGGCGACATAGCGAGAGAGGTTTGAGGGATAGCCCATGCTTAATCGTGTTGAAATCCACTCGTTGCTTACCGACGTTTTT
>JAJRRI010000177.1 GCA_024279685.1 Verrucomicrobiota bacterium | reverse complement strand
TTGCGGTAGATAACTCCCTTTTTTCGGCAGGTTCAGGCCGCTGAACGGATTAAGTTCCACATATTCCTCGCGCAGGAGAAACTTGTAGAACGAGCGCAGGGCTGAAAGTTTTCGCCCGGTCGTCGTAGGTGCGAGCTCGAGGTTTTGAAAAAAAACTAAAAACTTGCGGGCCGAAAACCGATCGACCGATTTCCAGTTATAGGGCGGGAGAGCCTCTTCCCCCCAAATAATTTCGCAATACTGCCGGATATCGATCAGGTAGTTGCTGATCGTATGCTCCGAGGCATTTTTCTCGCCTTCGAGATACTGCACAAAATGCTCTACGCAAGGATCCATGAGAACTGTAAAGTTTCGAACAGGGAATTTCGAAGAGACGTCCTTCTCTTCTTCCCTGTTCGATATTTCCTATTCGTTATTCAGCGGCGTCGGTTGTTTCTTCTTTTTTCGCTTTAGGCACACGCGGGGCGGGAAGTTCATGTTGCTCCTGCAGCTCGGCATAGTTCGGAATCTGTTTGGCATATTTTGAAATCGTTCGTTTGAGCGCGGCGACTTGCCGATCCGATAACGTTCCTTTCACTTTAAACTGCCCCGAGAGCGACTCGATGAATTCCTTATCGTCGAAGACTCGCTTGCCACGCTTCACCGGCTCCGCCCACTCCGTGACGGCTTCAAATACGGCAAGGATCGGAGCGATGGCGGGATCGGCCACCACATCCTTTTTTTCGTCGAGCTTGAGTTCGATTCGGATGACCTCAAAATTTTCAATCTGCTCAGAATATTTTGTGAGCAGTGTATCGAGATAGGCCACCTGCCGTTCACTCAAGCGCTTGTTCATTTTAACTTGATCGCCGAGCGAAGTGATGAACTTTCCATCATCATACGTGCGTTTTCCCACCGTGCGGGCTTCCTCATAGGTGAGTCCCGACAACAAATCCAGCTTACGGGGGGTGTCGGCGCGCACGGCTTCGGGTTCGACCAGTTCCAGTTCCGTGGCGATCGCCTCCGGAACCTGCTTGATATACCGGCAGCACATCTTATGTAACATTTCACCCTGACGCTTAGAAAGAAGCTCTCCCTCGCCTATCATTCCCTTAAAATCCTCAAAGGTCTTGTGGTCATCGTAGGTGCGGCGACCGGATTTAACCGGTTCCGCCCACTCCGTAACATTTTCCAACGCGGCGAAACACTGGGCAACCCGTTCCGGCGGTGCGGTCTCTTTGGCGTGGTCGATCCATTCGAGCAACGACGGGTAGAACTCCTTCATCATATCCGTCCACTCGATCTTGCCCTCCTCAATTTCGTCGAGCTTGGTTTCCATATCAGCGGTAAAGCGGGCCTCAAACAGGTCAATTTTATGGTTGGTCTTCAGCTTCTCCTCGGTCGTAAGAATTAGCTCCACCAGTTCCATACCGAGCGGAGTCGGGATCAACGAACGCTTTTCCTTAAGCACATATTCGCGCTCGTCGAGTTTCGACATAATGGCGGCATACGTACTCGGCCGCCCAACCCCATTTTCTTCCAAGGCTTTAATCAGCGAGGCCTCGGTATAGCGAGCCACCGGCTTGGTTTCCTTCTGCTCCGTCAGCCAATCAAGTACATCAAGATGCTCACCCTGAGTCAGCGGCGTAAGGGTTGTTTCGGCACTCTCGCCCTCGTCATTCTTTGGCTTATCCGCCGCCCCTTCGATACCGCTAGCCTTCATGTAGCCAGGAAAGGCGATTCCCGACGATGTTGCGCGGAAGAGATAGGTATTTTCTGACCCGGCCTCGATCTCCACCGTGCGGCGGGAGATCTTGGCTGGCACCATCTGGCTAGCCACAAAGCGTTGCCAAATCAACTTGTAAAGTTTCTGCTCGGCGACATCGAGTTTCATGCCTTCGTTGCCGGGCTGGACGGAAACATCGGTCGGTCGAATGGCTTCATGAGCCTCTTGTGCCGCACCCTTACTTTTATAGAAATTCGGGGTTTCGGGCAGGTATTCCGTACCGTAGCTTTGGCCAATAAATCCCCGACATTCATCCAGCGCGCTTCCAGCAATGTTGAACGAATCGGTACGCATGTAGGTGATAAGTCCATTTTCGTAGAGCTTCTGCGCAATGCCCATCGTGCGGGCCGGTGCATAGCTCAGCGCACCGGAGGCCGACTGTTGGAGCGTACTGGTAATGAAGGGCGGACGGGCGCGACGAGTGACTTCCTTTTTAATCACATCGCTCACCTTCAGTGGACTATTATCCAACTCCTTTTGAATTCCTTCGAGCTGCTCCATCGTCTTCACCGCACCGGGCAGTAGCTTTCGATCCTTCATGCCGATCGGGTCGTTGTTAATGCGCGCGAGTTTAACCGTGAATGGATCCAGCGGCGCCTCCTGCTTGCGGACGTCCGCCGCAACGGTAAAATAGGTCTCCGGCTGAAAGTTAATGATACCTTTTTCACGCTCAACCCCGAGGCGCAACGCCACGGTCTGCACGCGGCCCACGCTCTGAGCCCCACGGATCTGCTTACGCACCACCGGGCTGCCTTTGAAACCGACGAGACGGTCGAGAATGCGGCGCGCTTGCTGAGCATTCACCCGGTGCATATCGATTTTTTCCGGGTTATCAAACGCCGCAAGAATAGCGGGTTTGGTAATCTCATTATAGGTTACACGATAAAAATTTTCCTCCGGCACATTTTTCTTCAAGGCTTCAAATAGGTGCCAAGCAATGGCTTCCCCCTCGCGGTCGGGGTCGGGCGCCAAATAGACGTTTTCGCATTTCTTAGCCTCGGCCTTGAGCTCCTTCAGCACCTTTTTACCGCGCGTAGTGGCCACATATTCCGGCTCAAAATTCTGTTCAATATCGACGCCTAACTTCTTGGCCGGCAGATCGCGTACATGGCCGACCGAGGCCATTACGATGTAGTCGTTCCCCAAAAACTTATTAATCTTCTTCGCCTTCGCCGGCGACTCCACAATAACTATATTTTTGCTCATTACTTTACGTCCTTTTATTCCATTCTATTTAAAATTTACTTGTCTTTAAATCTGCCGAAAGCTCCACCATGCGGCCGGGAAGCATGCGAATGACCCGCTTCATCTCCAGCCCCAGCAATAAACTACTGAGTTCATGGCTTTTCATTCCAACCATCCGCGCGAGCGAATCGACGTCGAGCGGCTCTTGCCACACCGCTTTCACCACCTTCGACTCATCCTCCGATAAGGGAACATCGGGCCGCGCGGCGGCTGCGCTCGCCGGAACTTCCCGCTCTTTGGGCGGAATCAGAAATTCATACTCCTCCAAAATATCATCGATGCGTTCGACCAGCTTTGCTCCATTTTTAATCAGCATATGTGGGCCGCGCGCTCCGGGGGTATCGATCCGTCCCGGCAGCGCAAAGACCGTTCGCCCCTGCTCCATCGCCGCCTCGGCGGAATGCATCGATCCGCCTTTAAGGGCCGACTCCGTCACCAGCACCCCCATACTCATCCCACTTATAATGCGGTTACGATACGGAAAGGTCATGCGGTCGGCTTTACGCCCCATACAATATTCGCTCACCACAGCGCCACTCTTTGAAATTTTTTGGGCCAGCTCCGCATTTTCTGGCGGATAAAGACAATCGAGCGCACCGCCCAAAACGGCCAAGGTACGGCCGCCTCCCTTCAGGGCACCACTATGCGCCGCCGTGTCCGTTCCGCGCGCCAGCCCACTGACCACCGTGAAACCCATTTGCCCTAGTTGATAGGCCAGTCGGTCGGCCGCGGAAAGACCATAGTGACTCGTCGAGCGCGATCCGACAATGCCGATGGCCTTGCTGTCCTGGGGAAGAATCCGTCCCTGGATATAAAGCGCCAGCGGCGGGTCGTGGATCGTTTTTAATGCGGCCGGATATTCATCGTCTTCGAACGTAATAATACGGGCGCCTAGGTCGGCTGCCTTTTCAATCTCCAGCTCTACGTCGATCGTATCGCGCTGGGTGATAATCTTAAGCGCCAATTTTTCCCCAACGCCACGCGCTTCCATTAGCGCCTCACGGTCGGCTTCGAGAATCGCTTTAGGCGAGCCCAATACATCAATCAAACGGCGGACACTCACCGGCCCCAGCCCCTCAATCATATTTAAAGTAATATAGGCGGTGCGTTGTTCCATTAGCCCATGCCATTCCATATTTGTTCCATCATTTCCTCGGGAATTTCGTGGCCGATACCCACGGTCCCGATTTCCGATGCGAGGATAAATTTAGGCCGACCGCCGACCGTTTTCTTGTCGATGTTCAATGCAATACGTAAATCTGCCCAGGGGTAATCGGGCGCGTGAACAGGAAGCCCCATCGCTTGGAATATATTTGCAATGCGGGCGCACTCCACTGGTGAAAGACCGGCCAGTAGCGCGGAGGCCCGCGCCGCAAAGACCGAACCAATAGCAACGGCCTCACCATGAACATATGTTCCATAGCCCGCCACATTTTCTAGGGCGTGGCCGACCGTATGGCCAAAATTCAGAATGGCCCGCAGCCCGCCTTCATGCTCGTCTTGAGCCACCACCTCGGCCTTAATTTCACAACAGCGACCAATCACCGTGGCCCTCAGTTCGATATTTCCAACCTCGAGAAGGTTTTCGATATTTTTTTCTAAGGTGTTGAAAAAGGGGGCATCATAAATGATTCCATATTTCACCACCTCAGCCAGTCCGGCGCGGTATTCACGAATCGGCAACGTCTGGAGCGTATTGAGATCGGCCAAGACTAGTTTCGGTTGGTAGAACGCTCCGACGAGATTCTTACCTTCCGGCAGATTGATGCCGGTCTTGCCCCCGACAGAGCTGTCGACCATCGCCAAGAGCGAAGTAGGCACTTGCACGAATGGAATACCCCTTAAGTAGGTCGCGGCCACATAGCCCGCCAGATCGCCGATCACCCCACCGCCGAGCGCAACGATAAAGGAATTCCGATCGAGTTCGGCCTCAATGCAACGGCTGTATAATTCAAACACCCGGTCGCCGCACTTGGTCTGTTCGCCAGCCGGAAGCGTCGTAAGTGAGACCGAGAACCCAGCGGATTCCAAGGCATTGAGGGCGGTTTGGGCATAATACTCGCCGACATTTTCATCGGTGATCACGAGCACTTTTCCTTTCAGTCCCACATCGACACAAAGGTCGCCTAAGTGGTCTAAAACATCCGCTCCGATATGGATTTCATAGGAGCGCTCATCTAGATTTACAGATACGTCGTATAACATAGCTCGAAGGGTGTAGGGCCTCGCAGGGGGGCAAGTCAATTAAAAAGCGAATTTCGAACCTCAATCCAAAATTCACTCAAGCCATCGATCCGAATTCCCCCTTCCGTATTATTCCGCATTTCGGGGTTGATCCGAAAAATGGGGTCTGTATATTTCCCCTAATTAGTACCGTTTTGGTCTAAGCAACTCAACCTAAGGAAACAATCATGAACGTTGACCAGCACTTGAAAGTCGCAACTTGGCACATCGAACAAGCTCGCCTGCACGCAACCGTTGAAGAAGGACACAAATGCGGATGCCCACTGACCGACGAATACCAGAAGGTAATCAGCCAGGTCGAGTCCGGTGTAATCGTTGACGAAGGCCACTAGACCTTTTAATTCGATCTAAAACAGAAAAAGAACCCCCTCATGTGGTTCTTTCTGACTGTTGATTAACCCCGTCATTTTGGCGGGGTTTTTCTTTTATCGGAGTTCATAAATCACCAGGGATAGAGGATCGTTTATCTGGAGCGGAAAATTCTTGATCAGAGAAACATAACCGCCCTAAACATCCGAACGTTCCACCTCAAAATCGCGACATTGCGCGGCAGTCTGAGCCGAGACACGAACGAGTAACTCGGCATGGGAGCCTTCATATTCCTCCTCTATAATCGAGGCCGATTTCTGGAGGGAAGCCAATAATTTCCCTTCGCTCAAAGGAACGGAAAGTCGCAATTCCACCTTACGCCCCTTCAGGCAGTCGGCTAATTCATCATAGAGTCGATCGATCCCCTCGCCCGTCAAGGCCGACACCGCCACCGACTTTGGATATAACCGCGTTAATCGCTCAACGGAATCTCTTCCTTCATCCGAATCAATTTTATTAAATACGTAGAGCATCGGCTTTTCCAACCCGCCAATTTCCTTAAGCACCGTATGCACTGCGTCGATCTGCGTATCGACCTGTGGGTGTGAAGCATCAATTACATGCACCACCAAATCGGCCTCGACGACTTCCTCCAACGTGGCTTTAAACGAATCGACCAAGTGGTGGGGCAATTTTTGAATAAACCCGACCGTATCGGTCATCAACGTCGGCTCATGATTCGGCAGTTCCACTTGCCGCGTCGTCGGATCGAGCGTCGCAAAAAGCTGATCTTCGACAAAGATGTCCGCTCTGGAAAGGCGATTGAGCAAGGTGGATTTCCCCGCATTCGTATACCCCACAATCGAAACCAGCGCCCAGCCATGCCGCTTGCGGCCACGGCGCTGTTCCGTGCGGCGTGTGCGCACAAGCTTGAGATCGCGCTTGATCGTTCGGATCAATTCCTCGATACGGCGACGGTCCATTTCGAGTTGGGTTTCGCCCGGCCCACGCAAGCCAATACCGCCCTGCTGACGTTCCAAATGCGTCCACATATTACGCAGGCGAGGCAGTAGATACAGATGTTGCGCGAGTTCGACTTGGAGGCAACCCTCCTTCGTATGAGCGCGCTGAGCAAAAATATCAAGAATCAGCTGCGTACGATCCAATACCCGCGTTTCGAGTACCTCCTCTAGATTACGGCCTTGCGCGGGGGAAAGATCATCATCAAACACGACCATCGAAACTGGATTTTCTTTAATCCAATCCGCAATTTCCTGCGCCTTACCAGTGCCAATATAATGCCCGGCCTTAATTTTTTGTTGGCGACAGAGAAACCGTCCCGCAACGATTGCCCCTGCGCTCGCTACAAGTTGCGCAAGTTCATCCATCGTATTCTTCACGCGCCACTCATCTTCCCTACGAAGTTGCACGCCGACGAGGAGCACCGATTCAGCACCCGACTTTTCCATTTCAAATAGTTTAGCCATATTTAATTCGATCCCTCTCCAAGCAGTTGAAGGTAGAAAAAAACCGCACTGGCCGCAACGTTCGTTTTCAAACCTTACGATCCGCACCGCTGAATCGTTGCCTTCAATTCGGTTTATTTTCACTGTAGACGGAGCTTCCAGCTCCGTTGCACACGCACCGTTCTTCCACAACGGAGCTGGAAGCTCCGTCTACCTTCGAATGGGGCGAGAGCCCACGGCTCATCAAGCACATATCGGATCGTTGCCTATTGCGTTCATTTTTAAAGGTAGGGCGTGCTCTCCGAGCGCGCCGCACGCATGAGCGGTTCGGTGGTCGGGCTGTGCGGAATGACGGTGCGGGCGGCGGGGTGAGACACCTCGCCCTACCCAAAGAAAAAAAAACCCGGCTCTCAGCCAGATTATCGAGCGTGCCATCGAACGCACTCTCGTTCAATTCCCCGGCGTTGCCGCCCGAACCAAACATCTGCGCCTGCGCCCCAACGGCCACCAGCGCTGTTCCCACCTTCCGTTTCATGATTTAACAAAGTTTTATTTTAGCAAAATGAAACCACTCAAATCAGAATTAGTTTATTCACCTTTAGCGGATGAATGCTAGCGGCTAGTCAAATATAACTGGTGTTGCACCGTGTTTTTCCCATGCCGTTGAAACGACAACCGCCAGTTCTTCCACGGTCGGGAAGCTTGCAACGTCGATCCATTCGATCTGAAGCTGATTGCGAAACCAGGTCAGCTGGCGTTTGGCAAGCTGGCGGGTGCGGATCACGGTTCGCTCCTGAGCTTGCTTCAACGTCATTTCGTTTTTGAGGACGGCAAAAGCCTCGGCATAGCCAATGGCTTGGAGCGCGGTGAGTGAAAGGTTGAGTTTCATCAATTCGGCGGCTTCGTCGAGCAGGCCTTCGGAATACATGGCCGTTACGCGCTGTTCGATTCGCTGGTGCAGTTCTTCACGTTCGACGTGCAGGCCAACGAGGGTGGGTTTGGGTTTTGTATTACATTTGCCCGCGTTCAAAATTCTTTTTTCAACGATCCGAACGAGACGCCGCGGGTTTTGGCGATCGTCCACCGTTAAATGAGCATAGAGTTCGGGTGCCTCTGCTTGCGCCCGTTTTTCCAGCGCGGGGAGGTCGAGGGTTTCAAGTTCAGCGCGCAACGGGACGTTTGCGGGCGGTACGTCGTCGAAGCCTTCCGTGAGACATTTCACATAGAGCCCGGTTCCGCCCGATACGATAATTTCGCGGGGAGATTCAAAGGCAGGGCGTACGGCAGTGAGATAGGCAGAAACATTAAATTTTTCGGAAGGGTTGATCAAGTCGATCCCCACATAATCCACGTTCTTGCGGTCGCTGGCGGTGGGTTTAGCGGTTCCAATATCCATGCCGCGATAGAGGTTCATGGAATCGGCTGAGACGATGAGTTGCCCGCCGCGTTCGGCCAGATAGTGCACCAAAGAACTTTTACCGGAGGCGGTTGCCCCAACCAGAAAGAAGGCCTTAGCCATCTTGTGGCTCCTTCGAAGAGCGGAAATTAGTGATGAGGTATAGTGCAACAGCGATGCAGATGGCGGAGTCGGCGACATTGAACGAGGGGTAGTGATACGAGCCAAATTCGAAATCGAGGAAGTCGGTGACCCAACCAAAGCGAATCCGATCGATCAGATTTCCGACAATGCCGCCGATCATGAGACCAAACATGATGCGGTGCATCCCGGTATCTTCAAGAAACGAGCGGCGATAGACGATGAGCAAGACGAGAATCACCAAAGAGATGAGAATCAAAATAATGCTCTGCCCGCTGAGAATATTCCACGCGGCACCGTCGTTGCGGACATAGACGAGATTAAAGAACCCATCGATGACCGGCCGCGATTCGCCGTATATGAAGGCCGAACGGATGGCTTGCTTGGTCAGCTGATCCAAAAGGATCACGGTAATTCCAAGCAAAAGAACAAACATAAGGCGCTCCGATTAGTCGCGGTTCGTCGAGCCGACTCGGCGGAAGTTGTTCTGACCCTTTTCAAGATCGGACTGCGTGGTGATGGTGTAGCGCACATAAGGTAAGGCTTGTAGGCGCTCAATATTGATCGGATCGCCGCTGATTTCACAGATTCCGTAGGTTCCATCTTCCAGACGGCGAATGGCCGAATCAATTTCAAAAATCACATCTTGTTCGGAGCTGAGCTGCTTGAGCGCAAATTCGCGATCGAAGGTGTCAGTACCTTGGTCGGAAGTCGATGGATCGCGGTCGGTCGGGCTGAGCGAGTCGCGGGAAAGGGAGGATATTTCTCCTGAAATTCGCTCGCGAAGCAACAATAGGCGATCGAGTTGATCGCGAAGTTGCGCGACCTTAAAATATTTATTACGGGCAATCTTGCCGCTCAAGGGGCTGCCTCCAGACACGGCTACGGTCTCCGCCTTCTTAACCGGTATCTTTTTTGAGGAAGCCTTCTTTGCTGTTTTTTTCGTCGTCATTTTAAACACCTTCTCTTGTACAAGAATTAATTCGATTCGAAATCAAAGGGTTGGGTATTTATCATCTACCCCATCCCCTGTCAATTCACATATTCAGCCCTATTCGGATGCGGTAGATAAGGACACGAAACAGGGATGCCCGTTCAAATCCCACTCGGTTCCGTTTTCACCGCCTTCCACCTGCGCTTCACAGGTTAGTGCCAGTGTTTCCGTCCGAATATAATCGCCATATTTAGCCACCGCCGTGCCAATATCCACATCTCCCGCAAACGCAATATGAATCCGCTGGGTGACCTTTAAAGCCATCTCCTTGCGCATGCTTTGAATCTTATTGACCAGTTCACGCGCCAAACCTTCAGAAATCAGATCGTCATTCAATTGCGTATCCAAACCCACCACCAGCGAACCTTCCGCGCTCACCGCGAGTCCTTCTTTTGGCTTACGAACGATCTCGATGTCGGCAGCGGTTAATTCGATGACCTTTCCTTCCAGCTCAACCTCAACCGTTTCGCCGGAGACGAGGGCAGCAATTTGTTCATCGGACAGCCCCCCGATCAAAGGGACCGCCTTTTTCATCAAGGGGCCAAGTTTAGGCCCTAGTTTTTTAAAATTCGGCTTCGCTTGGATCGTAGCCAACTCCGACGAATCGGTTGAAACCTCGACCGCACGGACATTCAATTCGTCAGCGATTAAGTGCTCCAACTCTTGGATATTAGCGAGTAGCTTTTCGTCATCGCACACCACGTGCATCTTCGCAAGTGGCT
>JAJRRI010000176.1 GCA_024279685.1 Verrucomicrobiota bacterium | reverse complement strand
TGGCGTTCGCGCTGGACGGGCGAATCAACTGCGCCGACGGAGTTGCCCGCTCCAACATGGACGGGGGTGCGGGCGAATAGGGTGAGGGTCATTTTTTTCATTTATTTTCTCCTTTATGCTGATTCCAGATTCCGCAGACCCCGAAGCCGAATCCTTTTTCGGCTGCGATGTCGCTTTTTCGTTTTCCATCTAAAAATTGAAGTAAAGCTTTGGTTTCTTCTTCATTCTCCGTTTCGAAATAATAGACCGCTCCGGCGGGGACGCAAAGACGAGTGGGTCGCGGTCCTTCCGTTCCTCCGTGCGCTTTCCAGCCGGACGTTGGAATCGGCTTGGGAATGTTGGCAGCGACGAGTTTCCCCGGAATGGGTTCGATTTTGAATCGAGCCCGCCATGCTTTACGAGACTCCTGAGGCAGGCGTTCGGGCTTGGTGGTTTCCGCGCCACAAATAGTCCCGGTTTTTTTATCCACCCACCTGGGTAGCCAGCCGCCGGTAAAGATGGCAGGGGTGAGCAAAACCCATTTGATGCGGGTTCCGGTTGTTTTCCCAAAGGCGGGGAGTTTGGCATCGTCGCGTACGCCATTGAGAAAGGCGATGCCACGCTGTCCACCGAAAACAAATTCGCATTTCCGATCGGTGGCAAAGTAGTTCTCGATCGATGTTCCAGTAGCAAAGCCTTTGAGCGACACACCATCACGCAGGCGCATCGTTTCGGCGATGTAAAACTGTCCGTCTTCGGTGGTGCCCGATTCAGGATTGATTCCAATACCCGGTCGAGATTCGACATCGAAAAGAACGGGGACCTCTTCTTTTTTAATTTTCCCCGCCAGATATTTTTGGAGGTTGGTCGAGGAAATCCATTTTTGGGGTTTTTCTTTGGTCGCCTCACCTTCTTTGAAGAGTCCCATGGTAAGTGGTTTGGGTAGATCCGATTTCCCTTCCAGTTCACCGGGCTGCAGAACACAGAGTTCTTTTCCATCTTTGTCTTTGCACTGCACATCGGCGGGCATGGGGAAATAGCGTTCATTTCCAATGCTTGGAAAAACACCGACCGTTTGGAGATCGCCATAAAGGAATGTGCTGTTCTGGTTTTCTCCAGCGCGAATATGCTGATGGTTGGTTTTTGCATCCGGCCAGCGGGCGTGGAAGGCAGAGAGCAGGGCTTGATGAAAGACGGAGGGCATGGGCCAGTTGGCGCCTTCGCCAATGGCGGATGCGCCCATGGGTTTTGCGCCGCGAAAAAAGAGGACATCGCGGGGCTCAATATTGATTTCGTACCATTTACACATGACTAGTTTTCTCCTCGTTGACGGTTCATGAAGGCAGAGGCGAGAAAGAGATTAGGGAAGTCTTCCAAGGTTTCGGGGGTGAGTGCGTTGAGGTAGTCAGTGGCGTGCTCGACTTGAGCTCCTTTTTTTAATGCCTGACGCTCTTGCACATGCTCAAACTCTTTTTGGATGATGGAGGTGAGCGTTTCTTTGGGAATGGGGCGATCACTAGGATCGCTCTTACGGAGATCTGAGAGGCGATAGGGAGCGAGGAGTTCCGCGAGGGCGTAGGGGAAGCGGCTGGAAAACAGGGCGACTTGCGAATCGCCCGTACGACTTTTTTCGGTGAAATCTTTATATGCTTTCAAGGCATCGGAGTCCCACTTGGCGCCCCAGTGGATAATTTCGCCGGAGCGTTTGAGCAGGGTGAGGGCAAAGGCGGCGCGACCGCGTTTGTTTTTGGCGCGGGTTTCGGCTTTGCGCGCCTCGTCCACAATCCGTTGCAACGGGAATTGATAGTGCCCGACGGCGATGCCACAGGAGGCATCCATCGGTTTTTCGGGATCTAAATCCTTAAACTCTTTCATAACATCCAAAAAGGCATTCCGAAGGGCTTCGGCTAAATCCAAAGCAATGTCGGCAGGGCACATGACGAGCACATCATCGCCGCCCGCATAGATGAGTTGAGGTTTTAGTTTTTCTGGTTTCTGATCGCCGTCCTGTTTAAGAGGAAACTTTTTCAAAACGTCATTAATTTTCTTCTCGGAGAATTCAGCAAGTCTCTTGCTGAATTTTCGGTGCTCCATTTTTGACTCTATTTTTTTGAGAGCAGCCCCCATCCTATCCCCATCCATCGCGATGAGTGCGAAGTAAGGGTTTACAGGGTTTTTTTCATGGTTCGCATCTTTCGCTGAGGACTCGCCCTCCTTATTTCGTGCCGCAATATCGCGCGTGTTGTACATACCGAGCCCGGTATCTTTGTCCCAGATTTTACTGCGGAACTTTTTTTCTTTTTCCAGATATTCAGAGGGAAACAGGCGTTTGATGCAGTTCATGGCACCGAAGGGGCCAGCACCTTTCCAAAATTCTGCCTTCTTTTTCCAGAAGGCTTCGGAGCCGATGGATTCTTCTTTTCCGGAGAGGACATCTTTGGTGGCTCCGGTGATGCCGTTCCACGGTTTGAAATCGCGAGTGTTGCGGCGGGCGGCGAATTGGGTGCCGAGGGTTGCGACATCGTTCTGCCAATTTCCAGTGGTTGGAACCGCCTGCCAATTAAAGATGGGGAAGTGATTCAGCTGGTCGTCCCAGCGGGTTTTCCACGCTTCTTCAGCTCCGAGTTGAAGCATCTCTTTCCAACAGGCATCGCCGATTTTCTGTAGCTCTTTTTTGAGGGCGGCTTTTGCCTTTTCTGCCAGGTCGTCGACTTGATCCTCGTTGATAAGGAGCATAAAGGCATTGGGGAGAGTTGGGATGAGCCCTGTGGGGGTTCCCGTTCCGGTGGTGAACATTTTGTAGAGGGGCTGGCCTTCCAAAGTGGGGAAGATGAACTCACAGTCAGCCTCTTTGAAAACCTTCATGGCGGCGGCGGTTAGCCAGGCGAGCAGGTAGCTGCCGGCCCACATATCGCGGGTGGAGCGGGCTTGTGCAATAAATTCCTGCACGGGGCCGATTTGAACTTTCATCAATAGTTGACTCATTTGGAGATCTCCCAGGTTAATTTTAAAATTTGCCAGCCCGCAATTTTTTCGGGCGGAATTTCTGCGCCCACAGCGGGACGGAAAGACGAAATATAGTCGGGCGATACGATCCAGCATTCGCAAAAGGTCTGCCCAACGAGTGACGGCAGTCCACTCTTTTGCAACTGAAGCACGGGACGCGCTTCGGCGGGGCTGAGATCAAGCTCGGTAAATTGTTCGACGCGCTTGAGCGTATTGGTATGCCCCCAGAAGGAGACGATTTCTTTTCCAGTGGTGGCGGATTGAAGCGCTGAAAGGGTTTGAGGCTCAATTCGGACGGGTCGCCGGATGAGGGAGAGCGGGAAGGAGTTGCCAATTAAAATGGAGGCGTTGTTTTGCATGGAGAGGAAGTTAGCTCATTTTTTCGTTTTATGAGTTTTTCGGATGTCCGCGGATGTCCGCGGATGTCCGATATGAGGGACGGCGGATAGATGGGAGATGATCCCGGAGATGAGATTAGGGGTTTTGCCCAAGACTTACCGTTGAGTTTTTTGCGGATTTCGTGGGCTACTTTGTACCATTTGACCTTCCGATAATTTACATCCATCATTTTCTCGTGCCAGCCAGCCTCGAACCCGAAATCTTTTTCCATTAGAATGATGATTTCGTCTTTTACATTATTCCAAGAGGCAAAAGGCATTTTTTGTTTTGTGAATTTTTCCAGCACGGCAAATAGAAGAACAAATTGGCAAGGGGAGAGTTTGAGGTCTTCGTCGTCGGCGAAGATTTTACCTTTCGCAAGGTCGATCTCTATTTTTGGATAGTTGATGGCTGGGGGCGCAGCATGATGGAAAAGGCGCACCATCGCGGAGTAGGAGGTGGGGGCTTCGCCCCGTTTTTCGGCGTAGAGGCCGCGCACGCGGACGAAGGGAATATCGGAGAGGATAATTTGGGCGGCCTTTTCCTCCTTTTTATTTTTGGGGTAGAGAAAATCCTTATTGGAAAAAATATAATCATCGTTGGCGAGGACATGGCAGACGCGGTCTTGCTCGCGACCGAGCAGGCTCATGCAGGAGAGCATCAGCGCACTCATGGTTTTGCGTCCGCCCGCGATGGAGGCGATAATTTGGGTATCCGAATCTTCTGTGTATTGACGAATTACCTTGAGGATGAAGTCAGCGGCTTGTTCATTTTCTTCTGCAGAAGAGATGTCTGAAAAATCGCAATTTCCATTTCCAATCACCGGAATAGAGGCACTTGAACCGAAGGAAAGTTTATCTTTCGCCTTTAAGGTATTCCGGAGGATTTTCCAATTGTCCTCTTTTCCAAGGAGGATTTTATGGATTTCATCTCGACCTTTGTTGGTGGTGATGGCCACCACCTTGTCGGGAATAACGGGGGGGCTCTCTTGTGCCAAAGCCCAAATAGTTTCCGTTAATACGGCCGGCGACATGCCAACCACTCCAATCAATATTGTATTTCTCGCTACCTCTTCCATTCCCCATCCTCCGTCTATTTTACCCATCAGAAAAAATCTACCCCACCTATAAATCTAGGCTACTCTTTACCTTTTGAGACAGCAAAATAAAACCGCAATCACCATCGATAAACGCGGGTCTCCTTACGGAGGAGAGTTAAATTTTCTGGTCCGGAATTTCACGAGCCTATGCACCTTTTTTACGATGAAATTTGAGCGCTTCGTGATTCCTATTCAAACTTCCGTTTCGCCCATGATTTAAAATATAGGGTGCATCTGTGGTTCGTGGTTTTGTATATTTTGCGGTTAATGAATAAGCTCATCCATTCTCCTTATTTTATTTAACCTTTCATTTTGATTTGAATCACAAATCTATGAACCCATAGATGCCTTCGATTTGAATGTTCCTCTCTCCCACCCGTGTCCATGATCGGAAGAACCGGCTCTCCACCTAGAATCTTATATGCCTCCATTGTGCTTCTCCTGCTTTTTATAGGGGTTAGTTTATTCCAACTCTCGAAAAAGAGCGTAGCAATGGGTGAGTGACATAGAGTGTCCGGGTAAAAAAAAATCACTCGCGGTTTGGGGGCGAACACAGGGGCCTGTTTTTTATTGCTTCTCGGAAAACAAATTATATGGTTTTTAACTGAGTTCATTTGGAAGGCCTCCACGGATCGTCGCGGGCATCATGGGATACCCGGTAAAGCCGAACGAGTCGGGGCGAGCGCGGGGCGCTGAATGGCAGAGAGATAGGAAAATGGAAAGTAGACTATACGTAGGAAATCTGTCCTACAGTTCCACCGAAGGCGACCTCGAAGAGTTGTTTGCACAGGTGGGCACCGTTGTTAAATGCGAGCTGATGCTCGATAAATTCACCAGCCGCTCCCGCGGATTTGCCTTTGTTGAAATGGGTTCTCCAGAAGAAGCTCAGAAGGCGGTTGATACATTCAATGAACAAGATTTACAGGGGCGTGATCTACGCATCAATATCGCGCGTCCACGTGAGGAACGCTCCCCGCGCCGTGAAGGCGGCGGCGGTGGCGGAAGTCGCGGCGGCTACGGCGGTGGTGGCGGCGGAAGCCGCGGTGGATATGGGGGTGGTGGCGGAGACCGTTACTAGACCCAAACCCGAAAAAAAGATAAAGAAGCCCGTGCCTTGCGCGGGCTTTTTTTTGCATTTATAGGGAAGAGCGACGGGTGGCCATTAAATAGGGGTTACTTCAGAAAAAGGGCCAGGCTGAGGATTTCTCAGTCTGGCCCTTTTGACAGGATTCCTTTGAAAATCTATTTATTCGCTGTATGCACGTACGGCGCGGTCGTTCAAAGGCATGATCGGTCTGTAGTTGTTATTCAAGATTTTTGAGAACTGCTTAAGTTGCTCCTTTGAAGCGGTTACTGGCGTTTTTAACACATACCAGTTAACGACTTCTGAGCAGGGTGGGGTGGTTAAAGATCCCTGGGAGTTGTAATAGCTTTTATCCTTAGGAAGGAGGCTTAAAAGATCGATATCAGCGTCGGATTTAAACTCGCCTTTGGACGTTGGAAAATCTGCTAAGTATTTGTCAAGCAGCTCGTTTTTCTCTCCTTCTTCAAACATCACGCCGAGTACCGCAAAGTCAGTGTCGGAGTGCTTGTGAACAAAGTGGACTTCCAACGGGAAGTATTTCCCATCGATGGTATGTTCACTCAAGGCATGGTAATGAAATTGCAATAAAGTATATTCTTTTCCATCGAGGTTAACTTGGTTCTTGCCCGAGATATTAAACTGCACGGTGTGCGAGTTATTGATGATATCAACCTTAGATTCCCCGTAGCTAAAAGTGGGGGCAGTCAAGGAATCATCTACAGCAATTTTTTTCGTTACGAGGTTGATCGGGGACTGCGCCTTCCCGCCACATTTAGAAAAGGTGTCGCACAAGTTTGCCCAATTTTCAGGCCCGATTTCACCTTTATGGTGCGACCAAGAAACGCTTTTGGTTTTTTGTGGCTCTGAGGCTTTATTGCTGGTGCAAGACGACAGCATGATGGCCATTAGTACGAGGGCTACGGCTTTTATTTCTTGATGCATATGTACTCCTGTTGGGGGGGGGTTAAATGTGTATGAGATACCACCGGTTCCTATACCTTTTAGCGAGAACCGAAACGCTATTTATAGAGTCTATTGAGGGGGTATGGGAGGTTATTTTTTGACTTTTGGATCTCCGCCGATTTTTTCTTATGACGCGAACTATTCTAGGGTGGATCCGCGCTGGATGCTTCGGGATCCAAATTTTTGTTTGATGCCGTCGACGGTGCGGCTGAGCCGAGTGCGTTTTTCGTGTTCGGTGGTTTCGGGGGAGTCGAAGAGGTTAAGTTGAGTCGTGGGCGGTGCATCCGTTTCGGTGAGCCCACTGACGCCAAAGCCGATGAGGCGGAGCGGGCGGCTATATAGGTGGATATTAAGTAAGGCCATACCGATTTCGCGCAGGGTGGTGTCGTCGCAGCAGGGGAAGGGAATGTGGGTTTGGCGAGTGATGGTGGAGAAGTCAGACCAACGGATTTTCAGGTGCACGGTGGTGGCATAGCGTTTGGCCTTGCGAAGGCGCTCTCCGACCTGGTCGATGAGTCGTTTGTAGGTGGCTTCGATGGAACTGCGATCGGTGGTATCTTCCTTAAAGGTGGTTTCGTTGGATATGCTCTTTTCCGCGGTATCGGTTTGAATAGTGCGTTCGTCGATGCCGTGGGCGAGGCGGCTGAAGCTTTGGGCTGCGCGTTTCCCGATGGATTGTTCGAGAGTTTGGATGTCAAATTGCTGGAGCTTACCGATGGTAGGAATACCGAGCGCGAGGAGTTTTTTCTGTGTGACCTCTCCGATGCCCCATATTTTTCCGATGGGCAGGGGCGCGAGGAAGTTCTGGATGGCGGTGGGATTGAACGGGACGAGGGTGAGGCCATCGGGTTTGTCCATATCGGAGGCCAGTTTAGCTAGGAACATATTGGGGGCCACGCCGACGGAAGCGGTGAGGCCGGTTTGTTCGAGGATATCGCGGCGGATCTTTTCAGCGATGGTCGGGCCATCGCCAAAGAGGCGCTGGGAGCCGGTGACATCGAGGAAGGCTTCGTCGATGGAGAGGGGGTGTACGAGGGGCGTATAGGATTCGAAAATACGCATGATGTGCCGTGAGACCTCTTTGTAGCGGGCCATATTATGCGAAACAAAAATGGCCTCGGGGCACTTTTGGAGAGCCCTGCGCGAGGGCATGGCGGAGTGAATGCCAAATTTACGCGCCTCGTAGGAGGCGGCGGCCACCACGCCGCGCTGGTCGGGTGGTGCGCCAACCACGACGGGCTTGCCGCGCAATTCAGGGTGGTCGTGTTGTTCGACGGACGCAAAAAAGGCATCCATATCGATATGCAGAAAAATTGTGTTTTTAGTTTTCACGGGCAATCTACGGTGGGGTTAGGGCTTTTAATCGGATTGGATTTCCCTACACTGATTGATTAAAATAATCTAAACGTATGGTAAGGGCTATGGAAGATAAAGCGAAGGCAAAGGATGCTCAGGAGGTTGTGCTTGATTTAAACTTTGTGCCCCAATGGGCGCGCACACCGCCGGGGGAAAATCACTATAGCGCAAAGACCTACAAGGATTCGGGGCCGCGTCATGATCGTCGCGATGACCGCCGTTCGCCGCGTCGCGATTCGCGAGACGCCCGCCCCGGCCGCCCGCGCCCCGATCGAAATGACCGTTCCCGACCGGTCCGCCCGCCGCGCGAGCCGGTTCGAGAGATTCCCGTATCTGTTTCTTTCCTGCCCGAGCAGCAACGGTTGGCCTCGCTGGTGCGGCAGATGCACCATTCGCGCCGCGCCTATCCGCTGATGGATTTGGCGAACCTGTTGATCCATGATGCCGAGGGGTATCTGGTGAAGATTGAAGTCAATAAAGGGGCGTCGGACTTCACGTTATTTCAATGCAAGCGCTGTAAGGCGGCCGCCTGTTCGGAGGAGTTGATGGTTCAGCACCTGATGGCAAAGCACCTGACGGATGTCTATGAGAAAGAGGAGATCGAGACCGATCCGCCCGCCGGACAGTTTGTCTGCGTGGCCCGCTGCCGCAAGAGCGGAATATTACTCGGACCGCCGAATCACCATAGCTATACGGATAAGCTGAACGAGCTGCATCAGAACCGTTTTGCGCACCTTTCCCTAGAAGACTATAAACGGAATATCGAGACCGTTCGCGATGAAGAATTGATCGAGCAGTGGAAAGAAGAGAGCCGGAAGAAGACCGTTTATAAACTCAAGTCTGATCCCGAAGCGGAGCCGATCGATCTGAGCAAGGCCGAATCAGCCTTCAAGCGGGGAATGGCCTCGATGTATGAAAAAACGCACCGAGCAGTGGTGCCCTCGAAGGTAGCCCAGGGACTGGAGGATCGCGATATTACGATGGCCATCCGGCGAGTTTGGTCAAAAGAGAGTGCCTTCCCGCTCTCGATGTCTTTCGCGATGCGTGCCGCTTTTCGGCATATGCATCTAAATCTATTTAAAGCCGGGAAAGTGAACTTCGTCACCCACATTAAGCCCCGCCCCGTTAAACCGGCGGATACGATTGAGAGCATTGCCGAAGTGCTCGTTTTTCTGAAAGAGAATCCCGGATCGACCCGCCCGCACTTGTTGGAGGGCCTACACCCGTCGCTCGACCCGAAGTCGGAAGAGGCACAGAAGGCTCTGGAGCCGCTGGGTTGGCTGATCGAACGGGGGCATATTATCGAGTTCTTTAATGGAACCCTTTCCGTGCCGCTTGGCCATCGCCGCCGTTAGGGTTACCCCTTTTTTTTGTGCAATATTCAAATCCGTCTGCCGTTTGATTCGGGAAGCGGGGGTTGCGCTTGACGAATGCGGCGCGAGGAAACATTATTTCTATCTTTCGAAAAAAGGATTTCCAAATGATCGGGATCAATCAGAAGAACAGAACAGGATTTGGGGTGCTGGCCGCCGTATTGGTCGCGGGAGTTGCGGGTGCGGAGTTGCCTGAATATACCTCAGAACGCTATCAATTGATTACGGACTGCTCGCCGTTCGGGGCTGATCCATTCGATGAGGATGTTGCGCAGGAAAAAGCGGCGGCCGCGGCCGTTGCGGCGGCGGCTAAGGAGCTACGGTTGTGTTTTTTGATGGAAAGCGAGGCGGGCGAAATTCGCGCAGGCTTCCAGAATCTGAAGGCACAGCGGGGGCAGTCGAAGAGCGTGATTCTATTGGTTGGCGAAAGTTTTCTGGGCATGAAGCTGCTCGAAATCGATCTTCCCGGGTCAAAGGCGACTCTACAAAGTCAAGGCAAGCCGGTTGTCTTCGAATTGACTAAGGCGCCGCGAATCGCCAAGGCCGCCGTCCGAAACCCCGCGCCTACGAAACGGAAATGTGGCGGCGGATTCCGACGGAAAGAAGCTCCGAAGCCTGTTGTCCCGCCCGAGCCCAAGCTTTCGGCGGCAGAGCAACGCCGCCGGCGGGAAGAGATGCGCGCTAATCTGCAGGATTATCAGATGGAAGTCATTCGCTCGGGGATGCCGCCGTTGCCGATTCCGCTGACGCAAGAGATGGATGACCAGCTGGTTGCCGAGGGTATTCTGGCTCCATCCGAAGCGGATTTTGAGTAGTCTTATCTGACGAGCTCGCCGAGGATAATATCAAAATCTGGGTCGCGCAGGAGTAACGAGATTTTGTCCTTATTTAGCATATCGCGTTCCCTCAGCCTTTCGAGGCTGGCCTGTATTTTTTGATTTTCTCCCATTTTGGCGAGTTGTTCGCATAGGCCGGTTTTTGTTTCAGTCCCCGATAGGAGGCCGAGGTCGCGGAGCTCGTCGAGTGTGGCGCGATCATTGAACAGGGCCTGGATGGACGCATTCTGCTGGATGCGGTCGGAGTCGCCGCTGAGCATGTCCTTGGCGAGTTGTTGGTCGGTCAGGAGCCGGCGGACCGATTCGGCGGCCATCACACGCCCTAAAATATCCATGCCGTCCGCGGGGTTGCTGATCATATGGGCCATAGCGGCGGTCTGCGTTTTGAGGTCTTGACGGGGGATGATCCGGTAGGCGGTTTCATACACTGTGCGGCGGGCGAATCGGGAGAAATAGGCCTGGTCCGCCCCCGGAATCGGAATCCCCGCAATGCCCACGAGGAAGAGGTCGCCCAGCCAAAAGAGCAGAACGAGCGAAAGGGTTCCGGCGGTTAGATTGATGGCCCCGCCGCTGAGGCCGCTGATGAATGGTCGCCGGTGATTTTTCTCCTTCTTCTTTCTTTCCGCGTGGCGCATGCGGATTTCATACATCAGGATATGGAAGCCGAAGGCGACGAGCACAAAGGCCATGATCGCACAGATGGGGATGGTGACGATCCGCGGTCGGTGGGTAATTTCGCCGAGCCAGAAACCCAAGTAGCGTCCCGCAAAGTAGGCGACTCCATAGGCGAGTACCACGCGGGTAATTCCCAACAAAGAGAGCAAAAATCCCTTGTAGAAACCGGCTAAAAAGAAAAACAGCAGGATAAGTACCGCTAGAATGTCGATGGCAATATGCATGGGGTAGATCCTCTCGTATCAATACTTTAAAGATAGGTTGTTATTTCCGATGTCGGAAGCCTAAAGTGCACGCCTATTTATCACGTAATCTGAGGCCTTATGGAATTTTTATACGCGGCGGAGTTAAAGAAGCGGTTTAGCTGCTATGGCCATTTCTACGAATGGGTCACGATGGAGGGCGAACGCGCGAAATGTCGGAGTGTGCTGGAGATGGTCGATCACTCCATACGGCCGGATAACCCATCTGATATTTCTGAGCAGGAGCCGGATGTCGTCGTCATTATGATGAATCCCGGATCGTCGCACCCGAAGGAGATCTATCATGTGGATGCAGAAATTGAATACCCCCGCCCGAACGGTTCCATGCGCAAGGAGTTGGTGCTGACTCAGCCCGACAACACGCAATATCAAATCATGCGAATTGCGGTGGCCCAAGGGTGGAAACACATTCGCGTGCTCAATCTCTCCGACCTGCGAGACCCTAAATCCGGCAGCTTTCTTCAGCAGGCCGAAGGGTTCTCTGAAATCATGGGCGGCCACACGCATAGCCTGTTCTGTAAGGAGCGGGCCTCCGAATGTTCCCACTCGTTACGCCGGAAAGGAAACACGCCCATCCTACTGGGTTGGGGTCAAATCCTCGGCCTCATTCCACTCGCCGAACAGTGTATGAAATACCTGGATGGAGAACCCATCCGCACGGTCCCCTCGGAGGTGCACCCGCTGCTCAACGCCCACCCCAGCCCCATGCTCCAGTCCAAAAAACTCCTGTGGCTGGATCACATGCTTCAACTTTTGGAGGATTAATATGAATGCACAGCAAGCTCAACGATGGGAAAGAACCCGAGAGGCCGGGAAAGGGAAGTTCATTCTGTACTATGGCGTTTTAGGATGGGGGCTGATCGCCGGCCTGCTCTTTTCGATCATCGACCTAGCTCTTCATGCCGAATCCTTTTCGTGGGATGGAGTGATGATCAATCTCATCATCTTCCCTTTGGGTGGAATCTGGATGGGGCATTGGCTATGGAAAAAGGCGGAACGCGGATATGAGCAACACCTGAAGTCCAAAAAAGGGACTGAGGCGTGAAGCTGGTCCGTATGCAGGAACGGCCGGACGTAGGCGTCTCGCACAATGCGAAAATCCGTAAACGAGTGATGCTGAATACCGGCAAGGTCGGGGGGATTACGAACTACGCTCGCGCCGTCTTCCCGCCCGGCGAGAAAGCCGGTGCGCATCGGCACGACGACATGACGGAAGTCTTCACGGTCGAGTTTGGCTGTGGCGAAATCCGCATCGATAACGTGGCCTATGTCTTTTCTGCTGGAACCACCGTCGTCGTTGAACCCGGCGAAGAACATGAGATTAGCAACACCGGCGCCGTCGATCTGGTCGTCACCTACTTTGGTATTCTAACGGAATGCTGATGAGTCGCGCCTGCGTACTGCTCTGCCGCAACGGAGCTGGAAGCTCCGTCTACGTTCAAGTTAATTTCGTATCTGTGGAGGATTTAACCACGAAGATACGAAGGTCACGAAGGCGGAGGGATGCTAAATGAATGTTAACTCAGTATTGTTGCGGGACGGAATGAAGCGGCTCGTTCGCTAGAACGCTTCGCGTTCTTCCAATCTTTGTGGTGAAAATATAGTGTGTAAGTAATGTGTTCATCCGAAAATTTAAACATTCCTGAGGATTACCTTTGAAATAATATGGAGAAGAAACGTATGAAGACGGTTTTTATTACGGGAGCCACGCGGGGGATTGGGCGTGAGCTGGTGAAGCAGTTGACCGCACTGGATTATAGGGTGTTTGGTAGTGGGCGCGATGAAGCATTGCTGGAGGAACTGAAAGCGGAGACGGGTTGCCTAGGTGCCGTGGCCGACCTTTCCGACCCAGCGCAGGTGGTCGGCCTTTATGCTCAGGCTAAAGAGGCGCTGGGGCAGGTGGACATTTTGATCAATAACGCGGGTTTGAATCATCGTAAAGCACCGGTGTCAGAGATCGAACTAGACGATTGGGAGCTGCAGTATGCCGTCAACCTGCGCGCGCCGATGTTACTGAGTCGGGAGGCGCTCAAAGAGATGGCCTCCCGAAAGGCCGGCCATATCATTAACGTCGTCAGCACGATTGAAAAACCTCGCAGCCCAACTATTCCACCTACTGTACGATGAAGTATGGCCTGATGGGCTTTACCAAATGCCTGATCAAGGAAGCGCGCGAGGTGAGCGTGAAGGTCACCGCCGTTTATCCCGGCGGAACCGATACGGACTTTCGACCGGAGGATCGACCGGAATACCTCTTGGCCGAGTCGGCCGCAAAAATGATTGTCCATTGCATGACTGCGCCGGACGATGTCGTGGTTCACGACCTAACCTACCGGCCCATGGTGGAAAGTAACTTTTAGGAGGGGGGGCGGCTTTGGCCATAGGCTTTAGGTCTATAGCCCAAAGCCTACTTCTGCCGCATCGCATCAATCTGAATTTCGAGCTCGGGGGTGAGCCACATGTCCTGCGTAATCGTGAAGGGGCCAGAGTCGGAAAAGGTCTTTTCGACGGTGAGACGATCTTTGGTAAGGTAGGTCTTGAGCATGAGCACATAATTTCCGCCCACGCCGGAAATATGTAGGTCGGGGCTGCTGATGCCTGCCGCCTGGAGGGCCTCCGATAGGTTGGCTTTAAAAGCCTCCGCTTCGGTATCATCGCCTTTAAAGATGAATACTTTCGGACGGCTCGATGGCATATCGAGAAATAAGTCGTTGTCGGGCGGCGTCGTACCGGTCATGTCCTCGTAAATTTCATAGATGGCAATTGAGTCGCCTGATTCTAACTTCTTGTTCAGGAGGCGGATTGCGGTTTCGCGATGGCCTTCCAGAGATTGGGCGATCTGCTCGTAGAGGTTGTGTTCGCGATTAGAAGCGGCGACCTCCAGGAGTAATAAGATGATCTCATCCGACTTTTCTTCGAGCTGGGTCAGCCCGTGATAGACGGCGTTAAAACGTACGTCGGCGGATTCGTCCTGAGCGAGTTTTACGAGCAGGTCAACGATTTCGGGATTGGGTTTTTCTATGCCTTGAATCAGGTTCTGCCCCATGATGCGGGCAGCGACACTGCGAACGGGCGTGGCCGAATCTTCGGAGCAGGCCTTGAGGCCGGGCAGGAAGTTTTCGTTGATGCCGTCCTTTACTTGTCCTTGCGTGATCATGGCGAGCGAATGTAACCGCATGCCGGAGTTACCGATCACCAACATTTCCTGAATGGAGATGGTTTTTGGTGCGGCCGGTGCATGGGGGAGCGGGGTATTGGTTTGCGCCAGCGCAACGGATGCGGCGGCGAACGATAGGCAAAGGGTTCTTTTCATCATTGGGGTTCTCTCCTGAATTTCCAAGTAAGATAAGGTAGTCAACGAAGCTCCCAAAAACAAGAAAACCTTTGCAGGCAACTCGCGGTGTTCTTTTTTCCCAATTTCGTTGTGCTTTCTTCGGCGGATTGTGGCTATTCTCCCTGCCATTATTTTTGACATTCAAAGCAGGGGCTGGAGCATGATTCATAGAATTGAAATCGGTTTAAAAGAGGGTGTGCCCGACGCACGCGGACGGGGTGTAATTGACCGAGCAGAAGGCGCCCTGAAAATGGCAATTTCTCAATGTCGCACGCGCGACGTCTATAAAGTGGTGGCTCAGATCGATGCGGCCAAAGCAGCCGTGGTGCAAAAAGCATTCACCGATCCGGTGGTGGCCGAGTCCGCCATGAACCGACTTTCGGCTCCGTCTACCTTTGACTGGATGCTTGAAATTGGGTTTAAGCCCGGCGTAACCGACAACCTTGGCCGCACCGCTCGTGGCGCGCTGGAAGATATTGTGGGGCGTGAATTAGACTGGGAAGAACAAGTATACACCTGCATTCAATATTTCCTCTCCGGCGATCTCGCCCGTAGCGATGTGGAGCACCTCGGAAAAGACCTGCTGGCCAATACGCTGATTCAAACGATCGATGTTTTTTCCAACGAAGAATGGTTGGGTTCTGCTCCGGATATTTCCGCCCCGATTTTCGACGACCATCCTGAAATTAAAGTGAACACCGTTGATTTGCCCGATAACGATGACGCGCTCATGAAAATCTCCTCCGACGGCATTCTGTCCCTCTCCCTCGAAGAGATGCACACGATTCGTACCCATTATTTACAAGCCGACGTGAAAGCGCATCGTTCAAAATTAGGACTGCCTGCATGGCCGACGGATATTGAACTCGAATGTATTGCTCAGACCTGGAGCGAGCATTGCTCGCATAAAGTATTTGCCGGGACGATCCATTATAAAGATGAAGAGACGGGCGCCGAAGAAACCATCCACTCGCTCTATAAAACCTATATAAAAGCCTCCACCAACAAGATTGCCGAATCGATTGATTGGTTGGTTTCGGTGTTCACCGACAACGCCGGCATTGTTAAATTCAACGAAGATATTCATCTCGTTTATAAAGTAGAAACCCACAACTCGCCCTCCGCACTCGATCCCTTCGGCGGGGCCATGACCGGTATTGTTGGGGTAAACCGCGATCCGCTCGGCACCGGCATGGGCGCAGAGCTGGTATCCAACGTCTGGGGCTACTGCCTCGGTTCGCCATTTTATGATAAAGCCATGCCCGAAGGCCTCATGCATCCGCGCCGAATTCGGGACGGCGTTCACGAAGGCGTCATTGAAGGCGGCAACCAATCGGGCATTCCATACAGCCGCGGCTTCGAATGTTTCGACGAACGCTTCCTCGGCAAGCCCCTCGTCTATTGCGGCACCATGGGCACCATTCCCGTGGAAGTCACCGGCGGTCCCTCCGAGCGCAAAGAAATTGAAGTGGGCGACTGGACTGTCATGTGTGGCGGGCGGATTGGCAAAGACGGTATCCACGGAGCCACCTTCTCTTCCGAAGAGCTACGCGAAGAATCGCCCGCGCAAGCCGTACAAATCGGCGACCCGCTCACCCAGCGCAAGCTCTATGAATTTATTCTCGAAGCCCGCGATCTCGGCCTCTACCGCTGCATCACCGACAACGGCGCCGGCGGCATCTCCTGCTCCTTCGGTGAAATGGGTAAATATTCCGGCGGTTGCGAATGCGACCTCGCCGGTGCCCCGTTGAAATATGAAGGGCTTCAGCCCTGGGAAGTGCTCGTCTCTGAAGCGCAAGAACGGATGACGCTTGCCGTTCAGCCCGAATGCCGCGAAGCCTTCGAAGCCCTCGCAAAACAGCGCGATGTGGAAGTCGCCTTTATGGGGCAATACAACGACTCCGGCTATTTCACCGTCAAACAAGACGGAAAAATAATTGCCAGCCTCGACATGGATTTCCTCTACGAAGAAGGCTGCCCAACCCTCGTCATGCCCGGCGTATGGAAAAAACCAAACATTCCAGCCCCGGCGGTTCAAGCCAAAGCCGACTACTCCGACACGCTCATCGAACTCATCGGCGACCTAAACCTCTGTTCGCGTGAATATAAAAGCCGGATGTATGATGCCGAAGTAAAAGGCCTGAGTGTCGTAAAACCCTTCGTCGGCGTAAACTCCGATGTTCCCTCCGATGCCACCGTCATGCGTGTGGAATACAACAACGACCGCGGCGCCGTTTTAGCCGAAGGCATCAACCCCTGGTTCTCCGACATCGATACCTACGACATGACCACCTCCGTGATCGACGAAGCCGTGCGCCGCGTCATCGCCGTCGGGGGCGACCTCAGTCGGATTGCCATTCTCGACAACTATTGCTGGCCCGATCCCGTTGAATCCGAAAAAACGCCCGACGGCGCCTATAAAATGGCACAGCTCGTTCGTTCCAACAAAGCGCTCTACGACCTCACCACCCTCTACAAAACGCCCGCCGTTTCCGGTAAAGATTCGTGCAAGAATGATTCCACGCGCGGCGGAAAGAAAATCTCGATCCCCCCAACGCTGCTGATTTCCTCCATCGGACAGATCAATGACGTTGCCAAAGCCGTCACTATGCCGCTTAAGGATGTGGGCGATTTTCTCTACGTGATTGGCGAAACCAAAGATGAAATGGGTGCCTCGGCGTATTACCGTAAACTTGCGGAAGAGCAGGGCACTCCGATGAACTACGGCGGAACCCTTCCGGCGGTGGATGGTGAAGCGGCGCTCAAAATTTATGCGGCCATGAATAAGGCCACCGATGCCGAGCTCTTAAAGTCGGCGACCACTCCAAGTAAAGGCGGGCTCGCCATCGCCCTATCGCTCGCCGCCATCGGCGGCCAACTCGGCGCCGAAGTCGATCTTTCTGGTCTTGGCGAATTCAGCGACGCAACGAAATTGTTCTCCGAATCCAACAGCCGCTTCGTCGTTTCTTGTTCCCCCGAAAAAGCCACCAAGCTAGAAGCCCTCTTCACCGACCTAGCCCTCACAAAAATTGGAACCGTCACCGCAGATAAAACCTTGATTGTGAAAGGCTCCATTCACGTAACCATCGACGCCCTCGTCCAGCCCTTCAAAAACACACTGCACGGCGTATAAAAATAACCGGCTTGAAATGGAGGCCACATCGAGATTTACCTGTTATACTCGATGAGAATAGATAAAAAATTGGTTTTATACGGAATTTTATAAGACAAACAATGAATTAGGCGGACTGACCTTTTTTCCCCTCAGCCTTATATGCGATTTCTGTTCGTCGGCTCACCGTTTTGAACTCTATGTGAACTTCGCTGGTCGCCGCTGCGCTCCGGCACCTCTCCACGATTCCTCACAGAACCGCAGTTGATTTCGTCTAGTGCTTCGGCTATCGTTTGCTCCTAATGAAAGGGGCTCATGACAACCAGACCACGCACAGGGGACTTCAACCCCATCAGTTTGTATTCAGGCGTACCCAGCGCGTTCACTCTATCGCTGGCTCCGCCCGCGCAGAGTGACGCGTGACGTTAGCCTCAGAAAAATATTGACCGCGTACGCACAATAGATGTACATCTGCCGCTATGAGATACGAGTGGAATCCGGAGAAAAACGACAAGGTAAAACGAGAACGCAATATCTCGTTTGAAAAGATCGTCTTCCACCTGTCACAAGGTGATGTCTGGAAAGTTGCAAACCATCCTGATCAGGAAAAGTATCCGAGGCAAAGGGTTTATTTCGTAGTTGTTGAAGATTACATCTATCTGGTTCCCCACGTTGTTGAGGATGAATATGTTTTTCTTAAAACAATCATCCCCAGCCGACAAGCCACAAAGGATTATAAAAAAGGCGGTGATTAACATGAAACTGGACAAAGAAGAAAAAGGCATCCTCGATGCATACGACAAGGGGGAAATGAAACCCTCTACTCCCTCCAAAAAAGAACTGGATGAAATAAAGTCCATGGCAAAAAACACCTTTCGCAAAGACAGGAGGGTAACCATCCGTCTTTACGACCATGATTTAAAAGGCATTCAAAAGAAGGCCATGGAAAAAGGTATGCCCTACCAAACGCTTATTTCTGCCATGATCCACCAGTATGTTGAAGGTGACCTGATAGAAAGAAAAATTGGCTAACGAGGAGATTGAGAATCGACGCGGTACAACGCCGGTTTCTTCATGCCAAACACTTTGCGCCGCGCGTCTTATCTCAAAACGGTCGACTGGATAAATTCAACAAGAGGAAGATTAAGCATGAACGAAAATCTTTTCCCAAAAGAAATGAGATGCCCTCAATGCAATGCTCTCTTGATTCTAGATAAAGACGAAAAGGAAAGTGGCGAGCTTACCTGTCCAGAATGCAATAAGCATATCCTGCATTCTGAAACTCCAAATCCGATAAATAGAGAGTCTATTTATTGTCCATTGTGTCGCAATGACTATCCATTATCAAAAAAAACATGCTCCAACTGTGGAGCTAAAAATACATTTGAAGAACCTGAAGAAACGACAGAAGAATATTTTGATAACACGGTCATGGTTGACGCGGTCGAAGAATTTCGACCGGTCGATGCTCACCACGAAATCTGCCCCGCGCTCTACATGCCTTCGCGCCCGTTCGACGGCTTGCGCCTGCGAGCGTCCCGGACGGTATCCGAAGGAGCTGTCCGAGAAGGTGTGGTCATATAGTGCGTTGAGCACTTGCGTCATCGCTTGTTGCACG
>JAJRRI010000013.1 GCA_024279685.1 Verrucomicrobiota bacterium | reverse complement strand
CATCGTAGCTCTTAACGAGCCCGCGAATTGTTTTACCCTCCGCGCTCGTGAAATCGCGATACTTCGACGCGGCCTGAACAGAGACCGTGAGTAATAGTAGCCCAATAAATAAGATAAACCCCTTCATTTCTATTCCTCCCTTTTCTTGAATTCATTTTATAAAATTACAATTTTAAAGTGTACCGCTCGAATAAGATGCTACAAGAATAAATAGGTGGTTTCTCAGAATTGGCGATTCTCCAATGCAACAGTCTGTGACTTAATACACGGCTATGAAAGAAAACTTTGGACTCTACCTCATTCTCACCGATCCCGTGGCGGGCTATGCAGCCTGCGCCCAAGCGGCGGTCGATGGCCACGTACGCTATCTTCAATTGCGCATGAAAGGAGCCTCGCACGCCGCCCTACTCGAAACCGCTTGCACGCTACGTGCGATCACCCGCAACACCGAAACGCGCTTTATTATGAACGACGACCTGGCCGTAGCGATTGAATCCGATGCCGACGGCCTCCACCTCGGTCAGGACGATTCATCGCTCATCGAGGCTCGTGCCATATGGAACACCCCCGGAAAACAGTTCGGCCTTTCGACCCATAGCATGGAACAAGCGCAGGAAGCTTTAAAGTTATCCCCCGACTATATAGGGGTCGGACCCGCTTTCCCCACGCAAACCAAAGCCCTTCCCGATCCCGTACTCGGCCCCAAAGAAGTGGGCCAAATTGCACAGGAAATCCAGCTCTCCTCCGTCGCTATTGGTGGAATTAATTCCGCTAACTTGCCCGCCCTGCTCAAGACTGGAGTTCAGAATTTTTGCGTCATCGGTGCCGTCAATGCTGTACCTAATCCTACAAAAGTCATTTCCGAACTACAGCACCTTTGGAAAAAGCACTCTTTTTGGACTTGAGCCGCCGTACGCAGCCGACTACATTACGCGCTCTTTTTGCTGGGCGAGTGGTGAAATTGGTATACACGCGAGATTTAGGTTCTCGTGCCTAACAGCGTGCGGGTTCGAGTCCCGCCTCGCCCACCATTTTTTAACGTCGAATACTGACTTAATAAATAATCATGCAATCACAAGGAAACGTACCGCACTTTAGGCTAAGACCTCACCCGATGGTCTCGATGGCGCTTGCCATGGTTCTGGTCGTTGGGTTGTTGATCGCCATGTCCTTCTTTTCAAAAGAAGAAGGAACCGGCGAATTCCAACAGAAAGGCGTCCTCACCCTGATCGTTACCGGCATCATCAGCATCTGCCTGACGATCATCGCAACCTCAAAGCTCTGGTTCCGGCACCTGTGGAAAAAAAATTCGACCCATGCTCGGCATAAAAACCACACAAAGTACCACCCGACTATGAAGGAAAAAGAGTTTCGTAACCGCCGCTAATTTTTAGTGTCGATTGGAACTTGAGCACAGAGAATCTTCGCCCAACAATAGGGGCATGAAAATTATCTGCGCAGAAACTGTACTGCTAGGGCATGAGGCCTTATCCCACGCCGGCGAAACCGTAATGATCCCCGACCGCGAAATCACGCGCAACGACCTCCTCGATGCTGATGCACTTATCGTTCGCTCCAAATCGAAGATTACCCGTGAACTACTACACGGCACCCCGGTGAAATTCGTCGGAACCGCGACCGCGGGCACAGACCATATCGACGACGCGTGGCTCGAATCGAATGGTCTCTATTGGTGCGGCTCCCCGGGATGTAATGCCAACAGCGTCTCAGAATATCTGACCGCCGCCTTGCTCACTCTTCGCTCCCGCCATGGGTTCGACCTTGAAGGAAAAACCATCGGTGTAATTGGCTGCGGAAACGTCGGAATCCGCGTCATTGAAAAATGTGAAGCACTCGGCATGAACGTGCTTCGCAACGACCCGCCGCTCGCCGCTCGCTCCACCGACCCCGATTTCCTCCCGCTCGAAACCGTACTCGCCGAATCCGATATCGTCACGCTGCATGTTCCGCTGGTGAAAGACGGACCGTGGCCGACCGATCGCATGGCGGACTACCGCTTTTTTGAGCAGCTTAAGCCAGGTGCCATCTTCATCAATGCCGCGCGCGGTAGCGCGTGCGACTACGACGCATTACTCGATGCCAAGGCTGGAGGGGCCGTCTCCCGCATGGTGATTGATGTCTGGAATCCCGAACCGGCCTTCCGCACCGATGTTTTGAACGGTGCCGGCCTCGCCTCGCCGCATATCGCCGGGCACTCCTACGAAGGTAAACTCAACGGGACCATTGCCTGCTACCACGAGCTGTGTAACTTTTTTGAGATTCCAAAGACATGGGATATCGCCGCCTCTCTTCCCACTCCCGAAGTCCCCGTCGTAGAAGTCGATTGCGCAGGCCGTGACGATGAAGAAGTGCTTCACGAAATTATCCGGCAGATCTATAACATCGAAACCGATGACCACCTCATCCGCGAGGCCGCAGTTCCCGATGAAATTGACCGCGCTCGTACCTTTGATGCCCTTCGGAAAAATTACCGGATTCGGCGGGAATTTAAGAATACGAAAGTGGTCGCCCAGAATGCCCGCGATTCCCTGCACCGCAAGATCAAGGCCATGGGGTTCGTAACCCGCGAAGTATGAGGGTTCGTAATTTCATATTTCAAATTTGCTTCCGACGGGCTCTGCTTGTACCCATCCTATTATTTACCTATGGATGCCGTTGCGGTATTCCCACACCCATTACCGGAATACCGGCAAGCACAGAAATCATCCAGTCCTCCATCCTGAATTCTACGGAGCCGCTAACCCTCGTCCATGTCTGGGCCACTTGGTGCAGGCCTTGCCGGGAAGAGTTTCCCGAGCTCATCAAAATCCACAACGAATATGCCTCAAAAGGACTCGCCATCATTCTGATTTCGGCTGACAACCCTAACGATTTCGGTATCGTCGAAACATTTCTATTGGAACAAAATAGCCCCGTTAGCAGCTTCATTGCGACCGAGTTGGATCAACCCTTTATCGAAATGCTTTCCCCTACTTGGTCGGGCGCCCTGCCCTCTTCGTTTTTCTTCGGATCCAACGGTAAACTATTGACCGAGTGGGAAGGAAAAAAAAGCTATGAACAGTATGCCGAAACCATCGAAGTCCTATTGAAGGAAATAACAGGAGATACTCCATGAAGAAGAAACGTACAATACACCTGGCCATGTCCACTGTGGCCGCACTCACAATCACCAGCCTTGCCGCAATTGATATTGGCGATCCATGGGTGGATGCCGATGTCAAGATGAAGAACGTCGACGGATCGAAAGTATCGATCAACGATATTAAGGGGAAAAAGGGTACGCTTGTGATCTTTACCTGCAACCATTGCCCATTCGTGATCGACTGGCAAACTCGCATGGTTGAGCTTGCCAACACCTACGGGAAAAAAGGATTCGGAATCATCTTCATCAATTCCAATGACTCTGCAACCCAAGGCGACTCGTATGAAGAGATGCAACAATTCGCCAAGGAGAATGGATATCAGTTCCCCTATGTGGTGGATGAGACCTCTCAAGTTGCCCAAAACTTTGGTGCAAAAAAAACGCCTGATGTTTTCCTCTTCGATGCAACGGGCGAACTGGCCTACCATGGGGCCGTGGACGATAATGGGCGCAACCCCGAACGCGTGCAGAAAACCTATCTGAAAGATGCCCTGGAAGCCTTGCTCGCGGGGAAGCAGGTTGCCGTGCAAGAGACCAAGGCAGTGGGTTGCAGTATTAAATTCAGATAGCCCAACTAACGATGCCTAACCCTTCGTGCAGATCGGCGAAGACGCAATTCCCTATTTCCTACTCATCATACCAACACATCCTTCAGATACTGCCCGGTATACGACGCATTATTCTTCGCCACCTTTTCGGGCGAACCCGTCGCGACGATGGTGCCGCCGTTGATGCCGCCGCCGGGGCCTAGATCGATGATGTGATCTGCGCGTTTGATCATATCGAGATTATGTTCAATCACGATGACGGTGTTGCCTTCATCGCGCAGGCGTTCCAGCACTTCGAGCAGTTTATGGACATCGGCAAAGTGTAGCCCCGTAGTGGGTTCGTCGAGCAGGTAAAGCGTCTTTCCGGTGGAGCGTTTGCTCAGTTCCGTCGAGAGCTTAACGCGCTGAGCCTCGCCACCAGAGAGCGTCGTGGCGGGCTGGCCTAATTTTAGGTAGCCGAGGCCTACGTCGCAGAGGGTTTTCATTTTTCGCTGGATTTTGGGGACGGCTTCGAAAAAGTCGAGCGATTCACTGATGGTCATATCCAACACGTCAGCAATGTTTTTTCCTTTGTAGTGAACTTCGAGCGTCTCGCGGTTATAGCGCTTTTCATTGCACTGCTCGCACGGCACATAGACATCCGGCAGAAAATGCATCTCGATTTTCAAAATACCGTCTCCCTTGCAACGCTCGCAGCGCCCGCCTTTGACATTAAAGCTGTAGCGCCCAGGTTTATAACCGCGTATTTTGGAAGCGGGCAAGGTGGAAAACAGCGTGCGTATATCGGTAAATGCACCCGTGTAGGTCGCCGGATTTGAGCGCGGTGTGCGGCCGATAGGCGACTGATCGATCACAATCATTTTATCAATTTGTTCCACCCCGCTAAAGCTCTTGTATTTTCCGGGGATTTCTTTGGATTGGTGGAAGTGGCGCATCAAGGCTCGCTTGAGCGTATGATCGATCAAGGTGCTTTTTCCACTGCCCGAAGCCCCAGTCACGCAAGTGAATAGGCCGAGCGGGAACTTAGCATTCACCGTACGGAGGTTATTTTGTTCTGCCCCTTTAAGTTCAATCCATCCTTGAGTCGGCTTAGTCCGCTTCGTGGGAACTTCAACCAGCAATTCGCCGCGCAAATATTTGGCGGTCAGGGTGTCGGCCTTCATTAGCTTTGCAGCCGATCCAGCAAAGACGACCTCGCCGCCGTAGCGCCCGGCGGCAGGGCCCATATCAATCACATAATCCGCCGTCCGGATCGTCTGTTCATCGTGCTCAACGACGATCACCGTATTGCCGAGATCGCGCAGCCCTTGCAAGGTATGAATCAGCCGGTCGTTATCGCGCTGGTGCAGGCCGATGCTCGGTTCGTCCAAGACATAGACCACGCCAACCAACCCCGCTCCAATTTGCGTGGCCAGTCGAATCCGTTGCGCCTCGCCACCGGAGAGCGTGCCGCTCTCGCGGTCGAGCGTGAGATAGTCGAGCCCGACATTCACCATAAAACTCAGCCGCGAACGGATCTCTTTGAGGATTTCCTTGGTAATCAATTCTTCCTGTTTAGAAAGTTTCAACGCATTAAAAAATATCTGCGAATCAATCACCGAGTCGGTAATAATTTCGCGAACGTTACGACCACTCACCCGACACGCCAGCACCTCTGGGCGCAGTCGGGCACCGTCGCACTTTGGGCACCTACGACGCATCATGTAGCCACGAAGCCAATGGCTCATCGTTTCGCTTTCATTCTCCGCCAGCCGCCGGTTGAGGATCGGGAAGACCCCTTCGAACGGCTTGGAGATGAGGCGGCGGCGCATGTAATACTGAATCTCTACCTCGCCGGATCCATTAAATAACACGTCCACAAAATCACGGGGCAGTTCTTCAAAAGGGGTTTGTAAGTCGATCCCATAGTTCTCCGCCAAGGCGGCCAGAAGTTTCTTGTAATAGACGATCGCCCGGCGACCGCCATAGCGCCACGGATGAATACACTTTTCAAGCGGCAAGCCGGGGTTGGGAATCACCAAATCCTCATCAAAAATCATCTGTGTGCCCAGACCGTGGCAGGTTGGGCAAGCCCCATATGGGCTGTTGAACGAAAAGTGGCGCGACTGCAAGGCATCAAAGCTAATGCCGCAGTCCAAACAGGCGTTATTTTCAGAAACGGTTTTTTCATCCCAGCCCCCGTCCGCATTAGCGACCAACACGGTCATGAGCGACTCGCCCTCTCGTAGCGCGAGTTCAACCGAGTCGGTCAGGCGGGTGCGAATCTCATCCGTGATCACCAAGCGGTCCACGACCGCTTCAATCGTATGCTTCTTGGTCTTTGCTAATTTGGGGATCTTTTCGATTTCGACGATTTCACCATCAACGCGCACACGCACAAAACCTTGCTTACGGATCGTCTCGAAGACTTCGAGGTGCTCACCTTTACGGCCGCGCACCAGCGGCGCGAGCAACATTAGCTTCGTCTTGACCGGCCACTGCATCAACTGTTCAACAATTTCCTCTGCGCTCTGCCCCGAAACGGGTTGGCCACATTTATAGCAGTGCGCCTTACCGATGCTGGCAAAAAGTAGGCGAAGGTAATCGTAGATTTCCGTAGTCGTTGCCACGATGGAACGCGGGTTGGAACCCGCCGTGCGTTGTTCGATGGAGACCGCCGGGGAAAGTCCTTCGATATAATCCACGTCCGGTTTTTGCATTTGACCCAGGAACTGACGGGCATAGGCGGAGAGGCTCTCAACATATTTGCGCTGCCCTTCCGCATAAATTGTGTCAAAAGCTAACGACGACTTTCCCGATCCACTCAGCCCCGTCACCACCGTCAATTCATCGCGCGGAATTTTAACATGCACATTCTTCAGGTTGTGCTCGCGCGCGCCTGCCACCTTGATCCATTGCTTCGCCATTCGTTTTCCTTAGAGCGACTTCTTCCCACGATACGTGAATAGATCCGTCCATTCGTAGGATTCGGGGGCACTGTAGATGTTCAGGGTATCGAGAACCTTTTGTTGCATGTGCACGGTAAGACGCCGTCCCTTTCTTCCTTTTTGAATCTGTTTATGCGTAATAAATCCGGGGGGGGCGATGGCGACGAGATCGGTATTTTTGATTTCCTTCTCGGTCATAATGGCATCCAGCGGTTGGGTGCCTACATTCATTTCAATTTCTTTTGTCATAGTTTCCTTTTTCGTGAGTTGTGACCCGTGATTTACCAAAGCCGGAATATTTCGGAGCAACCGGATGATGTAAACCGCTAATTCAACAGGATTGCTTTGAATTTATAATCGGCATTCGTGGAACAAACCATTTTAATGGAATCTAATTTAGTATGGAGTTGGATATGGGCGGTGTCATCGTTGTTTTTATTTGTGTGATCGGGTCAATCATCTGGGGACTTCGTAGCGGCAAGAAACAGCCGAGCGAGATGGGTGACCTTACCGCAAAGTTAGGCTTAAAACTCTCCAGCGAGCGAGATTACCAAATGGCCGAACGATACGCGTTTCTCGAGCCACTGCAACGAGGGTCAAATCGCTATGCTTTAAACGTGATACGTGGAAAATACCAACGCCAGACGGTGATCGCCTTCGACTACCACTATGAAACTCATTCACCGGATTCCAATGGAGAGCAGCAGACGGATCACCATTCCTCATCGTTCTTCATCCTGACCCGGCCCCGAACGCTCCAAAAAAAGACGCGCGAACAGTTCCTCACCACCGTCGCTCAGTCTGAAGTCGGAGATCTAAAAATTGAAACCGATCAAGACTCGCTCGCACTCGTTCTAGACTCAAAACTAGCGGCCGATCAGATTGAAACACATCTAAATCAGCTCATCGAAATCGGCGCCCTAATCCCAGCGGAAGAATTATGATTTCGAAATATATGACCCAAGCTACCCTGTACTCTGTAAGGAGAATAAAATGAAGAGCCCACCGAAAGCCTACGAAAATATTCCATTTCTCAATAGCGATGCTTGCCGCCCGGTCCGCCTTCAACTGGAATATCTCCATCCTGAAGTGACGATGGAAGAGCAAGGGATAAAATCAACCATCGTGATCTTCGGCAGCGCGCGAATTCCATCTCCAGAAACCGCTGAAGCCTGTACAAATTCAACGCTGGCGGAACTCCTTCCCTTCTACGAAGAAGCCCGCAAATTATCAAAAATAGTCAGCACGACCTGCCAAACGAACCACGAATGCGAGTATGTCGTAATCACGGGCGGCGGGCCGGGGATCATGGAGGCGGGCAATCGTGGAGCGGCCGATGCCCAATGCAAATCCATCGCGCTAAACATTACCCTACCCTACGAGCAGGACCCCAACCCCTACGTCACCCCGGAGCTTAACTTCGAATTTCGCTATTTCCACATGCGCAAGATGCATTTCCTCTCGCGCGCCAAAGCACTCGTCGTCTTTCCCGGCGGCTTTGGCACCTTCGACGAACTCTTCGAAGCGCTGACGTTAATCCAAACCGGAAAGATTCAGAAAATGCCCGTCCTCCTTTTTGGGACTGAACATTGGAAGCGGCTGATCGACTGGGACTACCTAGCGGAGTGCGGGCTCATCAGCCTAGGCGATCTCGACCTGCTGATGTTCTGCGATACGGCCGAAGACGCCTGGAAAACCATTACCGACTACTATGCCTAAACGGCTCATATAAATATAAAAAAAGAGAAGAATCTAATGATGCAAAAAGCTCTAAAAAAATTCGAAAAAGTCGTTGTTCTCGTCTTGCTCATATTCATGATGATCGCCGTGCTCGTTTCTACCATTGAAGTGGGTGTAATCCTCTGGCAACAGATGAAACTACCTCCTTTTCTGCTCCTAAATGTGCAGGAGATGATGAAGGTGTTCGGCTTAATTCTAATGGTCATTATCGGCCTAGAACTGCTCGAAACCATCAAAGCCTACCTCGAAAATCAGGTGATTCATGTCGAAGTCGTTCTGCTCGTAGCCTTGGTGGCTGTGGCCCGAAAAGTGATTATTTTAGACTATAAAGAAACCACCCCTGAAATGTTACTGTCGATCGCCGCATTGGTGGTTGCCCTATCCGCTGGATTTTGGGTTATCCGACGAGCCTTGAATGAAAATGCAGCGAGAGAAAGGTAATTAAACCTCTCACATAAGGCTTTTCCTGATCTCCTCTGAACATTCAAGCAGCACGGGTACAAAATCCTTGGAAGCCAACTAGGAGCCTAGCATGATTGTAAGAACCACACTATCTATGGCCATTCTGTTTTCTGGGCTCATTCTTGCACCCATTGCAGGAACCGCCCACCTGCCAAAAATAGACCAGCCCACAGAAAAGGCGAGAGGTCTCGACGCACAACGATTCCAGCAGGTGGTCGACGAGGCCTATGCCAAATATAAAGACCTCCAGGCCGGAAAGAATGCGGACTATATTCCCATCCTCACCGAAACGCCGAGCGATCTCTTCGGCGTAGGGATCGCCACCCGCGACGGGCGGCTCTTCACGGCGGGCGACGTGGATTATATTTTCTCCATTCAATCGATTTCCAAGCCCTTCACCGCGGCGCTCATTATACAACAGCAAGGCCCGGAAGTCCTCTTTGAAAAAATCGGAGTCGAGCCAACCGGCCTACCTTTCAACTCTAAAATGGCGTTGGAAATCCATGAACAGCGTTCGGTTAACCCCTTCGTGAATGCCGGTGCGATGGCCGCCGTAAGCCTCCTCGCAGCGAGATCGGAAGACGATCGCTATCATCAGGTGCTCCAAAATCTAGAAGCCTTTGCGGGAGAAAAACTCCAGTTTTTGGAAAACGTGTACGACTCGGAATATAAGACCGCTTGGAGTAACCGCGGCATAGCCAACTTGCTCTACACCTATGGACGCCTCTATTGCGAACCCGAGGAAGCCCTTAACGTCTACACCAAGCAATGCTCCATCGGCGTCTCAACCCTTAACCTTGCCCTCATGGGAGCCACCCTGGCCAACGAAGGGATCCATCCGCTCACCGGCCAAGAAGTCCTCGCGAGCAAACACGTCCCCGAACTACTCGCCCTCATGGCGACCGCCGGCTTCTACGATGAATCTGGCGAGTGGATGTTCTCCGCAGGCCTCCCCGCCAAGACAGGAGTCAGCGGCGGTATCGTGGCGGTCGTTCCCGGCACCTTTGCGATCGCCGCTTTTTCGCCTCGGCTTAATGAATCCGGAAACTCCATCCGCTCCATGAAAGCCATCCGTTATATCGCGGGAGAGCTCGGCGTGGGCTTGTATGGTGCAAACCCAGAGTAAATACAGCAGAGGTCTGAAGATGGGGGACATCCTCGGCATGATTGTAGGTGCGGATCAAAACCCCTAAAGCAGAGCTGACTTATACGAAATTAACTTAATTAGAATTGAGCTGAAAGAATCCATTTAAACCCAGGCTCTACCTATATTAATCTGAGTTGTATGATGACTCACGCCCGCGTCCTTCGGTTGCTTAAGACACAAAGCCACCAAGACTCTTTTTAGTCTCCTTACTTCGTGACTTTGTGCCTTCGTGTGAAACCAATCCTAGTTAAGTTAATTTCGTATGAATCCAACGGGCGTTGTGGATCTCTAAACGGCTAAAGAAGACCAGAAGACCTTTAGTTTGAGACCACTCGACCTATAATTTCTAGTTTTTAAAAACTAGCTATCTCTGCCCAGATATGAAAAATACCCCCCCTTCATAAAATCGTGTAAAAGCTAATAAAAATGCAGGATAAAAACCGATGCACAAATACATTATCATGGGACCACAGGGATGCGGCAAGGGAACGCAAGCAAAACTCTTAACCAAGAAACTGGATCTAAGCCTGATTACCGTCGGGGATATCTTCCGTTGGAACATCAAGGCCCATACCAAAGTTGCCGCGCGTATTAAGCGGATTGTCGATTTAGGAAATTTAGTGCCGGATGATCTGGTGAATCAGATTGTGAGCAAACGATTGGATGAACATGATTGGAATTATGGCTTCATTCTCGATGGATTTCCGCGCAGTGAATTACAGGCCAAATTTTTTCTCGAAAATTATGACGTAGATGGAGTCATCTACATCGATGTGCCCGACGAAGTCGTTATGAACCGGGCGTTGGCTCGGCGACACTGCTCGACCTGCGGCTTAGACTATAATCTCATCCACCGCCCTCCCAATGTCGAAGGAGTTTGCGATGCATGCGACGGCACACTGGCTTCACGATCCGACGATAAAGTAGAAATTCTTAAAAACCGACTTGAGCATTTTAACTTGCACACCAAACCCACTCTCGCTCTGTTCTCAAAAAAGAGCTGGTGGTTCGGGTGGATGGTCAGGGAACCATGGAGGAAGTTCAGGATAATATTTGTAAGGGTCTTGGCCTTTAAAAACAACTCCGCCGAATCCCGATTCGGCTTAAAAAAACCCCCATTAAAAACCCACTTCTCTTGCCCCTATCGAAGGCCATTGGCATCCTGCCAGTGGCCTTCTTTTAGGTAGAATTAGCTTAACTCTTTGACCCCTCGATTTCGAAAGAGTTTCAGTTTTCATAAACCCCCATTTTCGTGGTATATTTGCTCCTTATTTTTTACTGGAGCATCACCCGTGTACCTTAAAAGTCTGGATATCGTCGGTTTCAAGAGTTTTGCGAACAAGACTAAACTTGAGTTTGAACCGGGTATGACCGCAATCGTGGGGCCGAATGGTTGCGGAAAAAGTAATGTTTCCGATGCGGTGCGCTGGGTACTCGGCGAGCAGCGCGCCCGTGCGCTGCGCGGTGCGAAGATGGAGGATGTAATCTTCAATGGCACCGATTCGAGCAAACCACTCGGCATGGCCGAAGTCAGTATCACACTGGCCGACTGCACCGGATCGCTCGGGGTGGGATATGACGAAATCTGCGTCACCCGCCGCGTATTTCGGTCGGGTGAAAGCGGCTATTTCCTTAACCGCAAGGCCTGCCGCTTAAAAGATATCCAACGGCTGTTCATGGATACGGGCATCGGCACCGATTCCTATTCCATTCTTGAACAGGGCAAGATTGATCAAATTTTGAGTTCACGCCCCGATGACCGCCGGGCCGTTTTTGAGGAGGCCAGCGGGATTACCAAATACAAGGCCGACACAAAAGAGGCCCTGCGGAAATTGGAGCACACCGAGGCCAACCTGCTCCGTCTTGACGATGTAATTCGTGAGGTAAAACGACAAATTATTTCGCTCCAACGGCAGGCCGGAAAGGCCAAGCGCTACAAAGAGCTCGCGGAAGAAGTGCGGGGTCTCGATATCTACGTAACCCGCGAATGGCTGGCTGAGTATGCGCAGAAGATCAATGAATTAACCGGCGAGCTACTTATCCTCGAACGCAAGGTGCGCGAACTACGCAAGCAGGTTGAAACCGCCGAAGGCGAGGCTGAGTCATCGCGCGAGGCGCTTATCCAACTTGAAGGAACCATTGCCAAGGCCTTGGAACAGGCCTCCGCCGCTCAAAGCGAGCTGGAACGCACCCGCCATCTAATCGCCATGAACACCGATCGCATTGCCGAGCTATCCACCCTCGCCCAACGCAATACGCAGGAGACCGAGGAAGCCCGTATTCGGCTCGAAACCCATCGAAGCGAACTCGGAAAAATCGTCCATGAAATGGGCACCTCCGAGCAGGAAAAAGCAGAGTCCAAAATCGAACTTGACCGTGTGACCCTCGTGCAGAAGGAAGCCGAAGATCAGATGAACTTTACCCGCACACAACTCAATACCCTGCGTAATGAGTCGATCGCCCTCGATAGCACGGCTTCCAAACGGCAGAACGAACTCAATGAACTCGATGCCCGCGATCGTTCCACCCTCCTCAAGAAAGAGCGGCTTTCCACTGAGAAATCCGAGCTAGAACACTCCCTTAAATCCTTTGTGGAACACCAAGAGACGATGGATGCCAAGGTTGAAATCCTTACCGAAAAGGTCGCCGAGCAGGCCGAAACACTCAACACCCTCAATCGCGAACGTAGTGGCCGTAAAGAATTCATCGTCGAACAAGATCGGGCGCTCAATGAAATGCACAAGACCGTGGCCGCGAAGCGCGCGCAGCTCGAAATGCTATCCGGTGGCGAAGCGCGTCAGGAGGGCTATCCGCCCGGCGCACAAATACTCCTGAACCCACCCGCCGACTTTACACCCGACCGCGCTGGCATCCTCGGCCCGCTGGCCGAACAGCTCAAAACCTCCCCAGAAAATCAAACCGCACTCGAAGCCATCCTGCGCCCGTGCATCGATGCCATCGTCGTCAAGGACGAGACCTACGCCCGCGAAGCCCTGGCTTGGTTGCGTGAACAAGAAGCGGGCAGCGCCCGCCTCATGAGCGTTTCCACCCGCAAAGAGGAAATTCCACTCGAAGCCTCATCGTCCATCGGTACCGGACTGCTCGATTGCATTGAATTCGACGACGCCGTCGCACCGCTCGTTCGCCGCTTGTTTTGGAATGTGCGCGTGGTGGATTCCGAGCTGGAGATTCCCGCCGTACTTTCCGCCGATACGGTCGTGGTATCCAAAAATGGCACCGTTGTTTCCGGCACGGGATCCGCCGAACTTTGGATGCCTGGCACCGAGGATAAAAGCCCCCTCGCCCGCCATCAACTGCGCGAACAACTGCAGGTGGAGATCGATCAACTTGCCACCGAACTCCACCGGTTGGAGGAGACGCTTTCGACCCTCCGCGGGGAGGAGGACGGGATTGCCGAAGCCATTGGAAGCGCCCGTCAAATGCTTGAAGAGTTCCGCCGTGAACTCGCGTTACAGGAAGGCGAACGACAGGTCATTGTTCGCGAAACGGCCCGTGCGCGTGAGCGCGTCGAAATCGTCAGCTTCGAGTTCAACACCCTCGCTGAACGCGATAGCAAAGGTGTTAACCTTCGTGCACGCCTCGCCACCGAACTCCAGGAAACCCGCGACCGACAGGCCCATGTCCGCACTCAAATCGGCGAGCAGACCGAGGCCTTGACTCAAGTGGAAGAAAAGCGCTCCGACGCCCTCGCCATTACTTCCGAACACCGCATTATCTATTCGCAAAAATCGCAGGCCCTGGAACATTTAATCACCCGCAAGCAACCGATGGAGGCGCGTATTCGTGAGCTCGATGAACTGATTGCCGAACGCTCCACGGGGGTCGATTCCTACAACCAACGCATCGAAGGACTCAAAGCCTCGATCGAAGATAAAACGGCTAAGATAGACCCGCTCGAAGTACGCTTGCAGGAGACCTCCGAAAGTCTCGCCAGCGAACGGGCGCGACGGGAGGAGACTCTCCGAATCTTAACCAGCGCCGAAACACGGCTACGGGGTCTGCGCGATACCATGGAGAGCGAACTCAATCGAAAGTCTACGTTTGAGGTCGAACGCGCCGAATATACCATGCGCCATGACAATGCGCTGGAGCGCGTGACTGGTACGTATCATATAACCCAGGAAGAGCTGTCCGAAATCGCACCGCCGCCCTGGGAGAATGACGAAAAGCCCGAACGCGAGACGATCGAAACTCGCGTGGCTGAAATTCAGGCTAAGCTCAATGCGATGGGGCCGGTCAACCTCGTGGCCATCGAGGAACACGCCGAGGTGGAGGAACGCTTCGCCTTTCTAAACCAACAGGAGTCCGATTTGGTGGCCGCCAAACAGCAACTGCTCGACATGATCAAGACGATCAATGCCACCACCTCCGAAATGTTTAAAACCACCTTCGATAAGGTGAATGAAAATTTCCAGGTCATGTGTAAAAAACTCTTTGGGGGTGGATCGGCCAAGCTCGTATTGACCAACGACGAGGATATTCTAGAAGCAGGCATTGAGATCATCGCCCGCCCACCCGGCAAAAAACTACAGACGATCTCGTTGCTCTCCGGCGGCGAGCGCACCATGACGGCGGTCGCATTGCTCTTCTCGCTATTCATTGTAAAACCCAGCCCATTTTGCGTGCTCGATGAACTCGATGCCGCGCTCGACGATGCCAATATTAACCGCTTCGTCGATGCCCTTAAGGAATTCCTCCAGTCGTCGCAATTCATCATCATTACACACAGCCGCCAGACGATCGCGGCGGCGGATGTGATCTATGGGGTGACCATGCAGACGCGCGGAATTTCTAAAGTGGTTTCGATGAAATTCGCCGACTACCAAGAAAAGGAAAAAAAAAGAAGGAGCTACGATTGAGGCATGAATTTTTACCCTCCCGCCTCACGTTTCACTCTTCCCCAGCTATGAATAACAAACAACAATTTGATTTTTGGTACGCCGTTAACAACACCGAACTGGTGCAGTCACCGACCAGCCGATTGGAAACCTTCGGCGAGACGATGGTGAACTACCATCTCGTTTGCGAGCCGATGGATCGTGTTGGGCAAGTGGTGATCCGTGAAGGCCAACTGAAGGCCCTCAAGCCGGAGATCATTATCCCACAGTCACTCGGGCAATTGGATCTTGAGGATTTTGGGCAGGATGCGCAGCAGTATGCCGACTGGCTGGCCGAACACGGCGGCGACCTCAAGGTGCTCCAATATGGCTTCCGCATCCAGAAGCAGGAGATTAAGGAATACACGGTCACCGATCACCTGGATAACGTCATGGATCGGGTGAAAAAGGATGTCGCAGAAAAGGATGACCCGCTGAGCGCCATCCTGCTTGGCGTCGATTCCCCATGGGAGGTCTGCCTGCTTAAACTCATGGTCGATTTGGTACAGCACTCGGCAAAGAGCAATATACTGGATCTCCAGCACGAGGCTTTTGATCTAAGAACCCGCCTGGAAGAAAATATTGAACTCGACTTCCTCAAAGCCTCACGCGATCCGTCAAAAATAAACGCCCTGGCCGAACGCCTTAAACAAAGTAACTTGTGGGAAAAATACGAAGACCGCTTCTTCGCCCTTGTGAAAGCCTCAAAAGGTTAATCAAAATCCTATAATCAGATAAAAATGGCCCTACCAAAGGTAGGGCTCGACCGCCGGGCGCGCCGACCGGTGGAAGGGTCGCCACGCTAGCCGAGCTTTGCTGGGGTGCCGATCGGACGGGTGGACGGCTCGGCGAGCCGTCCCTACCTAATGCCACTCGAAATGGGTAGGGCTCGACCGCCGGGCGCGCCGAGCGGTGGAAGGGTCGCCACGCTAGACGCGCTTTGCTGGAATGCTGGGCGGGTGGACGGCTCGGCGAGCCGTCCCTACCGGATTCGAATCCTCTTACCGTTATACCCAGTTCATCAGCTTGAGGTTGGGATTGACGTCGCCGGGTTCGGCTCCGTCGCGACCAAGGCGCACCTTTTCGTAGGCCACGCCGGCGATCATGGCGGCGTTATCGGTGCAATAAGCAGGCGGACAGAGTAGGAGTGGAGTGCCGGTGGCTCCTGATAGTTCTTCTAGTTTGCCGCGCAGGCGGGCATTCATTGAAACCCCGCCGACACAGGCAAAACTTTTTACCTCATACTTTTGAAGTGCACGCTTAACCCGAATCGTCAGCGCATCACAAATGGCTTCTTGGTAGCTGGCGCAGATGTCGCGTAGTTCGTCGCCTTCGGGCGCGTGGTCGAGATTTTTTACGTGGGTGAGCAGTGAGGTTTTCAGTCCACTGAAACTAAAGCAAAGGCGGCGGTCATATTTATAAATCCACTTGCCGCGATCGGGTTGATCCAGGCCACGCGGGAAGCGGATGTAAGCAGGGT
>JAJRRI010000175.1 GCA_024279685.1 Verrucomicrobiota bacterium | reverse complement strand
GCCTCCCTCCTTATTGTCAAAATCATTCTGGACAAGGTGTTCCTTCCAGTTAGTCTGTCCGATCAACTTCCGGAGAACGTCCCCATGAACTTTGAATTTGCCACCGCTCAACGCATTATTTTCGGATGCGGAACGCTGTGCGAAGTACCGGAACTTACCGCAGGGATGGGCCAGTGCGCCGCCCTTATTACCGGATCTAACACCGAACGTAGTAACTCCGTTTTTCAGGCCTTAAAAGAAAACGGAGTTAACCCGGTCCTCTTCAGCATCAAAGGCGAGCCCACCACCTAGCGTATCGCCGAACTGGCCCGGCAGGCCCGCACACAGAACTGCGACTTTGTCGTCGCCTTTGGTGGCGGCAGCGTGATCGACGCCGGCAAGGCTATCGCCGCCCTACTCACCAACCCCCGCGAGCTGATGGACTACCTCGAAGTCATCGGAAACGGCGAACCACTAACCGAAGACCCCGCGCCGTGCATGGCCATTCCCACCACCGCCGGCACGGGCGCGGAAGTCACCCGAAACTCCGTTTTACTCTCCGCCGAACACCGGGTTAAAGTCAGCATGCGTCACCCTAAAATGCTACCAACCGTCGCGCTCATCGACCCCGAACTCACACGCTCCATGCCGAAAGAAGTCACGGCCAGCACCGGCCTCGATGCATTTACTCAACTGCTCGAAGCCTTCGTCTCCATCAAGGCCAACCCGCTCACGAACGGCCTTTGCCGCGAGGGGTTAAAAAAAGCCGCCCGCGCCCTACCCCGCGCCTATGCCTGCGGCAATGACCTCGTCGCACGCGAAGAAATGGCCCTCGCTAGCCTATTCGGCGGACTCGCCCTCGCCAATGCCGGGCTCGGAGCCGTACATGGTTTCGCTGGACCGCTTGGCGGTATGTTTCGCGCCCCACACGGGCTCGTCTGCGCCGCGCTGCTTCCCGCCGTATTTAAAGCCAATGTCCAAGCCCTTAAAGCGCGCGACCCTGAAGGCCCAGCGCTCAAAAAACACGAGGAGGTCGCTCGCATCGTTACCGGAAACCCGGAGGCCAAGCCCGACGACGGACTCCACTGGATCAAAAATCTCTCTCGGCAAATGTTTGTTCCGGGTCTCGCAGCGTTCGGCATCACCGAAACAGACTTCCCTATCCTCGTCGAAAAATCTAAACGAGCCAGTAGCATGAAAGGGAATCCCATTTCGCTGACCGACGAGGAACTCACAGAAATCCTCGAAGATTCCCTTCACCCGCCCATCGGAGACGACTCCACTCCCCAGCTCTAATCTCATGGAAACGATCCACTTCGGCACACTCAACTACACCATTTTAATCCTCTATCTAGCGGGAATGATCGGGGTGGGCCTGTTCTTTGCCCGGCGCCAGAATACGGCCGAGCTATTTTTCCTCGGCGGACGCAAGCTTCCGTGGCTCGCTGTGGCCATGAGTATGTACGCCTCGCTCACCAGCACCGTCACCTTCCTTGGGATTCCCGGCACGGCCTACTCCGAAAATATTGCGCTCGTCATCGTCTGCATCATGAGCCCGATCGTTGCGCCGGTTATCCTACTGCTGTTCTACCCCGTGTATCATCGCCTGCAGGTTACGACCTCCTATGAATACATTGAGAAACGCTTTGGCCCGACCGCCCGCTACGGCGTGGCCGGGCTCTTCATTCTCGCGCGCCTCGGCTGGCTGGGCACCGTAATCTATGCGCCGTCGATGGCCATGAGCATTGTCACTGGCATCCCACTCTGGAGTTGCATCTGCATGATGGGTCTGCTCGCCACGGTCTACACCGCGCTCGGCGGCCTCGCCGCCGTGGTCTGGACCGACGTCATTCAATTCGTCATTCTTATTGGCGGCGCGATCTGGGTGGCCGTAAGTTTGGTTCATGGAATCGACGGCGGCACGGAAACGATCATAACCCTCGCCAAAGAAACCGGGCGACTGCACATTGCCGATTGGAAGATCGACCTCTTCGCCATGTCCGGCCCCATCGTCGCCGTATCGTTCTTTTTTCAACTGATGCAGGACTACGGCACCGACCAAGTCACCGTCCAGCGACTCATGGCCACTGGCTCGCTACGCAAGACCGTCAAGGCGATTACCTTTAATGCCTTCACCGACTGCTTCGTCATCGGGCTCCTACTCTTCATCGGCCTCGGTCTCTTTGCCTTCTTTCAAGGCGGCGAGTTGCCCAACTCCATCACCGGCGACCAAGTCATGCCCTACTACATCATCCACTACCTACCGCAAGGCATCTCCGGACTACTGATCACCGCCGTTTTCGCCGCCGCGATGTCTAGCATGGACTCCGGCATTAACTCCATTGCCACGGTGGTTTTGAACGACTTTGCGAAATCGGTGGAAAATAAAGTAAAGGTCGCACGGATTCTCACGGTTATACTGGGTATTTTGGCAACCGCCCTCGCCTTCCATGTTTCGACGATCGGCGGGATCATCAAAGCCTTCGCCTCGTTCATGAGTTTGTTCAGCGCGCCGGTACTTGCCCTATTCCTGCTCGGGGTGCTCACTAAAAAAGGAAACTGCCACGGCTGGCTCGTCGGCCTCGCCGTTTCCGTTCCCGCCACGCTGTGGTTACAAAAAGGAATCGAAGCCCATTGGGTTTACTACTTTCCCTTTTCCTTCATCATCGCCTTCGGCACCGCCCTGCTCACCAGCCGGTTCTTTAGATTAGCAACTCCATGAGTAGCTTCCCGAAGTGGGTCGCCTTACGCTCGTCTTCCAACAGTTGGCGAGCCAGATTCTCGTGGATGTCCATGCTGTCGATCACGGCCTTCTCCACCGCAACGGGCAGGTCGCCCATCATGGCCTGATCCGGCGAGTTATTTTTCAACTGCTCCATGACCGAACCATTTTCCCGAACCTTGTCGGCAATAGTGTTCGCATAGTTCAGCACATCCGCATCCGAAAATTCCCCTGAAAAGATGTCGTTTAGCCGTGCAATAATGACGGATAGGAATTCATGCTCCTGATCCTTATATTTTCCGCCGCCAAGACTTGTCATACCTTGAAGGCGGGGACATTCCTCACTGTCCTCATGGAGTTTCAAACTTCGCGTATCCTGCTTCGTAAGGCGATAGTGCGTCATTTCAAGGTCGGACAGGTCAATATGGGCATACTCCCGCTCTTCCCGCAGGAGGGGCTGAAGGTGGTGGGCGAATAAGGCCAGTTTTTCCAGCTCATCATCGTCGTAGTCCACCAACTGCGACATAAACTCATAGAACCGCTCGAACGTCCCCAGGTCCTTCTTAAAAAGGTCGAGTGCGCTCTTTTCCAACTTGAACTCCTTTATTTTTTCCTCGGCGTGTTGAACGCCCACCTTGTCGCCTCTGATTTTTGCCTCATGTGCATCGCGCGCCGCTTCAATGATTTTTTCTAATAGAGGAACATACCGGTCCCGCCAACGGTCGATAGAGGGCTTGCAGTGAGTGGTCAGCGCGTCTTGCCCCTGCTTCTCGTCATAGAACGCATTGGCAAATGCTTCCACTTCATGCCACTCGTAGATGCGTTGTTCGCCCAGCTTATCAAACAGGTCATAGATCAGGTTGGGGTCGGACACGTTGGCCAGCTCGGCGGTTTTATAGAACGGACGGAACGCATCGAGGATGTCATCAGGATCATTCACAAAATCCAATATAAAGGTCTGTTTACCATGTGCCATGCGATTCAGGCGCGACAAGGTTTGCACGCAGTCCACGCCCTTGAGCTTTTTATCCACATACATCGCGCAAAGCTTCGGCTGATCGAATCCCGTCTGAAACTTGTTGGCCACCAGCATCACTTGATACTCATCCGTATCAAATGCCTTGCGCATGTCACGCCCCTTGAGGTCAGGATTCATATTACGCTCATTGAACGACTCCGAACCCGATTCGGGATCATCCCCCTCGCCCGAAAATGCCACCATCGCCTGAATGCCCTTAAGCTCCTTCTCAGCAATAATCTTATCGAAGGCCAGTTTGTAACGCACCGCCTCCTTGCGACTTCCCGTCACGACCATCGCCTTTGCCTTCCCATTTAATAGCGGAGCAACGCAGTCGCTAAAATGAGCCATGATAATCTCCACCTTGCGAGTAATATTGGTCGGGTGCAGGCGTAACCACTGGCCAATCCGAATCGACGCCCGTTTGCGCTCCACCTCGTTGTCCGCTTCTGGAGTTTTTTGCACCAATTTTAACGCCATGTCGTAGGTCGTATAGTTCTTCAGCACATCGAGGATAAACTTTTCCTCAATCGCCTGGCGCATCGTATAGACGTGGAAGGCTCGCGGAATATTTTCATCTGACGGCGGAATGTCGGGATTCGGGCAACGGCCAAACAGCTCAATCGTCTTGGCCTTCGGGGTCGCCGTAAAGGCAAAGAAACTCAGATGGCCCACCTTGCCCCGCGAGGCCATCGCCGCCGCCAGCAAGTCCTCCGACGTCACCTCCGCATCCTCGTCCCACTGCTCCGCATTCAGCACCTCGCGTAATTGTCGTGCCGTATGTCCACTCTGGGAAGAATGCGCCTCATCCGCAATCACCGCATATTTACGCCCCTTCAACGTGGTTCGCTCCCGAATGGCTTCGAGCACAAATGGGAACGTCTGGATGGTTACGATAATGATCGGGGTTGCTTTCTCCAGTGCATCCGCCAACTGGGCCGACTTCGACCCCTCGCCTTCCTCTCTGCTGATCCGACACACCACGCCCTCCGCATGGTCAAACTGATAGATCGTATCCTGCAGCTGGTCGTCCAGCACCGTGCGATCCGTCACCACAATCACCGAATCAAAAACCTTCCGATCCTTGGAATAAAGCGAGGCCAATTGATGCGCGGTCCAAGCAATCGAATTCGATTTCCCCGACCCCGCGCTATGCTGAACTAAATACTTTTGCCCAGCCCCTTCACGACGAGCCGCATCAACCAGACGATTAACCACATCCCACTGATGGTAGCGCGGAAAGATCATCGTCTCCTGCTTAAACTTCCGACCCTGCACATCTTCCTTCTGCTCCACGTGTAGATGAATAAACCGACCCAGAATCTTCAGCCAATTATCAGGAGCAAAAACTTCCTCCCACAAATACTTCGTCGCATAGCCCCCCTCTGGCGGCATGCTATTCCCCGCACCGCCATCCACATCTCCCTTATTAAACGGAAGGAAAAAAGTAGTCTTCCCCGCAAGCTTGGTCGTCATTTGAACCTCGAACTGGCTCGCCGCAAAATGAACCAGCGCACCCCGCTTAAAGGTCAACAACGGCTCAGGTTTGCCACGTTCGCTCTTCGGCTTGCGGTCATTCTTATATTGCCACACCGCCCGCTCCACCGACTGCTTGAACTCCGATTTCAACTCCAAGGTCGCCACCGGAATCCCATTCACAAACAGAGCGAAATCCAACCGCCCCGTATATTCATTCGGCGAATAGGACAACTCCGGCACCACCCGCAAACGGTTCGCGGCATACCGAGCCCTCGTCTCTGGATTTAGATCATGATCCGGCTTAAACTGGCACAATCGAAACTTGGCTCCCCGATCCTTGATCGTATTGCGTAGCACATGAAGCGTTCCCTTCTTATCCAATTGACGCGCCACAAATTTAAGCAGGGTTTGTTCTGCCTTAGTCGTTTTTTTTGCAACACCCGCACCGCCTTCAACATTCGATATTCCTTGCTCGTCTGTTCGACATTCCGAATGGCCGTGTATTCGGCAAAATTTTTCCCACTGCCCCGGCTGGGTTTCACTCAGATAACCCACCAGATCTTCGGGATACACCGCATGCTTCTGGTCGTAATTTTTCGACTCCCCCAACTTCCATCCATGGGAAACAAGGTGATCGGTGATGTCCTGTTGAAATACTTTTTCATTCGCATTTTGCATAATGTATTTCCTGTTACTTACGACGTTCGTCGAATCCTGATTTTAGAGAGATTAAAATAGATCGGGCGCGGGCAAACTGCCCCTGATGATAGCCCGCAAGTTCGTGACCGATGGGACATCGGCTCCCACCTTCGGTTTCTTTACGAAACAGTTCAGATAACTCCTTAGCAGTTTGCGGGGACACAACCTGTGCCATATCCCGTCCTGCCACCCGTGCGGTTGCGCGTTGCAGATCGCCATTCTCGTGTTCCATCACATCGGCATCGATTCCGCCCGACCGCAGGCGTTCCCGCCCAGTCACATTTAGATAATGTTCCAAGACAAAGTGAATGTCTTCCGTATCTTTTTTTCGACGATCTTCAGGTCGGTCATAGGTCGAAAATATTTTAAGATAAATCATGGCGCAGGGCGGGATGATTCGTAGTTGAAGCTCATCAATTTTAACCCATAGGGAGTGGTCATAGGCTTCTTGAATACCGGAAATCGTCCACGGACTTTTATCGGTCGGCCATGTAATAGTCTTCCCGTCCTCCGATAAACTCCCAAAAGGAAGCAGATCCACCATCTGGCCGTTTGTCTCGATGAATCTTTCGGGATGGTCAGGATCTTCGTTGGCGAACCCCAATGCCTTGAGCTGAGCGCAGGCTGCATCATAATCCTCCCACGATGCCATTTGAACACAAGTATCAATGTCCATCGTGGCCCGGGGAACCTCGATCCCATGAACATGATAAAAAAGTAGATCACGAGCGAACGCCCCCAGTAAAACGACGGGCATCGAACCCACCACCGAATACAACCGCTTCAGGGTCTCCGCTTTGGCAGGATTAAGCGGGTTCGATAATTTGTCGCAGATGACGGTCATAAATTCTCGTTGCGGTTTCGGCATTACGATCATCGGAAGAACAGATCAGGTCGGCATAAACGAGGAGCGGATGCACACCACCCTGAATCTCTTCGGCTTTCAGGAAGGGTTCAACAAACTCAACGTTGCCCCCCGCAGGAACCTGATGAAGGTTGCCGTCCACCACCAAATCATAGAGTGGTGTGTCGGTGTAGAGAGTCAGCGTTGAAGGACGCAGAAAATCATCCGTTAGAATCGCACTCGCAGGCTCTCCACCCCAAAGAAACCCCTCTTTCTTAGGATTTCGGGTTTGCCACCACGCAACCGTTTTGGCCTCAAAGCATTGCTTCTTCACTTTAAAGCGGGTTTCCATATAACCATGCAACCATGGGTCGAACAGCAGTTTTCGATTAACCAACCGCCTAAACCGTTCATCTGTTAAAAGAAATTCTCGCGCCTTCATTTCGGAAAGCAGTTCGGATACGCTGCCGGTAGACATGCGGGCTTTACTGGCCAGTTCCCGAACCGGGACATTTAGCAGATCATTCCCCCAATCCTGATCCAGTCGAGGATCGGTCAATAGTGCATAGATTAGCTTGATGCCGGACCGCTTAAATAATTTCCCCTCAGTAACCGAAGGGCTGAATTGCAGTGCAGGCCTGTCCGCGTACAGTTCGGTCGGATCAACCTTTAAAAGCGCGCTTAATTGAAGCAAATGCGAGCCGCGCGGATCACGACCGGAAAGCCAATTATAAACCGTTGGACGGCTAACGCCCAGCCGTTCAGACAGTCCGCTTGGAGAAACGCCCCGCTTATCGCACAAGATCTTTAGTTTTTCGCCGTTCCAGTTCATTCACAAAACCTCGGTTTGCTACTTATATGTTAACTTTTACTTACATAACTCTGTACTATTTTGTTTACATATACCCCCGCCTTATCGCAAGAACAACAACAAAAACACGATATAAATACCACTAATTACACCTCTTCCGTTCATTTTTACAGTGTGTTCATTTTTTGTGAACAAGGATAAATAATGAACATTCGTCATGAGGGCGAGGAAATTGCTTCCCAGGGAACAATTATACCCGAGCTATACACCGTTCCGATTCCTCGGGGCGCGGCGGGAGCCTTGCCCACCACTTCAATATTCGACACTCCTTATTCCATATTCGTTATTCCCATTCCCCGCACATCAATTTTCCCCGTCACCGCCGCAGAAATCAGCGCCGTGCGCCGTTGTGATATTTTTTCATTTTAAATGAGGCCTTGTATTTTACCGTCATCTCGTTAAGTTGCTTTTGTTTTTAGGTGCTGGAAGCTTGGAACGGTGTTCCTTTGGGTTCGCTCTCTCGGCAGGTGCCACATGCGACAAAAGGCGTCCTTAGCTGATGCCGGAACGGTGTTCCTTTGGGTTCGCTCTCTGGCTAGGTGATTGGGGCGTCTTTTTCTTTTCCATACCTCAACCAGTCGTAAATTTTGATTACACGTTTCAGATTCGTTTTTTCCCCTTGCACTGTGCCCGTTAACGCTGTCGGATTCCCCCCTAAGTATACTTTCAAGAAATCACCGATCTTCTTCAAACAGGATTCTGGGTCAGCAAGCAGAGGAATCATCTCTATGACTTTCATCTCATTTTCTGTCTTCTTCAACAATTCAGCCCAAGAAGAAATAGAATCCCCTCTTCGACGCGCGATTAAACCCTTATTCAGAAACTGATCAAATCTCGATTTTGCATAATCGGAAACATCCGCCGGCGGGGTTTTCCCGAACTCCTTTTCATATGCTGAGATATATTTATGCAGCGGCAGACTGCGCGAGTTATGCTTCAGCAAATGTCCAAGTGCCTCCTCAACCAACGATTGAAGGTCAAAATTTCCATCGTTAAAGACAATGTCTCTGAAGAGCGCCGCCGTATCTGGAATATGATGTCCGCTATCGCCATTTGAGCCCGGTACTTGTTTGATTCCGACCCCAGCCAGTACCTTCACATTTTCCAATTGATCATCTTCAATATCGATAACCTGAAAGCGATCCACCGGCTCGTTGGTAGTGATCATCTGATAAATATCTCGTTTCAGTTGCCGCAACAACTTCGGATTGTATTCATACTTACGGGACAATAATTCGCTATAAAGCGGGAGATAATCGTGCAGTTCAACCCGGGTCATCTCCAGCGAACGGCCCGCGCCATCAAAACTGATCGTATGTTCACGGATAACCGGTTCAGTCAATGGCGTGTCTGAGTATTCGATGAAAATAAAACGTTTTTTGAGACGTTCCAAATTTTCCTGCGATAGACAATCCGCAATGGCCTTGAGGATTGCCTGAACATTAGGATCGGAAATACTATACCCCAGAAAAATGATCGGATGCTCCATGAAGACCGTTAGTAACTTGGCGGCAAGATAAGCATTCCGCTTGTTGAATTCTTCGTAGTCCTTTTCATTGATAACAATACTCGCTGGCTGAGTACAACAACCGTGTATTTTATAGATCTCGGCAATACCCTGCGGCTCTGAAAACAGAAGCTGTTCCTGCCCAACAAATACTTCGTAACCGCTAAAGACCTCCTCAATCAGAAGATCATAGTTCGTCGTGATAACACCCGCAATGCTCCGTTTTCCAACATTAGTTAGGCAGGACAATTCATCAAGTAAATGACCGTCGGAAGTTTTCTTTTCGGCTTCGGAAAAAAATGTTGCCATCGACAACTTGAAGGGCGACACCCCCTGTTTGACCTGGTTCTTAAACACCTCCCTATCTTTTCTGTAAGCCTTGTCGGTCAGCCAAACCTGATTAAATTCCTTTTCAATCCGGCTCGAAATCGCTGGCCACGCAAGGCCTTCTTCCGAGCGAGAAAACACCTCCAGCGCCAGCGGATTATCGGGATGCACGATCTCTGCAAAGTGGCGCAGCAATCCTTCCCAATTCGGCAACCCCAAATAACGACGGGAAATTCCCGAACCAATAAATAGGAACGGCAGGTGTTTAAATTCTGAAAATAGATCGGTATACATATTTTTGGATCATGCCTATGCATTTGACTAAGGCTGGGCATTCCCTCACCATAAATGCATGGCATTAGCATTCCCCAAGACACTTCGAGAGTTTCGGAATCAATTTTCTTCTGATGTTGCCTGTATGGAGTATTTGGCTCAGAGCAGATGG
>JAJRRI010000174.1 GCA_024279685.1 Verrucomicrobiota bacterium | reverse complement strand
CGCGAAATCATCGCGGCTGGCACCACCTGCCCGAAAAGGACGGATTCTGGCAGGTATTCGGTCGTTACGCGCAAGAGCACTCGCGGCTGAAAGACTTTGTTGCAAGAAAGGAGTTGAACTGAGAGGTTTTGCAAGAGGCTCTAACGTATAGGGATTGTATGGAATGCCGAATGGCGATTCCATGGTTTTCTTTTTATTTCTTCCCAGAAGCTGGACGCGCCGTCGGTGGATAGGATTCGTCGTCCGGACTTGTCCACCGCCCCGTTCTACCGCGCGGACCGCCCGGCGGTCTGTCCCTACCGGTAGGGCGCGATCGCTGGACGCGTAGCCGTTTAGTTCAATAGCTTATTCGGAATCTAATTCGACGGCTAAACCGTTGTGGACGGACTGTTTTTTGAAATCATGACTGGACCTTTCATTTCAGTGGAAAGAAACCCGATACGATATGGTCGGTGTGCCGTTTTTTTAGGCGGGTTTTAGAATGGCGACCGCCAAGAGGATCCAGCCGATGATGAAGCAGAGGCCGCCGAGGGGGGTGATGGCGCCGAGGGGGCGGATGCCGCTGATGGAGAGGGCGTAGAGGCTGCCGGAGAAGAGCAGAATACCGGCGACCATCGCCCAACCGCTGGCGGTGAGGAGCGTTGATTTATAGTGGAGCGAGAGTAGGCCGATGCCGAGCAGGGCGAGGGTGTGGTAGAAATGATATTCCACGCCGGTTTTATAAACGGTCAGCATTTGTGCGCAGAGTTTATCTTTTAGGCCGTGCGCACCAAAGGCGCCAATGAGCACGGCGAGTGCGCCGCTTATGGCGCCGAGCGAGAGAAATAATTTTGCGGTGGAAGTCATTTTAGATGCCTTCTTTTTTAGGGAGGAATTAGTATTTAGTGGGATCCATCACCCGTCCAATAAATAGAATCGTTCCGGTGTGATTTTCACGGATGAGGAAGATGAACGGGTAGTTGGCTTCGAACCCCGGGGGTAGGCTCGTCGCGCGCATCCCGAGCGCGGTTGCGGCGGCGGCCTCGGTGCCTTCTTCGTTTATTTCTACAAAGGCTTTGTGAATGACTTCGCCGATGAAGAGATCGCGGGTTCCGGTCATGCCGGAAAAGTTGGCTTGCTGGGAAAAAGCCAAAGGCATACCCAGGGCGGCGAGCGTAGTGCTGAGCTGGAAGGTGGACTCAAGTTTAAATTTCGGGAGCTGTACCCTCACTTCCATTTCATGGAACTCGAGGGATTCGAGCGTCTTCTCGTCAAGAAGGGGGAGTTGGTCAGACTCACTGGGCAATAGGATGAGCATGGAGAGGTCGCCGCCTTCATACGGGAGTTCCAACGCCTGGAAATCCGGGGTGTGGGCGAGTTTAAAGTCGGCGGTTTGCGACATCATCGGCACATCGACCGTGGTTCCGTCGATCCGTTTGAAAGCGGTGGGGCGAGTGTGCTCCGCTTTAAATCGTATGGCCCAGTCGCCTTTGAAATAGATGGCGTTGGCGAGCACAAGCCGAGTTAGGGGGCTGAGCATGCCTTCAGGAACTAAATCTTGGATACGGTCGTTGGTTTGGTCTTCCACCCAGCCGTTTATTTTTTTTCGGGCGCCTTCGGCATCGGTCTTGTAATCAACGGATTCGATTGTACTGCCGTAGAACTCCTGGGTCATGGCGAGGTAATCAGGCAGGATGCGATAGTCCACTTGCGGCCAGAGTGAGTTGGCGGTGCTTAATTCAATGTGCCCCTTTTTCTGAATTCCATTGAAGGTGGTTTGAAGATGGGACAGTGCGGGATGAGTTGCACCGGGTCCGCCGAAGTGGAGCGTGCGGTTCATTTGTTCCGCCGTCTCGCCGGCCGCGCCGCCGTAGACCATGGCCAGTGCGGTTGAGATGCTGTAGGGCGACAGGAATAGGTTTCCTTCCTCCTTGGCAGAAAGTTTTTTATAGAGATCGATGGTGAGTTGATTGATTGACTCCGCAGGATCAAAGGCCATGGCGGTCTCTTGAGGGGCGTTCCATTGCAGGTCGGTAATTTGCAGCGTAGTTATACGGCCCGAAGCTTTGTCCTTGATTTCAAGATCCTTGGCGACCCACATGCCATCCATCTTTTTAATACTCTTGATCTTCATCCGGCGGAGCTCTTTTTTCTGGGCATCGAGCGTCCGGACTTCAAGCAGCATACCCATTTTTTTCTCGATCCACAGGCGCATGATATGACTGGACTCGGGAACCGGAACGTCGACTACATAGCACGGGCGGTTAATCTTTTTTTCCTCGCCGACTAGCTGGGAATTGGGCCACCAGAGCACGGAAAAACTAAGATCGGCCCAAGTGATTCCGGTGTCGAGAATGTTGGACGTAGGGCGGTTTTGGGTATTGGAGAACGTATAGTTGGGCTGATCGTTTTTCCAAACGATGTCTAGCGATTCTTTGCCAATCTGGTAGCTGGCGGTCGGGTTTGCCGCGCCCCAGTCAAGATTCATCTCAACCGGCAGACGGATTTGAGTGAAGCCCTTCTTGGTGCGCACCTTTAACGTCCCCGTCAGTTGGATGGAATCGGTCGGCAGTTTGGTGCGGACATAAGCTAGAATATCGTCGGCGGGCAACGGCTCCGAATAAGCCTGAAAAACACACGAACATACAAAAACAAACCATAGTAACTTTTTCATAGTAGGCTCCTCGAAGAGTAGGGCGTGACGCACTGGTTTTATTCCCCTTTTTCTTTCGATATTTTTAATGCATAGCGCAGGGCTTGATCGACACTTTTAACGGTCTTGAAGGTGAGTTTCTTTTTGACATCGGTCGGGATTTCGTTGAGATCAATTTTGTTTTTCTCGGGGAGCATGATGTATTTGATTCCCGCTCGGGAGGCAGCCAATACCTTTTCTTTAAGCCCGCCGATCGGGAGCACCCGACCCCGGAGAGAAATTTCGCCGGTCATGGCGAGGTCGGGGCGCACGGGTTTGTTTTGCAGCATCGAGAGAATGGCCAACGCTATAGCCACGCCAGCGGAGGGACCGTCTTTGGGGGTGGCTCCGGCGGGCACGTGAATATGGATATCGGATCGGGAAAAGAGGGTTTCATCGATCTTAAATGTGGCGGCATTAGCGCGGAGATAACTGAGGGCTGCGCGGGCGGATTCTTTCATTACATTGCCGAGCGATCCGGTTAGGATGAGGCCCCCTTTTCCCGCCATACGGGTGGCTTCGATGAAGAGAATATCGCCGCCGTAAGGCGTCCAAGCCAGCCCGGTTACTATGCCGGGCATGGCTTCGCGTTCGGCCACATCTTTATCTACTTTTACAGGACCAAGGAAGCCTTTGATCTTTCGTTCTGTTATTTCAACAGGGCGGGTTTTTCCTTCGGCCACGTCGCGGGCAACTTTGCGGCAGACGGTGGCAATCTGGCGCTCTAAATTACGAACCCCAGCCTCGGCGGTGTAGCCACTCGAGATGGCTCCGAGGGCATCAGCAGTGAATTTAATTTGGGGGCGTTTAAGGCCGTGCGCTTTGATGGCTTTGGGCACGAGATAACGCCGGGCAATATTTACTTTTTCCTGCAAAGTATAGCCGGAGATACGAATAATTTCCATCCGGTCGCGCAATGGACTGGGGATGGTGTGGAGCACGTTGGCGGTGGTAATGAACAGAACCTTGGAAAGGTCAAAATCGACATCGAGGTAGTGGTCGTTGAAGGAGGTATTTTGTTCGGGATCGAGCACTTCAAGTAGGGCCGAGGCGGGGTCGCCTCGGAAGTCGCTGCCCACCTTATCGATCTCGTCGAGCATGAAGACCGGGTTGTTGGTGCCGCATCGGCGTAGACTTTCAATGATTCGGCCGGGCATGGCGCCGATATAGGTGCGGCGGTGGCCGCGAATTTCGGCTTCGTCGTGCATGCCGCCCAGGGACATCCGAACAAACTCGCGACCGAGTGCGCGGGCGACTGATTTTCCGAGCGAGGTTTTTCCAACTCCCGGCGGGCCGGCGAGGCAGAGGATCGGCCCCTTCATATCCTTCTTGAGTTTGAGTACGGAGAGGTATTCGAGAATGCGATCCTTGACCTTTTCGAGGCCGTAGTGATCTTGGTTGAGAATTTTTTCGGCGGCAAGAATATCGAGATGGTCTTCGGTGGAGTGGTTCCACGGCAGTTCGGCCAACACATCGAGGTAGGTGCGGATTACGCCGTATTCAGGCGAAGCGGGCGGTATGGCCTTGAGTCGTTGAAGTTCCTTGTCCGCCGCTGCGCGGGCCTCTTTGGGGAGCTTGGATTTTTCGAGGGATTTTTCGAGTTCAAGCAACTCGCTCGCTTGTACATCGTCCTCGCCGAGCTCCTTCTGGATGGTTTTGAGCTGTTCGCGTAGAAAGATCTCGCGCTGGGTTTTCGTGAAGGTTTCATTGACCTTGCTCTGGATCTGATTGCCGAGTTTTTGAATTTGGAATTCGCGATTAAGAAATTCCATCAGAATTTTAAGTCGGTGGCCAGAGCGATTTTCGGCGAGCAGATTTTGGCAGATCTCCACGGGAACCGGCAGGTTGGTGGCGAGTAGGTCGGAGAGTTGACTGGGGGTGTCCATGTTAAAGACCGCGACCGCGAGCTCGTCGGGCAGGTTGGGCGATAGGGTGATAATTTGCTGAAACTTTTCCGAGGCGTTGCGGGCGAGGGCTTCGGTTTCAACCGAGGTATCTTCGGCGTCCTTGATCATCCGGTATTTAGCGGTTGGATAGTCCTTCTTCGTATTCAGGGTTTTTAAGCTGCAACGCGACAGACCTTCAACGAGTAGATGGGTCGAGCCATCCGGAAAATGGATGGTTTTGATCATTCGAGCCACGCAACCGGTGCGGTGGATATCGTCCTGTGTTAGTTGGGCTTCATCGATCTCCTCCTTGCGCTGGAGCGAGGCAATGAAATGGGGCTTACTGTCGGATAGTTTCTTAACCAGCTTTTTCGATTGCTCCGTCATCACAATCAACGGGGCAATCATGCGGGGGAAGAGGACAAAATTTTTCAGCGGCATGACCGGCAGTGTATCCGGCACCTCCGCCTCGTTCACGATTGCGATATCCAATGGGGTATTAGCTTCTTTTGCGCTCATAGTATGTGGGGGCTTGGTCTTTTAGTTTTTAGTCGTTGGGTTGGAAGAGTAAGGCAGGGCGTTTCCAATGTCTGGAAAAATAGGTCAAAAAAAAATCGATGGAGAGCCTGAGTCTTTTTTTGTCCAGAAATGAATGATATGAAACGGCCTACTGTTTGAAAGAATATATTTTTTAAAACTGGAATATACGATGCTTTCGCAGGTTAATTCGGGGCTGGTATCAGGGGGCGATATCTACGCGGTGGAAATTGAGGTCAATGCCGGATATGGCGAACTTCCGCGCAACTTGGGTGACGGGCTTGTCGGATTTCTCGGCAAGACGAACTGCCTCGGATTTTGAATTACTTGCTGTATTTCTGGTAGGGCTTTTTGCTCATAAGACTTTCCTGCTGAGACTTTTTAGTCCCTTTGCGAATGTTCATTAAACTGAGGTTACTTCAGACTGCCCTTTTTTCTCGTGCTTGCCTACCCATCTCGGATAATAAAACAACTTCCATGGCCTTGGATAAAACGATTAGGATTTTATCCGTCCAGCTTCGCATAAACACCAAAATCTACCGCAGAAGCTGATGGCTGGATGAATAAAATTTGGTTGGACTGAGCCTCTCGAAACGCTCCAACTTACTTATGGGGATTGTATGGAATGCCGGGGGGCGGTTCCATGGTTTTCTTTTTGTTTCTTTCCAGTGACTCGACGCCATGCGGTCGGTGGTCGTGATCGAATGGGCTTTGGGCGGGTTGCTTCTGGGCTGGGATCCCCTCTTTTT
>JAJRRI010000173.1 GCA_024279685.1 Verrucomicrobiota bacterium | reverse complement strand
TTCCCCGTGAACCAAATCCTTGTAAATTACATCCAGCATGTCACGAGAGAGTTCTGCCGTCTTGAATATTGGCCAGGTCGGCCCCCCAGTGGTACGCTGCTCATATTCCACCCCCTCCTCTTCGATGGCAAGCATCAGACAAGCTTGGCCACCTTTGTCGGACATAAACACCTCCATATCAAGCGGACCTCCCGGCTCGAGCGTGATCCAGTCGCCCACTACCGCCTCCTGATTGCCTAAATAAAACTTCCTCGAATCCGCCGATGACGACCACCAAATATTCCCCAGAAGTTGCGACTCGTGATTCCGCCAGGCCGCAGCCATCACAATTTCGCCCGCAACGCGAACCGCAAGAAGCTCGTCGCCTGAACCAATAAAACGAAAGGTGATGCCATCCTTGTGCACGAGCGTACCCTTATAGTGGACCATCCAAAACTGTCCCTCAATATCTGTTTCTCCAAACGCTTCCCCAACGACCTCCGAAAGCACCGGTGGAATGACAAAGGTTGTGGCATAAAGCTTTTTGGGTGCACGAAAGTAGCGAGAAAGGATGGAGCTCTTCCATCCCCCTTTTATGAAACGCCTAGTAATCTCTCGGAAGTTTTCTGTGGAGTATGGAATCGGGCGCCCGCTGCGGTCCCGTTTGAGGTCGTAAAAGGTACCCTCTAGGTCGTTTCCAATCGATTGCCCAAGTCCCATCAGGCTGACCGAGTCAAATCCCGGCAGCATATCGAAACCGCCAATATCCGCCGAAATCCCTGCGCTCATAGTGGACATTTCCGGGAGCTGGATATTAGGCATATTCGCACGGTTCATTTTGGTTACGATGCGGGTGCTAGGCTTGGGTTTGGAGGTTTTCTTCACCTTGACCTTCGGCTTCTTGAGCTTCATCTTCGGTCGCTCGACGATCTTGGGCGGCTCAAACTTCTGTTCCTCTTTCTTTACGACCGTGAAGACCACCAGCATTCCGGCCAATAAGAAGAGGCTACCGTGGATCAGGATGCTCAGTAGTACCGCGCTGGACATCCCTTTGGTCATATTCCGTCTCTTTTGAATCCATTTTTTCATATTATCCTTGTGGCGCATTGCTGAAATTAAAAATTTGCCAAAATAATCCTATAGAGTCTAAAACTTATCTTCCAACTGACTCAAACAAACCTACCAAAATATCACGTAGAGCATCACCGTACACATGCAAATCACGAGTCCATAGATAAGTGCTCCCTTGGACATCGTTAGATCCATCGTGGTATTTGAAGTAAACACCACTTTCTCAGCTTTAAAGATCAGCCCGTAAATGAACAGAATTCCCAGCACCGCAATCAGGCAATACGACATGCTATAAAGGAAATGTAGATCGGCGTGAGCCATCTGCATGTAGGCATAGATTCCGGCATTGGCCACAATACCGATTACACCGGCCCATTTACCCGATGTGCGATTGAGCAATCCATAGATAAATACGGCAAGAATGCCCGTGGAAACATAGCCTTGGAAGGACTGAATGAAGCCGAATATGCTTTTAAAGTCGGCCAAAACTGGAGCGACCAAGCAACCAATCACAACGAATACACCAATGCAAATCCGCCCAAAAGTGACGAATTCAAATTGCTTGGCATTGGGTCGAAGGTACCGTTGATATACATCCATGGTAAACAGCGTTGAGGCGGCATTGAGCACGGCGGCCAGCGAAGAAATGATGGCTCCAAGCAACGCCGCAATCACAAACCCCAACCCCCCCTTGTTTTTGGGAATCAACTTGGTGATGAGTAAGCCCATGGCTGAGTCGTACTTGTAGGGGTTAATCGACTTCTTATCCACATTTTCGGCTCCGACGCGAACGATCACGGAACGGTTAAAGGCTTCAATTTCAGCGGCTTTTTGAGGATGCCCGACTGCGTATTTTTCATCCAACGTGAAAATTTGTGAGGTAGCGGAATAGGTAGTAGCCGCTTCATAGGTGGCAAACACGTTCCCTCCTGCGTCGGCATTGGCGCTCGCTTCCATTTCCGACGAAAACAGATTGAATGCAATGATGCCGGGAATCACGATGATGAATGGAATAATCAGCTTGAGCCCCGCCGCAAGAACCAGTCCTTTCTGCCCATCGGCCAGCGATGCCGAGCCGAGAATTCGCTGGGAAATATATTGGTTAAGCCCCCAGTAGTAAAAGTTAGGGATCCAAATTCCCAGCACGAGTATCGGCCAAGGCATGGCCGGAGTATCCATATGCATGGCCGTTTCGTTTAACGTCGAAAAACGATCCATCGCTCCGGCTCCGGCATCCACGGTTACGCTCGCGCCCGTTGCATCGACCAACGTTGCGACATCCGTAATACCCAGTGCATGAAAGGCATAATAGGTAATTACACCACCGCCAAGAATCAGCGCTGATCCCTGCAAAAGATCTGCCCAAGCACAGGCTTTTAGCCCGCCGACGGCCACATAAACCGCAGCAAGCACCCCGAGAATCCAGCAGGCGATCGGTAAGCTTACATCGAATCCGAAATCCGAGAAGAGCTTTATCATGGTGATCGCTCCCGCATAAATAACCCCGATCAGGCTGACGCCCACGAGAACAAAGGTCATCGACAGGGTCATCACCAAACGCGCCCAGTGGTTGTAGCGAACTTCCAAAAATTCAGGGATGGTGGTAATTCCGGTTTGTAGAAAATAGGGAAGCAACACAAAGGCCACGACGACAAGCGTGATCGCCGCAATCCATTCCCAACTAGAGACCGACAAGCCTTCCATGCCTGCACCTTGCCCCGACATACCCACAAATTGCTCGGCGGAAATATTGGCCGCAATCAGCGAGAATCCAATCAGCCACCAGCTCAGTCCACGCCCAGCAAGGAAGTAGTCCGCCGCTCCCTCTTCACCATGCGTGTTCTCCCCCTTCGACTTATAGAGCCCGACAAACAACACGGCCACGATAAATCCGACCAACACAATAATATCAATAATTCCCATTTACTTTCTCCTTAAAGGATTTTACTTCCCACTTACATCATTCCATCAGCAAATCATTGGTTTAGATTTAAAGGGGTATGCACTTTATTCAACCATCTACCACATGTTGTCTTAGGGTGCTAATTCTTCATCGGCCACCCCTATATATTGCGGTCGGTTGAGTTAACTGCATACCCCTTTAGATTTGTTTGGAGGTAAACCGCAAAAACAACACTCCCTGGGCATTCAAAAGGATCGTCTCGCCAAAATTGACCGTCTTATTCCTCCACACATCGACGATCCTGTACCCCGTTCCATCGAGCTCAAGATGTTTTTGAGCCAGTCTGAATGTACTCGGCTCATCCGTGCGATTGAAAATGCCAATCCAGCCTGAGGTTGTGGTTCCTTTCTGATTGGTTTTCCAGATTTCGATTCCTGCATTTTCGTGTACCAGTGTTCCCATGACTCCATTTTGGTTGCACGCGATCATTTCGGGGTTCGTGATCAGGGAGAGCGAAAAGTCATCAAGGGTCGGCAGATCACCGCCCATCATCAATGGCGAAGCTGCCAGTGCGCGCATGGTGATAAAGGTTTCCATTTGCGGCGGGGTCAACCTGCTTTGGCGACGCACTCCTTTTCCGGCGAGGGCAATGTCGCCCTTATCCATCGGGCTTTTCGAAGTATCCTTGCTCGGAGGAGACATGAGTTGGAGCTGGCCGAAGGGAATCATATCCATATCGATCCAAAATCCCGGTTGTTCCTTGCCCTGCCATTTTCGCCAAGCATCAAAGCATGCATCAATATAATACTGTTCATCCCAAACATCAGCCGTCACGCGCAACATATTTCCCTTACGGAAAAGATCAAGCGCATTTGGATCCACCTGCCCTCCTGGCGAAAGGCTCAGTATAATCGGTCTTCCTGTTTTAGCAATCGCCTTAGCCACGGCTTCCACCTCATCCGGGTGGGGCACAATGTCGTCATACTTGATCAAATCCACGCCCATGTCCGCAATATACTGGATCAGGCCGTCGTACCAAGCCTGCGCTCCCGGTTTGCTCATATCAACCGCATAGCAATAGGTACACCACGTGCAATTTTCTTTAGGGTCTGTATTGGCAATATCGCGAGCCGTATATGGGGTTCCAAAGATGGGAAGATCCAATTCATAGGCCTTGCGCGGAATGCCACGCATGAGATGAATACCAAACTTTAGCCCCAGTTCATGCGCGCGCTCCACAATGGGCTTGAGTCCATTCGGAAAATAGACCTCCGATGCTTGAAAGTAGCCATATTCGTTGATGCGGATATCATGTGCATGTTTTTCCGCAGGAAAGAGGGTTCCCTCCTGCAAGGCGTATTCGCCGAACCAGCCGTTGTCGATAACGAAATACTCATACCCATGCGGCTTTAGTTTTTCAGCCATCGCCTCCAAATTCGCATAAGCCGCCTCTTCATGCAGATAGACGCCGTAGCTATCAAAACTATTCCAGCCCATGGGTGGGGTTGGGGCAAGCGGTTCCTCCGGTCGAGAGCTCGTGGCCCAGGCACCGCCCGTTAGAAGACCTAATAATAGGATGGAAGAGATTTCTTTTTTACTCATTATTTTCCTTTTTTTGAGATTAATGTGATCGTTCTGCTTTCAAACCCCTTTCCAGAGACCTCTAGCTCAATCTTGCCGGGAGTCTGGGTCGGCTGAACCAGCACCACAAGTTTTCCACTGAACAGTTTTCGAGTGGGTGAATGAAAAATCTCCAGCGAGGTTGCATCGCCGTTACTCGCCGCGCGAAAGGAGCCTTCGCCGGTCACAGAAAAGTGTAATCGATGGGTGGCCGTTGGACAGGGAATTCCATTTTTATCCACAACAGAAACGGTGACAAAGGCTAAGTCTACGCCATCCGCTTGAATGATTTTTCGATCCGCTTCCAACACCAAACGATGAGCTTTTCCTGCGGTTTTAATCTCTTTGATCAGGGCCGGCTCGGAGTTTTCGTCGTAGGCGACGACTTTGAGGGTGCCCGGTTCATACGTCACGTCGTTCCACATGAGGCGGTAGCGAGTTTGTGGCGTGGCTCTGTGCTTCTTCTGGACTCCCATACTTTTTCCGTTGATAAATAATTCGGCCTGGTCGTAGCTCGTGTAGACATATACGGGAGTAATCTCGCCTTCGCGGCCTTCCCAGTTCCAGTGTGGCAGGATATGTAGCGTCTCCTTCTCCGTATTCCATCGGCTACGGTAGAGGTAGTAGCGGTCTTTCGGCAAACCCGCCAGATCGCAGATTCCGAAATAGGAGCTACGCGCGGGCCATGCGGTTTGGTATGGCGAGGGTTCGCCCAGATAATCAAAACCCGTCCAGACAAATTCGCCAATTACCCATGGATAATCATCTTGCATGATAAAATCATCGTCTGGCAAATTCGACCAACTGCAATATTCTACATCGTAAGAAGAGCTTTGATTGTCCGAATGTTGTTTCATTTCCGCCTGCACAACGGGAAATTTATAGATGCCACGTGAACTCACAGTGGATGCGGTTTCGGCGCCCAGCAGAAAGCCTTGAGGAAACTTTGCGTAGGCCTCTTCGTAAAGGTGCACGCGATAGTTCAAGCCCGGCACATCCATCACGGCACCAAAGCCGCTTTGCATGACGGCTTCCACCTGGTCCATGCCGACGGTCACAGGCCGGGTGGGATCTTCGCGATGGAAAATGTCCTGAAGCCACTTGGCGTATTCCGCCCCCTTTTCGCTTTTCTGATCGGGCACTTCGTTGCCCGAGCTCCACATCACGATACTGGGATGGTTGCGGGTTGCGCGCACAAGGTTCACGATATCTTTTTCCGCATCGGTTTTAAAAAAGCGATGGTACCCATTTTTCACCTTGGGCTCCGCCCACTCATCGAAACTTTCAGCAAGAAACATAAGCCCCATTTCATCGCATAACTCCAGTTGCTCAATGGAGGGCATGTTGTGGGCACTCCGCACTGAATCGCACCCCATTTCTTTTAAAATACGTAACTGACGCCGCATCGCAGAAACATTCACCGCTGCGCCAATTGGTCCCAGATCGTGGTGCAAACACACCCCCTTAAACTTGCGGGTTTTCCCGTTGAGGCTAAACCCAGTTTCTGCTGAATATTCGATGGTTCGAATGCCAAAAACAGTGATGAGTTCATCCCGCTGAATGTCGCCAACGAAGAGTCTACTCACCGCCTTATATAGCGAGGGCGTTTCGGGACTCCAGAGTTGAGGTTGCGGAACTAAGATCTTCTGAGTAAATTCTTGATCGGCCAATTTGAGGGATTCTTGCTCCCCCACTTGGGTGCCGTTCTGATCCAAAATTGTGGTCACCAGCCGCAAGTTCTCTCCTGATACTTCCGTCTGTATCATGACGGTTGCATGGTCTGGATCTACCTCTGGCGTGGTAATCGTTACCCCCCAGTGGCCTATATATTCTGACTCCGTCACAATAATTTGAACTTTACGATAGAGCCCCGCACCCGGATACCAGCGCGAGGATTGTTCACGATTGGTCAAATGCACCGCCAAGATGTTTTCAGCCCCGGACTTCAACTGATCCGTAATATCAAAATAGAAATAGCTATACCCATAGTTCCACTCCCCCACCTTGACTCCGTTCAGATAAACCTGAGGCTCACTCATGGCGCCCTCGAATAAAATTAACGCCCGCTTTCCGGTCTTAAATTCAGGCAGAGAGAACCGATTGCGATACCACCCCTCTCCGATATGGGGTAAAGCACCCGTCCGCCCCGTTTTTTCAGTCGCTTTTTTCTCCTGATTCTGGACAATTAAAACGATTTGTTTGTCGATCTCCTTATCAAATGGCCCCGTGATGGCCCAATCGTGCGGAACCAC
>JAJRRI010000172.1 GCA_024279685.1 Verrucomicrobiota bacterium | reverse complement strand
GGGTGAGAGAATGCGATTCAGGTTAATTCAGTGTAGCGCGTGCCTCCCGAAGGGGGCGCGCCCTCCTGCGGAGAGGCCCGCGCTACACCTTGATCTTTGAAGATGTCAGTCCGTTCCGGAAGAAGATCTTTATGCGAAACCTTTCGTAAAGGTGGATGGAGGGGAATTTTTAATAGAGCACGGCAGGCTCCCTGAACCCCATCTATATCCGATTAACTTGAATTAGAATTGAATCACGCAAAGCCGCCAAGAGCGCAAAGAAAAAAGGTGTAGGACGGGCCTCCCGCAGGGGGCGCGTTAGCCGATCAACCTTAGTTCACGGTGACCGCTAGGCGAGCCGTCCGTACCCCATTTAAATCCCCTTAACTTCAGGGGCTGCGGCACAGAACCGCATTATCAATCAACCGCACGGCGCCGAACTTTACGGCGAGGGCTACCAGGGTATCGCTCTCGATCGTTTCAACTGCGGCCAATGAGCGATCATCCACCACTTCAATATAATCGAGTTCTGCACCGGGAACGGAGGCTATCCAATCCACTACGGTTTGCCGTAACACCGCGGTATTGCGCTCCCCTGCCGCGAACTGTTCTTCCACATTATCGAGCGAGCGGCGTAAGCACAGTGCTGCTTCGCGTTGTTCCGCCGAGAGATATTTGTTCCGCGAGCTCATTGCGAGACCGTCCGGTTCCCGTACGATCGGGCCCCGGAGGATGTTCACGGGGAAGTTCAGGTCGCGCACCATACGCTCAATAATGCGCAGTTGCTGGGCATCCTTTTCGCCAAATACGGCGATGTCCAGCTGCATTAAATTAAAGAGTTTGGCCACCACGGTGCACACGCCTCGGAAATGGCCGGGGCGTGTCGCGCCGCACAGCCCGCCGGAAAGCGATGCCTCATCGATCCAACTACTGGCGTCGGCGGCGTACATTGCCGTCGGTTCTGGATAAAATAGAAGGTCGACACCGGCCTGTTCGCAAAGGGATTCATCGCGGGAGAAATCGCGCGGATAGGTCTTTAAATCTTCGTTCGGACCAAATTGGGTTGGATTGACAAAAATGCTCACCACGAGTACATCGCACTGTGCGCGAGCCAATCGCATCAGCGATACATGCCCCTCGTGCAAAAACCCCATCGTCGGCACCCCTCCAATTGAGCGCCCCGTCCGTTTAAGATCGAGCGCATGCTTTTGCATGGCTTCAGGTGTGCGGATAATTTTCATTTAAATCAAGTACGAGACACGGTTTCGCCGATTGGGGCGGTCTTAGTATTCTTGTTCGGCGCTCGGGAACGAGCCCGATTCGACTTCATTTCGGTAGGCCGCAAGGGCTTGGGTCATGATGGGGTTGAGATCCGCTTGTTTCTTTACAAATTTGGGGACGGGTTTGCCGCTCATGCCGAGTAGGTCGGTAAAGACCAGCACCTGCCCGTCGCAGCCCGCCCCCGCACCAATTCCAATGGTTGGGATGGTTAGTGCCTTCGAAATTAATTCGCCCAACTCCGCCGGAACGCATTCGAGGACCAGTGCAAATGCGCCCGCCTGCTCGATCGCCATGGCATCGTCCATTAACTGGCGCGCCTGTTCCGAGGTTTTCCCCTGCACCTTATATCCCCCCATCTCCTTAATGCTCTGCGGCGTCAGGCCAATATGCCCTAGCACGGGGATGCCATTGGCCACCAGCGCTTCGATCAGCTCCGCGCGCAGCGCACCGCCCTCGATTTTCACCGCATCGGCCGCCGCCTCTTTAAGGAAACGGCCAGCATTCACCAGTCCCATTTCAATGGAGGGTTGGTATGACATAAACGGCATATCTGCCACCACCAGCGCCTGTGTAACACCCCGCGAAACCGCCGCGGTATGATGCAGCATTTCATCCATTCCGACCGGCAGCGTAGTTTCATAGCCCAGCACCGTCATGCCCAACGAGTCGCCGACCAGTACCATCGGAAGTTCCGCACCATCCACCAGCGAACCCGTCAGCGCATCATACGCCGTCAGCATCGCCACCTTCCGCTCGCCCTTCAGCGCTCTAATTTTTGCCGCAGTCCATTTCATATTTATTCCATAATTCGTAATTCGTAAAACTTAGATCTCTACCTCCGCTTTAAGTACGGATTATCCATTACGAATTACCATTTTTCATCCAGCACACTCAGGCCGTCATCAGGAGGCAACATGGCGAGGGTTTCGGCGACGGATTGGCTCGATTCTGGCAGCACCATATTCGGTCGCACATCGCAGAGCGGCTGCACCACAAAACGGCGCTCCGCCCAGCGTGGGTGCGGAACAATCAGCCCGCCGCTATCCACAATTTGATCGCCGGCATAGATGATATCAATATCAATCGGCCGTGGAGCGTTACGATCCTCCGAGCGCTCGCGCCCCAGATGCGTTTCTATCTTCCCAATATAGGTCAGCCAACTTTCCAGCGGGAGGTCGCTTTCAAGAATCACCACCGAATTGAGGTAGGCCATGTCTTGATACTGCGGTTTCACATCCACCGGCGTCGTTTCATAAATCGGCGATTGATCCACAAATTTCGTGCGCGGCGCGGATACAATTAAGTGCTTCGCCTGCTCCAACAATCGTTTGCGATTATGCAGATTCGACCCTAGGCTAAATCCGATTTCCATATCCCATCTCCCCTTCAAAAACAACTTCCGCATCCCCTGTCAGCGTGGTTTTTCCGTCGGATGAATCAATCCCTAAATCATATCCACCGGCGCAATGTACCGTCACCGGCAAACCGGACCAACCGTTCCGAGCGGCCACCAAAGCCGCCGCCACCGCCCCCGTACCGCAGGCCAGCGTTTCCGCCTCTACCCCGCGTTCATAGGTACGAATCGACAACGTACCATCCTCTTCTACTTTAACAAAGTTTGCATTCGTGCCTTCCGGCGCAAACTTTTCGTGCTCGCGCAGCCGCTTTCCAAGCTCCCCGACGTTCATATTTTTCAAATCAGCCACGCGTACCACGACATGCGGCACGCCCGTATTCACAAAATCGACCGGCCGCTCCAACCCGCCATCCAGGCCCATGCGCCAGTCCGTCGGCTCCGTTAAAACGAGCCGAACTTGGTCGTCTAAAACCTCGGCATGAATTCCGCCGGCCAGCGTCTCGATCTCCATTTTTTTCGGGACGGCGGCCAACGAAAAAGCCAGCCGCGCAAAACAGCGTGCCCCATTGCCGCACATCTCCTGTTCGTTGCCATCGGGATTAAAGAACCGCATGCGCAGGTCTGCACCCGCCGACGGCTGGAGGAGGATAATCCCGTCGCAGCCAATGCCTGTACGGCGCGAACCGATTCGTGCAAGGAAGGTTTGATCCGCAATCGGAAAGGTCAACGAGCGGTCATCGATGAGTATAAAATCGTTGCCCGCTCCGTGCATTTTGGTGAAAGGTATTTTCATCCTATCAAATTCTCATAGGCCGGATTATTTTTCACAAAAACTGGATTCTTGTTCCTCGATGAGCCATCACGACCCAATTACTTCAATGTCATAGCTAGGAAACATTCCATCTGGCGTCATGATCGGCAGCTCATGATTTTTTGCGGTCGCAAGAATTAGGCGATCAAACGGATCTTTGTGATGCCATGGTAATTCAGCGGATATGAACAGTTCTTCATGGGAGATCGGCAGAGATTGGATCCCCCAAACTTCCAATTGATGCGTAACCCATTTCCGCGGAGGTTCTGGCAGTTCCATTTTTCCTATCGAAGATTTTAATGCGATTTCGAAAATCGATGCGTCGCTCAAAAAGAGTTCAAGATTCTCCGTATGACTAAGAATCGCTTGTGCCGGGGGCGAAAATTTGTCGGGATCGCTACACAGCCCAATGAATGTACACGTATCAAGCAGCACCTTCATGCCAGCCCCCACTCCCCCAGTTCATGATCAGAAAGAGGTTTAAAAGCATCTGCGGCTAGCTTAATCTTTTTTGAAGTACAGGTTCCAAAGGAAGGGCGTCCCTTATCAGGAAAAGACAACAAGGTAATTAGAACGTGGGCACGTGCAGGTAGTTTTTTTACCTCAGCCCCCTTTACTTGCCCATTGATAATATCTGCTTCAATTGTCGTATACATACCTAATCGCCTCTTTCTTCATCCTCTTTTTAGCGGATTTTAATTCTACTTAAAACAAAAAGGGGCACCATTCCACGATCCTTTTCAGAGCGTCAAGGATTGGACTCTTTACCCAACGAGGGCGAGCAACACGCCGGCCGCTACGGCGGAACCGATCACCCCGGCGACGTTCGGGCCCATGGCGTGCATGAGCAGGAAATTTTGCGGATTGGCTTCGAGGCCCACTCGGTTCGCCACCCGCGCGGCCATCGGCACGGCGGAGACCCCGGCGGAACCGATGAGCGGGTTGATTTGTTCCTTGCTCAATTTATTCATTAGTTTGGCCAGCAACACGCCCGAGGCGGTGCCGATGATGAAAGCAACCAGCCCCAACCCAAGGATACCCAGCGTGTTCGCATTCAAAAACTGGGAAGCGGCCAATTTTGAACCAACCGCGAGCCCGAGCATGATCGTTACCATATTAATCAGCGAGTTCTGCGCCGTATCCGACAGCCGATCCACCACCATCGATTCCTTCATCAGGTTGCCCAGCATCAGCATACCAATCAGGGGCGTGGCGGACGGGAGCAGCAGAATACAGAGCAACAGCACCATCAACGGGAAGACGATCTTCTCGGTCTTGGTGACAGGCCGGAGCTGTTTCATTACGATCGATCGCTCTTCCTTCGTCGTCAATAGTTTCATGATCGGCGGTTGGATGATCGGAACGAGGGCCATATAAGAATAGGCCGCCACGGCGATGGCCCCGAGTAGATTGGGCGAAAGGCGCGACGAAAGAAAAATTGCGGTCGGTCCGTCGGCTCCACCAATAATCCCGATAGAGGCCGCGTCCTGTAGGCTAAAGTCGACCACCCCGCCGGTCCAATGGCTCATCGCCGAAGCCCCGAGTAGCGCAATAAAAATACCGAACTGCGCGGCGGCCCCCAACAATGCGGTCTTCGGGTTTGCAAGCAACGGGCCAAAGTCGGTCATCGCGCCCACGCCCATAAAGATGAGCAGCGGGAATACGCCGGACTGAACACCTATCGTATAGAAATAATAAAGGAAACCGGCGGGTTGCCCCGGCATTGCGGCGGCCGAAATTCCAGCCACGGGAATATTGGTCAGGATGGCCCCAAAACCGATCGGCAGTAACAACAACGGTTCGAATTTTTTTGCAATGGCCAGATAAATCAGCCCCAGGCCAACAAAAATCATGACCAACTGCCCCGCGCCTTCGGGAAGCAGTCCTTTGTGGAGATCTCCGCCGTTGAGGAGTCCGTCGTCATACTGCATGCCCAAGTCGGAGATGACCGCTTCATCGGCCCCGAGTTTTTCGGACATTTCAATAAACTTCAGAGCCGACTCCAAGTGCCCTGCCCCAATCTCTGCTTCAGCGGCTTTAATGGCGGCCGCCAATTTTTCTGCTTTTTTCTCCTCCATCGTCTTGGGATGAATAAATCGATAGATCCCGGTTTCGTGCCAGATCTTCTCGAAGCCTCCCCGAATGGAAATTTTCTCTTCGGCCTGCACCGGACGGGCACCCCCGAAAATAGCGACGGCGATAAGCCCCATGGTTATAAATTTCTTCATGTCGTACATCTCCGCTCGGGGTTCAGGTTAGTTGATGGAGGCCATGGCCTCGCCCGACACCACCTGTGCCCCAGCTTCGGTCATGATGGAGGTGAGAGTTCCAGCCGATGGGGCTTTCACTTCAATTTCCATCTTCATGGCTTCCACAACGAAGATCACATCGCCTTCGTCGACGGGAGCGCCCACGGCCAGATTCACCTTGATCACCTTGGCGTTCATCGGAGCCGTTATTTCGATGGAGCCGGCTGATCCATGCGCCACGGTGTTGGACATTTCGGCTCCCACGTCCACGTCGACGGCATAGGATTTTCCGTTGACGGTGGCTTGGTCGCCTTTGATTTCGACGGCAAATTTTTTGCCGGCGATGGTTACGGTGTACCCGCCATCGCCGCCCGGTGTGGCCGCCGTTTCTTGCGGCATGAGCGAGCGCTTGCGGACGCCATTGATTTTGGTCTTGCCGAGCAAGAAGTCGATGCCTTTTTGCTGGCAGGTGGCGGAGATGAATACGTTTTCGTCGCACTGGTCGGCAATGCCCGCCTCGGAGAGTCGTTTCTTGGCCGACTCGATCCCTTTATTTGGATCGGCATCGTTGAGATCAACCGGGTTGGCCGTGGTCGGCTCCAAGCCCAACTTTTCGGTGGCGAGCTTAACAAGTTCCGGATCAGGATCGACCGGAGTCTTGCCAAAATAACCGAGAATCATTTTTCCATATCCTTCGGCAAATTTTTCCCATGGGCCGAACATCACGTTGTTGAACGCCTGTTGAAAATAGAACTGGGAGACGGGCGTTACAGAGGTGGCGAACCCGCCTCGGCGGACGACTTCACCCATGGCATGGATGCACTCTTCGTATCGGTCCATGATATTATTATCGCGCATCATCTGTGTATTGGCGGTCAGCGCACCGCCGGGCATGGGTGACCAAGGGATCATGGGTTCAACCGCTAGAGCTTCCGGCGGAATAATGTAGTCGGCCATGCACTCCTTGAAAATCTTTGAGGCCGCCATCATCTTATCGATATCAATATCGAGTTCATAGTCTTCACCGCGCAGCGCGTGCCAGAGGGTGGCAACGTCCGGCTGGCAGGTTCCACCCGAGGCGGGCGCGAGGGAGCAGTCGACCTGGTCGGCCCCGGCTTTGATGGCCGCGATATAGCCGACGGTTCCGATCCCCGCGGTTTCGTGGGAATGGAACGCAATCTTGCAGTCGCCTGGAAGTAACTTGCGCCCCATTTTGATCGTTTCGTAGACTTTCTTGGGGACGGCGGTTCCGGAGGCATCTTTGAAGCAGACGCTATCAAAAGGAATCCCCGCATCGAGAATATCTTGTAGCGTCTTTTGGTAGAACTCGACGGTATGCGCACCATTACATCCGGGCGGGAGCTCCATCATGGTTACAACGACTTCATGCTTCAAGCCATGTGCGGTAATCGATTGGGCAGAGTCGATCAGATTGTTAACATCATTAAGCGCATCAAAGTTCCGAATGGTGGTCATGCCGTGCTTCTTAAATAATTTTGCGTGCAGATCGATGATGTCGCGCGACTGGGAATC
>JAJRRI010000171.1 GCA_024279685.1 Verrucomicrobiota bacterium | reverse complement strand
CCCCTGGGTTATGGTGCCGCCCGGTGTAGGACGTGCCTTCATGTGTAGGACGTGCCTCCCGTAGGGGGCGCGTAATCCCGTCGCCAAACCGCGCGGCCTCCTTCGGAGAACCACGCCCTGCACCCACACGGCCCCTCCGGGGACCGCGTCCTACACCCCTGGGTTATGTGTCGCCCGGTGTAGGACGTGCCTTCATGTGTAGGACGTGCCTCCCGTAGGGGGCGCGTGTTCCCGTCGCCAAGTCCGCGCGGCCTCCTTCGGAGAACCACGCCCTGCACCCACACGGCCCCTCCGGGAACCGCGTCCTACACCCCTGGGTTATGGTGGCCGCCCGGTGTAGGGCGTGCCTCCGTGTGTAGGACGTGCCTCCCGTAGGGGGCGCGTATCTCGGGAGCGGTTAGTATTGAATTGGAGTAATAGTGCCTTGGTATTTCCAATCGCTGGAGTGTTCAACCAAGCCTGCTCTTAAGGGATTATTGCGTACATAGTTCCACTTGTTGGAATAGCTATCCGCATTGCGCAGGATGTGGTCGAAAAAACCGGGTTGCCAGTGGGGTGGTGTAATGCCCTGTTGCCGGAGTGGCTGAGAGAGGGCTTGTTTGATAAATCCGACTGTTTTCCCTAGCGTGTAGCGATAAGGGTCGACCCGAAGAAAGAGATGAATATGGTCGGGCATAATGACGAATTCCCCGCAGACGATGTCTTCGTCGCTTTTCCGCTTCATGTGGGTGACAAAGTAAGTATGGAATAGATCGGTGGCTAGTAATGGCTTCCGGTCAAAGGTACAGAATGTAATGAAATAAAGCGGTGGATCGAATCTGCGAAATACGTTTGATAAGCGAGGTGGGCGGTTTGGATGGTGGTTTTTCATGGACTTAAAATTACAGTTTATTTTTTATATATAAAGAAACATATATTCTTTTTTAGATTACTCTTTGGGAACCGCATCCCGCGCGGCCTCTTCGAGAACCCCGCCCTACACCCTACACGGCCCCTCCGGGAACCGCGTCCTACACCCCTGGGTTATGGTGGCCGCCCGGTGTAGGACGTGCCTCCGTGTGTAGGACGTGCCTCCCGTAGGGGGCGCGTGTTCCCGTCGCCAAACCGCGCGGCCTCTTCGAGAACCACGCCCTACACCTACACGGCCCCTCTTGGAACCCCGCCCTACACCCTTGGGTTATGTGCCTTCATGTGTAGGACGTGCCTCCCGTAGGGGGCGCGTGTTCCCGTCGCCAAACCGCGCGGCCTCTTCGAGAACCACGCCCTACACCCGCGCGGCCTCTTCGCCTCCCGCAGGGGGCACGTATTCCTTGGCTTGATTTAAATCCATGTAATCCGTGAAATCTGTGGATCGATTCCTCGTAATTCTCGCTTGCGTTTTAGATGCGAATTCCCAGTATGTAGTGCTTCACAAATTTTATTAACCGAAAGGAAAAATGAGTATGGCCATTCAAAAAGTTGCATTGCTTACCGCGGGCGGTCTTGCGCCGTGTCTTTCCGCAGCCATCGGTCGCTTGATCGAACGCTATACAGAAATCTCGCCCGAAACGGAAATTATTGCCTACATCGGTGGCTACAAAGGCCTCTTGCTGGGGGATTCCATTGAAATCAACACTGGCATCCGCGAAAATGCCGCTATTCTCTATCAACATGGCGGAAGCCCCATTGGTAACAGCCGCGTGAAGCTTACCAACGTGAAGGATTGCGAAAAGCGAGGTCTCGTTAAAGCGGGCGAAAATCCGCTCGAAGTCGCTGCCAACCAGCTGATCAAGGATGGAGTTGAAGTCCTCCATACCATCGGTGGCGACGACACGAATACCACCGCCGCTGATCTGGCAGCTTATCTCGCCGAAAATGGCTATAAGCTCATTGTCGTCGGGCTACCCAAAACCATTGACAACGATGTCTTCCCGATCAAGCAGAGTCTGGGAGCTTGGACTGCCGCCGAAGAGGGAGCAAAATATTTTGCCAACGTGGTCGCTGAGCACAATGCCAATCCGCGGATGCTTATTATCCATGAAGTCATGGGGCGCAGCTGCGGTTGGCTTACGGCCTACACGGCCAAGGTCTATCACGATAATCTCGCCAGTCTCGACTTCTTGCCGAGCATTGGACTCTCTCAAGAGCGTAAGGATGTGCATGCCATCTTTATTCCTGAAATGGAGATCGATATTGCCGCCGAAGCTGAGCGTCTTAGAGCCGTCATGGATCAGACCGACAACGTAAATATTTTTATCTCTGAAGGCGCAGGCTTGGAAACCATCGTTAAGGAAATGGAAGCCGCGGGTGAAGAAGTTCCGCGCGATGCCTTTGGCCACGCCAAACTCGATGCCGTTAATCCCGGAGCTTGGTTCGGTAAGCAGTTTTCCAAGCTGCTCGGGGCTGAAAAGGTGCTCATTCAGAAATCCGGCTATTTCGCCCGTGCTGCCGCCTCGAATAAGGAGGATCTTGAGCTTATTAAAGCATGTTGCGATAAAGCGATTGAATCCGCCCAAGCAGGCATTGGCGGGGTGGTTGGGCACGACGACGATCAGAACGACGAACTCCGCGCTATCGAATTCCCGCGCATAGCGGGCGGAAAGCCGTTCGATATAGATGTACCGTGGTTCGGCGAATTACTCGCTGATATCGGCCAAATCAAAGGATCGAAGATCGTTGCCGAGCATTAAGCACGCAACGTTCCCAACGACGTAACGCGAAATTCGGTTTCGCCGCCCCAGGAGGACGGTGCGACTGAGTCTCGAAACGGAATTTCGAGCTACGGTTGATTTGCACCGAATTTGGCCGTTATTCGAAGGTAGACGGTTGGGTTTTTGGTGAAAACGAATTTCTTCATGGGTGCATATATCCATTCAAGCCACTATCTGGCTTGATGCGTAGCCGTAACGCGAAATTCGGTTTCGCAGCCCCAGCAGGACGGTGCGGTTGAACCTCGAAACGGAATTTCGAGCTACGGTCTTGATTTAAATATAACGCAAGTCTTATGTTGTATTTATGACTCCGGTATTCACTGCCTTTAATAAAAATGCTCCGGTTGATATTTATTACCGCAATCTTCCGCATTGGCTTCAGCGTGGAGCCACGTATTTCGTCACCTTTCGACTCGCTGACTCAATCCCTCGTGCCCTACTTGAGCAGTGGATCCACGAGAGAACTCAATGGCTCAAGGCGCGAGGTATTACCGATCAGATGGAGCGTAGGGAGCGAGAAAATGAATACGGGAAGGTTGATCTAAAACAACGGCGAAATTTTGAACGACAAAACCATCGTCGTCTGCTTATTGAACTCGATCAATGCCACGGGTGTTGTCTGTTTAAAAATGCGGAAGCGCGTCATATTCTTCAAGCGGCTTTATTGCATTATGATAGGAAATACTATTATTCCGGCGATTTCGTCATCATGCCCAACCATGTGCATTGGATCATCCAGCCCTTAGGGGAGTACAAACTCTGGAAATCGATGCAGTCGATCAAGCGTTTTGTCTCCACCCAGTTGAGACCGCTGAAACCGCATGAGGGAAGGTTATGGCAAAACGAAACCTATGATCACCTCATCCGAAATTATACTGAACTTACTCGTATCCGAAAATACATTGCCGATAATCCAATGAAAGCGAATCTCTCCACGGGTGCATATAGCCATATAACCACCCCCTGGCTTGATGCATAGCCGTAACGCGAAATTCGGTTTCGCCGCCCCAGGAGGACGGTGCGACTGAGTCTCGAAACGGAATTTCGAGCTACGGTATTTTTTTGACGAACGTGTCCGCCTAGCCGCGTCGATCTCTGGATTAGATCATTTTGGCACGGAGTTCTTCCGGTAGGGAGAGCTGGTGATGATGGCAGATGGCGATGGCGAGGGCGTCGGCGGCATCTTCTTGCGGTTGTTCGGCAAGATTGAGCAATCGAACGACCATTTTAGCCACCTGATCTTTGGTTGCAGCACCGGTTCCAACGACGGCGGATTTAACTTTTCGCGGTGCGTGTTCGGTAATGTCTAATCCTTTTTTGGCGCAGGCGGCGATGGCCACGCCCCGCGCCTGCCCCAGAATCATGGCGGTGTTGGCATTCTTTGCAAAAAAAGCGCCCTCAATGGCCGCACAGTCGGGCCGGTGTTCTTCAATTAGATCGAGGATGGAGTTTAAGATATTCTCCAAGCAGAGGGAATGGGGTACCTTGGGTTTATTCTGAATGCGGCCGTAGGCGATGGCCCGCAACTCGGAACCGCAGGCCTCTATAATACCCACGCCGGTCGAGCGTAGGGAGGTGTCGATACCTAGGATTTTAAGGGTTTCACGTGCCATGTTTAGAACAATATCGTGGTGTCTTGACGCAACAAAGAAAAATCAGCGAGATTGAGAAATTAAGTTTTTACTCTGCCCTTTGGCATAGGCTTTCGATAAAATTTCTGTTTGTGAAAAATGAGTATAACGGAGAGGAATTAAGGATGAAGAAAATTGGATTGTTAATCGTTGCAGTAGCCTTCGTATTGAGTAGTGGGTTTCTGAATAAGAATAAGGATGGAAGCCTCTCGCTCGATAAAGCGGGACTGGCAAAAGAAGCAGAAAAAGCGACTCAGAAGGCCCAAACTTTTACGGCGGATGCCATGGAAAAGGCAAAAAAGGCGGCTGCATCCATCGATGTGAGTAAAGAGGAAATCATTGCGGATCTCGGAAAATCAGTGGATCAAATGAAGCAGAAGGTGTCTGGAATGGATCCTGCAAAATTGGTGGCCTACTTGAATCAGTATCGCAACGTGCTTACCGATACACAAAAAGAGGTCACGGAGTATACGACGCAAGTTAAGGATCTCAAGTGGACGGAAAAGTTTGGGGCAAAGGGCAAGGACCTAAAGAATAAGCTCGCTAACTATTCCGGCCAACTCAAGGGATTGAAGGAGCAATGTGGTTTCTATATTAGTAAACTCGAATCCTATGGAGTGGACCTTTCGTCCTACGGGATCGATCTTTCAGCCTATGGACTGTAAGAGAAGGAAGGCTTAGGATACGGTAAATTTTCGGAGTCGAAGGGCAGGTTTGTTGTTCTGAGATTGACATTGGGCGATAAGGCATTATTAATTCAAATAGTCATTTTAAATGTATAATTGAATTATGTCCAAAAACAAACCAAGCACCAAAGAACGCGTCTTACAGGCGGCCTGCACTATTTTCTCCGAGAAGGGCTTTCGCGAGGCTACCGTGGCTGAGATCTGTGAAGCGGCCGAGGCCAATATTGCCTCGGTGAACTATCATTTTGGGGATAAGGAAAAGCTGTACGATGAGGTGTGGCATCGCGCCTTTTCCCATGCCACTACACAGTACCCGATTGATGGGGGCCTCTCGGCGGGTTCCGGGGTCGAAGAAGGCCTCTATGCCTTTGCGAGCGCCATTCTTCATCGTATTTTCAGTGAAGGAGAAAATGGCCTCTTCGCTAAATTGCTCTATCGCGAGATGGCTTCGCCCACGCTGGCCCTTAAAAAAATCGCCATGGACTATCTCTTCCCGCAAAGTGAACATTTAGCGGCTCTGATTCAGTCTACGCCGGGTCTAAAATTCGATGAGCAGGATGTCTTGCTGTGTACGCACAGCATCATTGGTCAATGCGCCTTTTATAACTTTAGCCGCCCGTTGCATAAACAGATGATCGGACAGGAGATCATGACCGAAGAGGAGATCGAACGAACCGCCCGCCACATTGCCCGCTTCTCTTTCGGTGGCCTAAAGGAAGGTCAAAAATGATTCGCGGTTTAACCTGGATTTTACTGCCCGCACTGGCGCTGCTCAGCTCCTGCGCTATTTTTGCGCCAGAGGAGCGGCTCGAGCTGAACCAAGGCGTGCCAGACCGCTTCTCGCTCTATTCGCAAACCTTAGACACCACCAACCGCTGGTGGGAAAGTTTTCAGTCGCCGGAGCTTAATACGTTGGTGGATGAAGCGTTGACCCATAGCCCGACGATCCAGCAAGCGTGGGCGCGGCTCGCACAGGCCGATGCGGTTTCCATTCAAGCGGGCGCCGCGCGCTATCCGGTTTTGGGGTATAATGCGAATGTTTCAAGGACGGAACGGTGGATTACAAGTGGGAAATCCGTAGCCATTCTCAATAACTCGCTAGGCCTCAACGCGTCCTATGAAGTCGATTTATGGGGGCGCATCAAGTCGCAGTCCGAAGCGGCGGCGCTGGACCGAGAGGCCACGCGCGAGCAGCTTAATACAGCGGCGCTTACGCTGGCCTCGCGGACGGCGCTGAGCTGGGTGGGCATGGTGTCGCAACGCTTGCAGACCGAGGTCATTCGCCAGCAACTCGAGACCAACCAAACCTCGTTGGAATTGATCGAGTTACGCTTCCGCCGGGCTCTCGCCACGGCATTGGATGTCTACCAACAACGTCAAACTGTGGCGGGAACCGAGTCGCGCATCCCGCTCGCCGAGCTCCGCGAGGCGCTCCTGAACAACGAACTTTCCGCGCTCTTAGGCCGTGCCGACATGCAATCGCTCGAAATCGTCAGCACGAATCTCCCCGCGCTTGGGGCACTGCCCGCCCTCGGCATTCCGGTCGATATATTGGCCAATCGCCCTGATGTGCGGCAGGCTGGCTTGCGCCTGCAGGCGGCTGATTGGAACGTGAGCGCTGCGCGCGCCGACCGGCTTCCTGCCCTCCGATTAACGGCTTCGGCAAATTATGCCAGCAGTGAACTTTCTTCCCTTTTCGACGACTGGCTATCTGCGTTAGCGGCCAGTGTGACCGGTCCGATTTTTGAAGGGGGGCGTCGGAAGGCCGAAGTGGAACGTACGCGGGCGGTGGTTGATGAGCGTTTGGCCGCGTATCGCGAAACCGTTATTAACGCGATCAAGGAGGTGGAGGATGCGTTGGTTTCTGAGCAGAAACAGCGCGACTATATCGTGCTGCTCGACCAGCGACTGGAGGCGGCGAGACGCTCGTACGAGGAATCGATTAACCGCTACCGGAGTGGCTTGATTGATTATACGACGGTGTTGATTCAACTGACCCCACTTCAGGCCGTGGAGCGCGATCGGGTCGAAGCGCACTTTAATTTAATTCGCTACCGAATCGATCTCTACCGGGCGCTCGGCGGAAGCTGGCCCCATGAACTTTCATCGAATGTAAGGGAGAATAATGATGCGTAAAAAGAAGGTCGCAATCCTGAGCCTCGGCCTGTTGGCTTTGGCGATACTTGGAGCGGGGGTCTTGGTGAAGACGGCGCCCAAGGCTGAAAAGAAGAGCCCCCTGAAAAGAACGCCGTTGGTGGAGACGCAAGGATTGAAGCGGGTGGATGAAACGGTGGTATTGCAGCTGACGGGAACGGTGATTCCGGCGGAGAAGGTTCAGTTGCGCGCGCGCATTTCGGGCGAGATTATCTCGATATCGGCCGATTTCGTCGACGGGGGCTTGCTGGAAAAAGGGGCCGCAATTCTTAAGATTGATCCGATCGACTATGAACTCGCGCTGGCCGCCGCCCGGTCGCAACTGGCTACGGCGCAGTTTAACCACAAGATGGAGTTGGGGCGCCATGATGTGGCCCAGTGCGAATGGGACCAGCTTAAAATTGACAATGCCACGGAGCAGGAAAAAGAGCTGGCCTTGCGCACGCCGCATCTGGCCGCAAGCCAAGCGTCTTTGCACGCGGCAGAGGCCTTGCTGAAAAAAGCTCAATTGGACCTTTCTCGAACACAGCTTCGTTCGCCCTTTAATGCCGTGGTGCTTACCCGTGATGTTAACATTGGCTCGCAAACCACTCCGGCCGGTCAACTCGCCTGGTTGGCGGGAACCGACACCTATTGGGTCCAAGTTTCGATTGCGATTGACCGGTTGCCTTGGGTGGAGATTCCGGGCAGCCGCGTCAAGGTGCTTTCTTCCTCTGGAGCGGTTCGCGAAGGGCACGTGATCCGGTTGCTGGGCGATATCGAGGCTCGGGGGCGTATGGCGCGTATCTTGGTGGAGGTGGACGATCCGCTCTGTCTGAAGCCAGAAAATAAGGCGCGCAAATCATTACTACTCGGGGAATATGTTCGGGTCGAGATCAAGGGACGTGAGTTGAAGGCCGTTCATACTATTCCGCGCAAGGCGCTACGAGAAAACGACCTCGTCTGGGTGGCTCGCAACCATAAGCTGGAGATTCGCCCGGCTCATGTCCTTTGGCGGGGTAAGAAAAATGTGCTGATCCAGGCCCTGGATGGCGAGGGGAACCTTTTGATCATTTCCGACCTGATCACGCCTATCCAGGGCATGAGGATCAACACCGGCAAAGAAAAGTCCGCGAGCCCGCAATCCGAGAACCCAGCCAACCAGGAATAGTTTGATGGAACTAGACACTCAAAAACGCGGGCCGATTGCCTGGATGGCCAAGAATTCGGTGGCGGCGAATATCCTGATGATCATTTTGCTGGGCGGGGGGTTCTTGGCCGCCACCAAAATTAAACAGGAGTTCCTTCCCAATGCCGAGTTGGATTTGGTTCGCATCAGCATACCGTATCCCGGCGCTAGCCCCGCCGAGGTGGAGCAGGCCATTCTGTTGGCGGTTGAGGAGTCGGTGCGGGGAATCGACGGGGTAAAGAAAGTAACCTCTACCGCAAATGAGGGGGCGGGTTCGGTGGTGGTTGAGGTCCTCCCCACCTACGATGTCTATCGGGTGACGGACGATGTGCGCAATGCGGTGGACCGGATTCGTACGCTACCGCTCGATGCGGAAAATCCTAACATTCAGGCCATCAAGATCAAGCGATCCGTAATGGACGTGATTGTGGCGGCGGATGTTCCCGCGGATGTATTGCGGGAGTTAACGGAGCAGGTACGCGATCGACTCTTGCAATCGGACGGGGTTACACAGGTGGAGCTTTCCAATGTGCGAAACTATGAAATTGCCATTGAAATCCCACAGGATAAGCTGCGGGAACTTAACCTGTCTCTGCGCGGTGTGGCGGATATTATTTCGCGCAACTCGCTGGAGCTTCCTGGCGGAGGAATGAAAACCAGCGGGGGAGAAATCCTCGTGCGCATTAAAGACCGTCGCGACCTCGGCCGCGAATTTGCTAAAATTCCGATTGTGATCGCGCCTGAGGGAACCCAACTCTTGCTGGGAGAGCTTGCGGAAATCCGTGATAGTTTCGACGAGTCTGATCGCTTCTCTTTCTATAATGGGAACCCCGCCATGAGCTTTACGGTTTTCCGCGTGGGCAAGGAAACCCCGCTGACCGTCGACAAGGCCGTGAAGGAAGCCCTCGACGAACTGCGCGCCACCCTGCCGGACGGAATTGACCTGGTCATCTGGAGTAGTCGTGCAGACATGTTCCGCGGGCGCATGACCTTGCTCCTCAAGAATGGAGCGATGGGGTTGATCCTCGTTTTCATCCTGCTCGGGTTGTTCCTTGAACTGCGGCTCGCCTTTTGGGTCATGCTCGGGATTCCGATTTCCTTTCTGGGTACGTTCCTTTTCATGGGAAGCATGGATGTGAGTTTGAACATGGTTTCCATGTTTGCCTTTTTGATTGCGCTCGGAATTGTGGTGGATGATGCCATCGTGGTGGGTGAAAACATTTACCACCACCGTCAGGACGGTTTGCCCTTTCTACAGGCGGCGATCAAGGGCACGCGGGAAATTGCGGTGCCGGTCACCTTCAGTATCCTGACCAATATTGTGGCGTTCATGCCGCTCTATTTCGTGCCCGGGGTTTGGGGGAAATTTTTCCGGGTCATTCCGCTGGTGGTCTGTTCCACCTTCGCCATCTCCCTGATTGAGGCGCTCTACATCCTTCCCGCTCACCTGGCCCATCAGAAAAAGAAGAAAAAGCTCGGCAAGTTTCACCGCGCACAGCAGGCGTTTAGTTATCAATTCATGCGCTTTGTGAAGGAGGTCTACGGGCCATTCCTCGACCGCACCTTGCGCCTGCGCTATCTCCCCGTCAGCGTGGGTATCGTGATCCTGATCCTCACCCTCGGCTATGTAAAGAGTGGCCGAATCGGGTTCGAGCCCTTTCCCCGCGTAGAGTCGGATATTGCCCGCTGCCGCCTGAACCTCCCGTACGGGGCCCCCGTCGAAAAAACTCTAGCCGTGCGCCAGCGAGTGATCGATGCCGGCAACTGGGTGGTGGCCGAGATTGAAAAGGAAAGCGGGCATAAACTCGTTAAGGGGCTCTTTTCCACCGTGAACGGCCATTCATCGAGCATCTCCTACGAACTGGTCGATCCCGATTCGCGGCCTATCACCAATCAGGAATTCACCGATCGCTGGCGCGAGGCGACCGGGAAGATAAGCGGGCTCAAAAACATTCGTTTTCGCGATGGCGGAGGGGGACCTGGCGGCGGAGGTGATGCCCTCACCGTCGAACTGTCTCATCGCAATATGGAGTCTCTCGAACAGGCCAGTAAGGAGGTGGCCCAACTCCTTTCTGAATATCCCATGGTGCGCGATATCGATGATGGCTTTACCCCCGGGAAACCCCAAATCGACTTTTCAATCAAAGCCGAAGGCCGGAGCCTTGGGTTGACTTCAACCGAGATTGCCCGGCAGGTTCGTAACTCCTACTACGGCGCCGAGGCCATCCGTCAGCAGCGCGGTCGGAGCGAAATTAAGGTGATGGTGCGCCTGCCCAAGGTCGAGCGCAATACGGAATTTAGCTTGGAGGAAATGATTGTTCGCACGCCCGCGGGCACCGAGGTGCCGTTGCGCGAAATCGTCGAGGTCAAACGCGGCCGAGCCTATAGCTCCATCACGCGCCGCGATGGCCGCCGGGTGGTTTCTGTTTCAGCCGATGTCAGTCCACGCGACCAAACCCCGCAGATTCTCTCGGCGCTAAAGACCGAAATTCTGCCTCAAATCATGCATACCTATCCGGGGCTCTCCTTCTCCTTTGAAGGAAAGCAGGCCGACCAGCGTGAAAGCATTAGCGGTTTAATCAACGGCCTATTGGCTTCTTTGGTGTTGATCTACGTTCTGCTCGCCATTCCGTTCAAGAGCTATTCCCAGCCGCTCATCATCATGGTTTCCATTCCATTCGGCATCGTCGGCGCGGTGATCGGCCATTTAGTGCTCGGCTTCAGTCTGAGCATTTTGAGCCTCTTCGGGGTCGTCGCCCTTTCCGGCGTGGTGGTGAACGACTCGCTCATTTTCATCGACTTTGCCAACAAGCGCCGCCGCGAAGGCATGAACATGCACGATGCCATTCATGCGGCGGGCATCCAGCGCTTCCGGCCGATTATCCTGACCACACTCACCACCTTCTTCGGCCTGATGCCGATGTTGCTCGAAACCTCCCGCCAAGCGCGCTTCCTGATTCCAATGGCCATCTCGCTCGGCTTCGGGATCCTCTTCGCCACGTTTATAACGCTGCTGTTGATCCCCTCGCTCACCCTGATTCTCGAAGATTTCAGCCAGCTCCGAAAGCGGATCTTTATGCGAAACCCTTCGTAAAGGGTGGATGGAGGGGCGATTTTTAATGGGTCACGGCAGGGTCCCTGAATCCCATCTATATCCGATTAACTTGAATTAGGATTGAATCACGCAAAGCCGCCAAAAAAGGTGTAGGACGCGCCTCCCGCAGGGGGCGCGTTTTGAGAGCCCATCGGAAACGGGCGAGAGAATACGATACCGATTAATTCAGTGTAGCGCGTGCCTCCCGTAGGGGGCGCGCCCTCCTGCGGAGAGGCCCGCACTACACCTTGGTCTTTGAAGATGTCAGTCCGTTTCGGAAGCGGATCTTTATGCGAAACCCTTCGTAAAGGTGGATGGAGGGGCGATTTTTAATAGGGTACGGCAGGGTCTCTGAACTCCATCTATATCCGATTAACTTGAATTAGGATGGCATCACGCAAAGTCGCCAAGAGCGCAAAGAAAAAAAGGGGTAGGACGTGCCTCCCGCAGGGGGCGCGCCCTCCTACGGAGAGGCCCGCATTACACCTTGATCCTTGAAGATGTCAGTCCGTTCCAGGAGCAGATCTTTATGCGAAACCCTTCGTAAAGGTGGATGGAGGGGCGATTTTTAATAGGGTACGGCAGGGTCTCTGAACTCCATCTATATCCGATTAACTTGAATTAGGGTGGCATCACGCAAAGTCGCCAAGAGCGCAAAGAAAAAAAGGGGTAGGACGCGCCTCCCGTAGGGGGCGCGTTTTGAGTGTTCGCCGGGAACGGGTGAGAGAATACGATACCGATTAATTCAGTGTAGCGCGTGCCTCCCGTAGGGGGCGCGCCCTCCTACGGAGAGGCCCGCACTACACCTTAGATTCCACCCATGCCCGCGAAGGCGGCGGGCGTACAGAAAATTTTCGGGCGGGTTCTATGCCTTGCAGTTTTATGGATAAATTGATTAGATACGCACATTTGGGGGATATTGTGGGTATTTTAAAAAGAGCTATTTTTTTCGTTATACTCCTGCCATTTTGGGCGGCTGGAAACTCCTTAACGGTTATTTCTGGTGGAGCGGGTGGATATGCAGTGGTTCCTGGGTTGATTATCACTAATGGACCCATCCTCGGTATTGGATCGGGAGAAGCCATTGGAGGGGGGACTCCGATAACCATTGGCACCCCAACCGGTGGAAATGGGTTGATGGTTCACACACCGGAAATAACTATTCTCGGTGGGAATTTTGTGGCAACAGGGGCTCCTCCCGCCGCATTCGGTATCCTTTTTAACGACTCAAATGTGACACTTTCCGGCGGTACTTTTTCGTCCATTGGACTCCAAGATAAAACCAATGGAAATTCCACGGCCACGATTTCCTCGGGAGCCCAGATTGAAACCGGCGACGGAGTTTGGTTGGGCGTTTATGGCTCCGGCAGTGCGCTGAGCGTGGAATCCAATGCAACGCTTCGAGGCGATGCCATGGTGCTTGGCTATGCTTCGACCGCCTCCCGCAACATCCTCTCTGTAACTAAAAATGGGGCCCTGCTCGACACGCGTGAAATCCATATCGGCGGTAGTGCCGATGGGGCGGGCGGCACCGGCAACCGAATTGAAGTCGGCAACGGCGGAACCGTCACTACCACCGAGCTTAACATATATGCTGGCAACACCTTCGATCTTAATACCGGTGGAACCCTCGCCGTCCGAACCAACTTTAATGCGTCCATGTCCGGTTTCACATGGAACGATGGGGGGCAATTATCCGTTCAGGGCGATTTGGACGGAATGGACGAACAAAGCCTTTCTCTCAAAACATATGAAACGCTGGACGGGGTAAACCGCACCCTGTTGCTGGATGGAGGTAGCTGGACAAGAGACAATAAAGGAATTGCTGTGGGGTGGAGTGGTAGCGAAAACTCTTTGGTTATAACGAATGGTGGAACCGTTTTTTCTGGGCTCTCTGGTAGAGCAAATGGAGCCTTCATAGGGTTTCAAGGGGGGATTGGTTATTCTGGACTATCAAGCAACAACTCGGTGGTGGTGACAGGAAATGGATCTAGCTGGGAAAGCCCGCATAGCGGGTTGCAGATCGGTTATCTGGGATCGAGAAATTCACTTTCCATTCTTGATGGTGGATATGTGGGTGCTGTGTTTGGGAGTATTGGAGTTTTCGGTGGAGGAAATTCTGTATTTGTTTCCGGGGAGAATTCGGTTTGGAGTAATCAAAGTAGTCTTATCTTGGGAACGCTGAGTTCTGGTAACCTTTTAGAAATTTATTCTGGCGGGCGGGTTTATAGTTCATCGGGATATGTAGGCTATGGATCATGGGCGACAAGCAATCGGGTGGTAGTGTCCGGAGATAATTCGATATGGATAAATCAAACCGCCGTTATTGGATATCTTGGATCCAGCAATAGCCTTCTGATTGATGACGGGGGACTGGTTTTAGGGAACAAAAGTTTCATTGGACGAAGTTCTTTGGCCTCGAATAACTGGGCTTTGGTTTCAGGTGAAGGCTCAACATGGAACAACAGCGAAGCACTCTATCTCGGCGGGCGCAAGGATGGTGCCAACTGGATCGACGGCGGAACGGGAAACTCACTCACGGTCTCCAATGGCGGTTGGGTGCAGGTGGGCGATGTGGGCACCAACGATTTTCCGGATGTTGGAACCCTCGGCGTGGTTTCCGTTGGAAGTCTCGACGGATCGGCGGAAATGGTGGTGGCCAATGGATCGCGCGTGCAGAGCGATCGGCTTATTCTGGGCAACCGTGTAAATGAGACCGGAACGCTTCAAATTCAAGGGTCATCCGAAGTGAGTATCGGGGTATCAACTTCTTGGGTGTGGAATGAAAACAGCGTGATCGTCGGGCGTGAAAGCGGCGGAAATGAATTAGAGATTCGTGATGGCGGAATTTTGGAGAGTCGTGGCGGAACAATCGGGGAAACCGCTGGAGCAAATGCAAACCGAGTGCGCGTGGTCGGTGCGGGGTCGCAGTGGCTGAATTTTTCCGGAATGCCAACAACGATTTGTACACTGGATTACCCCTCTTCATTCTGTTCAACCTCTTACAATAAATTGTTTTATGTGGGGTTGAGTGGTTCGAGCAACCAGCTGGAAGTACTTGATGGAGGGCAGGTCTTGAGCACCGAGGCCGTGGTCGGAAAACGCGCTTCTTCAATGGATAACCGCATTAACGTCACCGGAAATGATGCGACTTGGAGAGTGGACTATCACTTGACGATCGGAGAACAGGGATCGAGGAATCAATTGACGGTGGGCACGGGCGGACAAGTGTATGCAGGAGGTCTGTATGTTGGGCGCGAGGCCTCGGCCAACAGTAACTTAGTGGTGGTTTCGGGGAAGGGCGCTCTACTGAGTGTGGGACCCCGTCCACCTTTTTCAGGGATTCTACCGATCAGTCAAGCGCTCCCAATTTTAAATCAAGAGCTAGGTTCCGAACCGATTTTAAACCAGCCGATCCCTCGCAATCCATTTTATGAGGATTTGGGCGATTTCCGCCTCGGGACAGGGGGTAAAGGAAATGTACTGATGGTTTCCGCTGGAGGTGAGGTGCGGAGCGGGAATGGGATCATTGGCCTTGATGAAACAGCTCAGGATAATACGGTTTTAGTGACGGGAGATGGTTCGTTATGGGATAGCGAGGGCGTTGTGACGGTCGGGATGCGGGGGTCTGGAAACTCGTTGCAAATCGAGGCCGGAGCACGGGTACGCAGCGAGAGTGGCTACATTGGGGAGAGTGCTGGGGCAGAGGACAACCGGGTGGTTGTTTCCGGTCAGGGATCAAGTTGGAACGTGGGTCCCGATTTTTTTATGCGTTATTCTAGCTTTCCCGGATTTTCGATAGGCTATGCGGGGTCAGATAACAGCTTGCTCATTGAAAATGGGGGGCAGATGCAGAATGTGAATGGCGTAATCGGTTATGCTGAAAACGCCAACGGCAACCGTATGCTGGTAACGGGCTCGGGATCGGTTTGGAAAAATACCGGGGGGTGGGATTTCTCAGAACCTCGCCCGATACAGGGTTTGGACCCGAGATCAGGGTCTGGGCAAATACTCCCACCCTCTACTTTTCCAATCGGACTTGACCCTCTCACAGGACAATCAATTCCGGGCAACATGGATTGGCGTGAAGTGAGCAAGATTGAGAGCTCGGTATTTTTTCTTCGACCGGGGATTAACCCTATAACTGGAGAAACGATTCCCGTTTACGAGTCGGTTGAGACGGGGCGGGTTTATCTTACCAACGCCACGATCGTTGCGCAGAGCATGGGCGACTTATCTGTGGGGCGTGGCGGTTCATATAATCGGCTTGATATTACGGATGGAGCTCTCGTGTCCAACGATCACGGGATCATCGGCGAAACGTCCAATGCGTGGAACAATGCGGTTTCCGTGGAAGGAGCTAACTCCGAATGGCGTAATTCCGGCGCCCTCTACATAGGGGGGCGTATGTCATCCATCTTCACCATCTCTTCCAACGGATGGGAAAATAGCTGGGTCGACGGGGGACAAGGGAACTCTCTATATGTAGCGGATGGCGGTTTGGTATCGATCGGACGGGACATGCACAACCGGAATGATTCGTTGGTGAATATTGAAGCGGGCGGGCAGATTTCCGTTGCGGGAAACTATTATCAGGATGCGACTTCCGTCCTGCGTTTCGGCGTGGAAACCAATTCAGCGGGAGCGCCGCTCAATCCCTTTGTGAGCGTGGGCGGTACGGCAGAATTTGAAACCGGCGCGACCCTGCAATACTACAGCAACGTGGGCTTGCTCGATTTTGACACGCTTTACACCAATTTGATTGTCGCGGCGGATCAGCTGATTATCGGCGGCGTAACCAATGCCACCGCGACGGATCTCGATGCGATCAATTTGGAGGGTTCGCTGGTGGAGGTACTCCTTTGGGAAGACAACCAAGATATTTACGGGCTAGTGGGACGCCGATATTTGGCCGATAGCGCAGGGTTTGAATCGGATTCCCCAATGGCCGGGGTTTCGCGCGGCATCGATGACCTTTCGCTATTGGGCAACCCGCTGGCGGTAGAACAGATTAATCGGCTCAACCGCATGTCGTCCGCCCGGCAAAAGGCACAGCTGACGCAACGCTATGCGCAGGGAACCCCGACCTACCGCCACCAACAATCGATGCAGGGCGGCCAACGGCAGGTGCTGGCACAAACCCGAGCCTTCCAATCGGGTAACCGCGGGGCGAAGCCGGAAGGAGCCGCCGGTCCGCATCAGGCCGAGCAAGGACTACGCGGCTGGATGCGCGGCTATGGAAGCTGGGCGGAACACGATGGAACCTCTTCGTCCAGCGGCTTCGACCAAAACGTCTACGGAACGGTCGTTGGTTTGGATCGAGCCTTTGGCCCTGTGCTGCTCGGAGCGGCGGGAGGCTATTCTCAATCGGATCTGACGCAAAACAACAACGATAGTTCCGATGCAAAAACGGGCTTCGGCGTGCTCTATGCCTCCATCGGAACCACCGATTGGTTTGCCGACCTGAATGCGAGTTATGGCCGCAGTGCCATCCAAACCCGTTCCGGCACGGTACTCGGCGGCGCCGGTGATTTTGATGCCGACCTCTACGCCATCTACTTGGGCGGCGGGAAAGAAATCCAGCTTACGGCGGGCGGGCTCCTACTCACCCCCGAACTGGCCATGACCGTGGGTTACTACGATCAAGAAGGCTATACCGACGGCCTGATGGATATCGATGCCTACGGCCGCTGGAGCATACAATCGCGTCTCGGTGCGGCCTTGGCTTTTGAGACGCAAGCGTGTTCCATTCTTTGGAAGCCGGAAGTCCGCGCGTATTGGCTGCATGAATTTAACGCCGATCCCGATCGCCTTGGCTACACGCTCGGCGGCGGTCGCTACAGCTTCGGTGTGCAGTCGCCCGACGAAGAGATCTTTGAAGCGGGAGCGGGACTCAGCGCCACCCTCAACGACCGCCTGGAACTGGCTCTCGACCTTGATGGACAGTATAGCGAAAACTATTCCGCCCTCACCGTCGGCGCCCGCGCCATGTACGAATTTTAATGGGTCACGGCAGGGTCCCTGAACTCCATCTATATCCGATTAACTGGATTAGGATGGCATCACGCAAGGCCGCCAAAAAAGGTGTAGGACGTGCCTCCCGAAGGGGGCGCGTTTTGAGTGTTCGCCGGGAACGGATGAGAGAATGCGATACCGATTAATTCCGTATTCAGTGTAGCGCGTGCCTCCCGAAGGGGGCGCGCCCTCCTACGGAGAGGCCCGCGCTACACCTTGATCCTTGAAGATGTCAGTCCGTTCCGGAAGCGGATCTTTATGCGGAACCCTTCGTAAAGGTGGATGGAGGGTCGGTTTTTAATGGGGCACGGCAGGCTCTCTGAATCTTATCTATATCCGATTAACTTGATGAGGATTGAATCACGCAAGGCCGCTCAGAGCACAAAGAAAAAAAGTGTAGCGCGTGCCTCCCGAAGGGGGCGCGCCCTCCTGCGGAGAGGCCCGCACTACACCTTGGTCCGCACCCATATTCGGAAAGGGATCCTCCACAATTGAATTTCCAATCGGCGGCAGGTTCTGACAGTATGCGCGGCACTATGAAAACAGATGTTCCAGAATCACTCCTCATTATTGCTGGGCGGCACGCCTATCCGCCGATGCTGGCGAAGGCGGCGCGGGCGGCGGGCGTAAAGCGTATTGCCGTGCTTGGCTTCAAGGGCGAAACCCGCCGCGAGATGGCCGCGCTGGCCGATGAAATCCACTGGCTCCATCTGGGGAGCATGCGTACGTTCCTCGATCAGCTTGAAGCCGCCGATATTAAATCCTGTGTGATGGTCGGGCAGATTGCGCCACATAATCTATTTAATATGCGAATGGATAAGCTGGCGCTGGAAATGTACAAGGCGCTTGACGTGCGGAATGCCCATACGATTTTCGGAGCCATTGTCGAGGCCATCGAAAAACGCGGTATCGAAGTGCTCCCCGGAAATTCCTTTATGGAAGGGTACACCCCGAAGGTCGGTCAGCTCAGCCGCCGAGCGCCGACCGAGCGCGAACAGGCCGATATTGAATTAGGTTTAAAATTGGTGAAGGGAACCAGCGAGTTTGAAATTGGCCAGACCGTCGCCATTAAGAAAGGGGTGGTGATTGCCGTCGAAGCGTGGGAAGGAACGAACCAGACCATTAAGCGCGCGGGACGGGTGGGAAAAGCCGGCACGGTGATCGTGAAGGTGCCGAAGGTCGGCCACGATATGCGCTTTGATATTCCGGTGGTAGGCACCAAAACCTTTAAAATGATGAAACGGGCAAAGGTGTCATGCCTCGCCGTTGAAGCGGGGAAAACCATCCTGCTCGAACAGGAAAAACTCATTGCGATGGCCGATCAATTCGATATGGCCTTTGTGGCGGTGAAGGCTGCCGCATGAAAAAATCGATTTTAATTGTAGCCGGAGAGGTCTCCGGCGATCTACATGCCGCGAAGGTCGTACGAGCCGTAAAGAGACGGTCACCAGAAACCATTTCCTGGGGCATTGGCGGGGATGATCTACGCGCCGAGGGCGTCGAACTGCTCCAGCATACCGACCGGATGTCGGTGATGGGTATTGTCGAAGTGCTGAAGCATTATCGCTTTTTTAAAGGCGTTCTGAAGCAGGTGCTAGATGAGGTGGATCGGCGAAAGCCCGATACCGCACTGCTCATCGACTATCCCGGGTTCAACCTCCGCCTTGCGGCTGAATTGAAGCAGCGCGGTGTGAAGGTCTATTATTACATTTCCCCGAAGGTTTGGGCGTGGAATAAAAAACGTATTCCGAAAATGGCGCGGGTGATTGACCGCTTGATGGTGGTCTTCCCATTTGAAGTCGAAGTGTTCCGTGGTTCTGGCCTACAGGTCGATTTTGTGGGCAATCCGCTCGTGGCGCAGATCGATGAATTTCTTTCCACGGCCCCTACATCACTTCCGTGGTTATCTG
>JAJRRI010000170.1 GCA_024279685.1 Verrucomicrobiota bacterium | reverse complement strand
TCCTTTTTTCTTAGTGGTAATTAAAAAGTACTGAACTAATGCGCCGCTTTCAATCCCTCCTTATAAGGAGGGATTGAAAGCCCCTTCGGGCTCTACCGCCTTCAGGCTAAACTGAAATTACAGAAGAGCTGTTACACTAACATGCCCCCGAAGAGATCAAATTCGCCGGACTCCGTCGCGTCTGTGATGAAATCAAAGCCTTCGTTGAAATCCTGCAGGGGGTTCTGAAATCGAGGGAAGCGGATGGGGGTGATGAATAGTTAGGATTTAAGTTCGCATGGAGAAGGCCGATCTATTATGAGGGGTCAACGTATTTCAGTGCACAGAAGTTTACTTTAACCCTTGGAATTCAAATGAAAATTGCCTTCTTCAGTACCAAGCCCTATGACCGCCGTTTCTTTGATACATATAATGAGAAATATGGCCATGACATCACCTACTTTGAAACGAGACTGGGGCGAGAGACCTTTAAACTTGCTGAGGGGTTTGAGTGCGTCTGTGTATTTGTAAATGATCGGGTAGATGAATTCATCCTAACCGCATTAGAGGCTCAGGGAACTCGGCTCATTGCGCTGCGATGCGCGGGGTTTAATAATGTTAATATTGCACGTGCTAAAGAACTGGATGTATCCATCGTTCGTGTTCCGGCCTATTCTCCATACGCTGTTGCTGAACATACTGTGGGCTTGATGCTGGCGCTTAACCGAAAAATACATTGGGCCAATTCGCGGGTTAAGGAAGGGAACTTTTCGCTGGATGGATTACTCGGGTTTGATATGCGTAATCGCACGGTTGGTTTAATCGGAACGGGGAAGATCGGAGAACGTGTGGCGGCCATTCTTCACGGATTTGGTTGCACGATCATTGCCTATGATAAGTTTAAGAATCAGGCCTGTGAGGATAAATTCGGAGTGCAGTATGTTGAACAAGGGGAACTTTTTGAACAATCCGATATTATTTCTCTGCACTGCCCTTTATTTAAGGACACGTACCATTTGATAGATCATGAGGCGATCGGCCGAATGAAAAAGGGCGTTATGATCATTAATACAAGCCGAGGTGCGTTGATTAATGCTCGGTCAGCCATTGAAGGATTGAAATCTGAAAAAATCGGGTATCTTGGCATTGATGTATATGAGGAAGAAGAGGATTTGTTTTTTGAGGACAAAACCTTCGAAATTCGGACGGATGATGTGTTTGCGCGGTTGACTACTTTCCCGAATGTCTTGATCACAGGGCATCAAGCTTACTTTACTGAAGAGGCAGTCTCTGCGATTTCAAAGACCACGCTCGAAAACATTTCAGCCTATGAAAATGGTGAAGAGCTCGTTAATGCGGTTTAACAATTTGCCTTGACTCGCGGGGCAGTTTTCCAATGATTGAGCCTTTTGTTGAAAAGTTCCAGTGCGTTAGAAAAGAGGAGCATTCTATGTTGGCAGGTGGAGGGATTATTAAGTCAACGATGCTGAAGCGCGGATATAAGCATCGGCGGACGGAGGATCAGTTTTCGATTCGCGGTGAGTATGCGCGGAACCTACAGTTTGTCTATTCGCGGGAGCAGCCGACCAAGGCGGGCTTGATCGTAGATCTGGTTTATTTTGCGGTGGATATTGTGAGCGAAAAGCTAGTGATGGGTCTCTACCGTGAAAACCCGGATATTGAAAACGGGGTGTATATTAACTCGACCCGTTCGCTGGATCTAAAAAAATTCAATGCTGAAGAATTCAACCGTGTGCTGGACAAGCTAGTGACTCCGGTGAAGGACAAATTTAAATAAGGAGAGTATATAAATGAACCACGAACAACTTTTTGCCGAGCGTCTTGGCGGAACCCAATTCGGTAAATCGACCGAAATTTACAAGTTTGAAAAAATAAAGCGCGCTAAGGCTAAGACCCGCGAACTGCATCCGAATCTTGAAATTCTCGACTTTGGGGTGGGCGAGCCGGATCAGATGGCTCCAGCTCCAATCCGTGAGGCACTGAAGGTGGAGGTTGATAAGGCCGAAAATCGGGGCTATGCCGATAATGGGGTTGCCGAATTTAAGGCCGCCGCCGCGACCTATATGCAGGAGTTCTTCGGAGTCGATCTTGATCCGAATACGGAGATCAATCACAGCATTGGAACCAAGCCCGCGCTGGCGATGTTGCCGCTGGCCTTTGTGAACCCTGGCGATGTTGTTTTCCAGACCGTGCCGGGCTATCCGGTGATGGCGACGCATGCTCAATATCTCGGCGGTGAAGTCGTCAATATTCCGTTGCTTGAGGAGAATGCGTTCTGGCCGGATCTCAAAAAAATCGACCCGGCATTGGCCGAGCGGTGCAAGCTGTTCTATATCAACTATCCCAATAATCCGACCGGTGCGGTGGCTACAGATGAGTTTTACGACGAATTGATCGCCTTTGCGACAAAGCATAATATTCTAATTGTGCAGGATGCGCCGTATGCCACGCTGGTCTACGACGGCAAGCGCACCTCGATTCTCCAGCGGCCAGGCGCGAAAGAATGTTGCATCGAGCTACACTCAATGAGTAAGGCCTACAATATGACCGGCTGGCGCATCGCTTTTTTCTGCGGCGCCTCTTGGGCCGTAGATGCGCTGGCGCACATCAAAGACAACTGTGACAGCGGCCAGTTCAAGGCCATTCAGAAGGCGGCCTGCGCAGGTATTGCCGATGAGAGTTTGGCCGAAGGTATTCGTGTTCACTACGAAACCCGTCTGCGCCGCATGGTCGAAGTCCTCCGCGAGGTAGGGTTCGATGCTACGATGCCGGGCGGCACGTTCTTCCTCTATACCCAAGCACCGAAAGGAGCGGGGGAGGTGGATTTTGCTAATGGAGAAGAGGCTTCGCTCTATCTGATCGAGAACGTGGGCATCTCCACCGTGCCATGGGATAATACGGGGCCGTTCATCCGCTTCGGTGCGGTGTTTGAATCCGCCGGTGATGTGGATGACGAGCGTGTGCTCAATGAGCTCTCCGCCCGCCTCAAGCAGGCGAACCTGCGGTTCTGAGAGAATAGGCATTCGTTTTTAGGTCTAGAAAAGCGTCCTGTATGGGGCGCTTTTGTATGTATACAAATATGAATTCTATTTTTACGGAAATTCATATTTGTATTTTTTAGCGGGATCTATATCGGGTAAAATTCATGGGGTGGATCTATATTTTATAGGCTTATCCCTTTATTTTGCAGGGTTTAAGAGGATGGGTGGTGTACTATTTCTGGTGGGTTGATTTGGTATGGAGTGTGCTTTAAGGCGATTTAAAACCACGGTCTTTAATTTCGGGAATTCAATGAGCTGTTCAGAAAAATCAAAGGAATGCTGCGGCGGATCGGGCGGGTGCGCTACACCAGCCGTACCGGCGAAAAAGCGCACGCCGGTGGAGCGGCCGGAGATCCCCGGCTTCCGAACGGATAACCGCGACACGCAAACGCGGTTCCATTTTCACATGGATCTGTGCGTGGGATGCCATGCTTGCGAAGTGGCCTGTGCCGAGCAAAATGCACTTCCGGCGCATACGCAGTGGCGCCGAGTCGGCGAGGGTCAGAGCGGTACGTTCCCGGATACGCAAAGTTATTTTCTTTCGAGCGGGTGCAACCACTGCCTTGATGCACCTTGCGCAAAGGGGTGTCCGGTTGATGCCTATGAAGTGAACGAAAAAGGGATCGTCATTCACAAGGATGATGTCTGCATCGGCTGCGGCTATTGCACGTGGAATTGTCCGTATGGCGTGCCGACGATGCAGGAGGACCGGCGCATCGTGACCAAGTGCGATATGTGCCACAACCGGCTGGAGCAAGGTCGTGATCCGGCCTGTGTGCAGGCGTGCCCCGTCGGGGCGATTGAAATTGAGACTGTGCCGATCGAGCAAATTATCGAAGAACATATGACGGTTGGGGGTGGGCCAGATATGCCGCCGCCGAACCTTACGATTCCCTCCACCAAGATTACGCTGCCCGAGGGCATGGATATAGGGGCCTTCACGAAGGTGGATCAACCCTTTGTGAAACCGGAGCATCCGCATACGCCGTTAATTATAATGACGGTACTGACGCAGCTAGGTTTCGGCGGATTCGTGACGGTCTTTCTGGTCGATGTGGTACGGACCTTATTTTTTCCCACGGCCGAAGCAGGCCTATTACTCGGTTGGTTGGCGCCGACGTTGATGGGCATTGTGGGCCTCTCGCTCGGTGCTTCGACGTTGCACCTTGGCCACCCGATTCATGCGGGACGTGCACTGAAAAACTGGAAGACCTCGTGGCTATCGCGTGAGATTTTGGGGTTGTCCGCCTTTGCGGGTGCGGCGATGACCTATTCAGTCTTCCTGTTGGCGACGGAGGGGTTGCGGTGGGTTGCCCCTGAAATGCTGGGCGGTCCGTGGGTGCGCCTGTCGTTGGGTGCAGGCACTGTGGTTTGCGGCATTGCGGGAATCTATTGTAGTTCAATGCTTTATCGGGTTCCGGCGCGGCCGGCGTGGGATAGCGTGAAGACGACGATCGACTTTTTCGATGTGGCGGCCATTCTGGGGCCGGCCGCTTTCATCGTGGCGGCGATGATCTCTATGCTGATTACGGGGCATTCGGAAGGCTTCTTGATCGGAGCCATGCAGGCGTCGGCCTTCTTTTCGGCAGCGGCGCTGGTCTTCAAACACGCCAAGAATGCCTACATTATCAAACGCTGGTTTGAAGGGGATATCTTTGAATTAAAGGCAAGCGCGGAGCTACGCATGAATTATTTTTTCAGATTGCGGATGGTGCGAAATTCGATCGCGGTGCTCGGATTTATTCTACTATTTGCCTTCATGTCTGGGGGCGAGGGGCTGGGTTTACCCCGTCAGTTAGCGGTTGCATTACTCGCATTGGTACTCTTGATGGGGGTCAGCTTCATCAACCGCTACATTTTCTTCGTGGCCGTCGTGCCGCGCAATATTCCCGGAAACTACCTCGTGGCTGCACAAGGCGCCGTTCATTAAATTGGAACTCTTTTTATGATCCAAAAAATCAAACACCTCATCGGCCTCGACATTAAGGAAGAGGAATATGCCTACGGGAACGACCCGGAGCATGGCTATGTCTCTGCGCAGAAGATTCCCGACCGGTGGGTTAAATCGACCTGCGGCTATTGCAGCGTCGGTTGCGGTATGTTGCTCGGGGTGAAGGGCGACCGAATTGTCGCGGTGCGCGGGGACGAGGACCATCCCGTTAACGAAGGAGATCTTTGCCCGAAAGGATTGAGCGAGCACCATCCGCTGACCAGCCCCGACCGGGCGGTGAGTCCGCTGATGAAACAGCCGGATGGATCGTTCAAGGCGGTGGATTGGGATACAGCATACGGCCATATGGTGGATACCATTCAGAGCGTGCAGGCGAAGCATGGACCGCAAAGTTTTGGGGTGCTCTCTACCGGACAGCTGCTGACCGAAGAATTCTATGCGCTCGGCAAGTTGGTGCAACTGGGGTTCGGCACCACGAACTATGACGGCAATACGACGTTGTGTATGTCCTCTGCCGTGGTGGGTTATAAACAGAGCTTTGGCTCAGACGGACCGCCCGGATCCTACAAAGGCTTGGCGACCGCCGATGTCATTTTTCTGATCGGCGCCAACATTGCTGACAACCATCCGATCCTCTGGCATCACATCCGCAAAAACCCAGAGTATAAGCTGATCGTCTGCGATCCGCGCAAGACGAAGACCGCGATGCTGGCCGACCTATTTCTGCCGCTCAAACCGCGCCGCGACATTGACCTGCTCAATGGCTTGATTCATCTCATTATCAAAAATAGGAAGGTCGACCAAAACTATATCGACAACCATACAACGGGCTATGAAGAGCTCTGCCAGCACGCCGCGCCATTTGGCCTTGAAGTTACAGCCTTACGCACCGGCCTTCCCGAAGAGAAGATTCTCGAAACCTATGAAGCCATCGCCAACGGCAAGAAGGTATTCTTTGGCTGGACGATGGGCATCAATCACAGCACGCAAGGGTCCGATACCGTCAGCCTGATTAATACGCTGGCGTTGATCACCGGAAATATCGGTCGAACGGGCGCGGCCCCGATGAGTATCACCGGGCAGTGCAACGCGATGGGCTCGCGCGAGTTTAGTTTTTCTTCCTCACCGCCGGGCTATCGTAAATTTGAAAACGAGACCGACCGGAAGGAACTTGCGGAGCTTTGGAATATTGACGAAGGCTTAATGCCCACCGCTCGGGGGGCTAACTATCCAGAAATTATTGACGGGGTTTTGGAAGGAAAGATCAAGGCCTTATGGGTGGTTGCCACGAACCCGCTGGTCAGTTTTCCCGATCAAGCGCGACTGAAGAAGGCCTTGGCCAAGCTGGAAATTTTGATTGTTCAGGATGGCTTTCATCCCACGCCGACCACGCAATTGGCGGACCTCGTTCTACCTGCCGCCATCTGGGGCGAGAAGGATGGGTGCTACACGAACTCCGAGCGTCGGGTGTCGCGCGCTAACGCCGCCGTTCCACCGCCTGGCCTCGCACGATCGGACTTTCAAATTTGCATGGATCTAGCGGAGCGTCTCGGCAAGCGGGAGTGGCTCTTTCCCGGATGGACGTGTTCCGAGGATGCGTTCGAGGAAATTCGCCAGGTCTCCAAAGGGCGGCTGTGCGACTACAGCGGAATCACGATAGAGAAGATGGGACAGGGCGGTATCCAGTGGCCTTGCAACGCAGCGAATCCGGAGGGTGCCGACAGCCTCTATACCGACGGCGTATTCAAGACGGACGACGGCAAGGCCCGACTTTTGTTCACCGTATCGGAAGAACTGCCGGAGGATGTGGACAATAGCTATCGGCTGATTCTCAACACCGGCCGGACGGTGGAGCATTGGCATACTGGAACGAAGACGCGCAATGTGGCTTTGCTCAATAAATTGGCCCCAGAAGCTTGGGTGGAGGTGAACCCTGCGACGGCTACATATTTTGGAATCACCCCGCACGATCGTGTCTCGCTCGTCTCGCGTCGTGGACGGGTCGACGATCTGCTCGTGCGCATTGCCGAAACGATCCATCCCGACCATGTCTTCATGCCGTTTCATTTTGCCGAAAAATGTATTAACGAACTCACTGTAGCGGCCTTCGATCCTAAATCCGGCGAGCCCAATTATAAGCAGTGCGCCGTGCGGCTTGAGCGGTTTGATCGGTAGGTGGAATTGGGGTTTTGGATGGAAGCTACCCGCCTGCCCACCGGAAAATGGTTCTATTTATAAATTTGGGAGGATGGGTTGGATGGCGAGTTCGGTTGACTTTCAGGGGAGTGGAATCTATAAATCCGCCTTTTCATAACCCATTTAATCACACGATCGAGGAATTTTATTCATGCCTAAAACGAAGAGACAAATTAGCCAGGTGTTGGCGGTGCGCGAACTGACGGGGTTGACCTCGGTATTACGCTTTGAGCGCCATGATTTAAAATTCGAGCCGGGGCAGTACATCCGCGTCGGGGTTGAGGGGGATCCAGAAATCCGGGACTATTCCATCTATTCCAGCGCGGGCGCCGACTATCTGGAGGTGCTGGTGCGCCGGGTGGAGGATGGTTTGGTTTCGAAGCTGTTGTGCGATCTGAAACCGGGCGATAAGGTGGATATTGGCGGGCCATACGGCCACTTTAAGCTGACGGAAGAGGTTCGCTCTAAGCCGCTTTTATTGGTCTCTACCGGTACAGGAATTTCTCCGTTCCACTGTTTTATCGATTCTCATAAGGGATTGAACTATAGCCTATTGCATGGAACGGCACTGACGTCTGAGGCCTATGAGGCCGCGTTCTATGGCGACTCTTATATCCATTGTGTCTCGCGTGAAGAGGGGGGGGCGTTTCGCGGTCGCGTGACGGAATACCTCCAGGCGCAGGAGATTCCTGCTGAAACCGAAGCCTTCTTGTGCGGTAACTGCGATATGATCTATGAGGCCTTCGATATGCTGCAAGAAAAAGGTCTCCCCACCGCGCAGATCCATACTGAAGTCTATTTCTAAGGAACGTGCGATGAAGTGCTGTATTGTCACATTGGGGTGCCAGATGAACCAATCGGATTCCGAACGGATCCGCAGCGTAATCGAAGGCTTGGGCTATGTTTTGACGGAGGTTGAGGCCGAGGCCGACCTCATCGGCGTAGTGGCCTGCTCGGTTCGGCAAAAGGCCATCGATAAGGTGTACAGCAAGATCGAAAAATGGAACCAGTGGAAAAATGACCGTCCGCTGATCACGTTTGTGTCGGGTTGCATCCTGCCTGCGGATGAGGTGAAGTTTCTTAAACGGTTCGATCTCGTTTTTCGCATGAACCAACTGCCCGACCTGCCGACGATGATTCAGCAGTGCGGCGTGACCACCGAATTTTCTATTCGCCAAGGGCTCGACGCATTTGAACGGGAGGATGAACGCACCGACTTTTGGCAGGTTAAGCCAACGTATAGTTCCACCTTTGAAGCCTTTGTTCCCATTCAGAATGGATGTGATAAATTTTGCTCGTTCTGCGCGGTACCGTATACCCGCGGTCGAGAGGTCTCCCGCGCCAGCACCGACATTCTTGCCGAGGTGGAGAAGCTGCTGGAGAACGATGTTAAGGCGATCACCCTGCTCGGGCAAAACGTCAATTCTTATGGACTCGATAAAGCCGGTGAAGAACTTTCCTTTGCTGAACTCCTCCGCAAGGTGGGCGAGCTGGGCGATAAGAGCGGCAAGGAGTTTTGGGTCTACTTTACTTCGCCCCATCCGCGCGACATGACCCGCGATGTGATCGAAGCCATTGCGGCCCACACGTGCCTCGCTAAGCAGATTCATCTACCGGTGCAGAGTGGCGATGAAAAAATGCTGCTACGCATGAATCGCAATCACAGCGTCGATGCCTATCGCGCAATTGTTTCCGATATCCGCGAGCTCCTACCGACCGCAACCCTTTTCACCGACATCATTGTCGGCTTTAGCGGAGAGACCGACGAGCAGCTGGAGAAATCGGCCCAACTGATGGAAGAAGTCGGTTTTAATATGGCTTACATTGCTCGCTATTCGCCGCGCGTCGGTGCTCGCGCCGAGCGCTGGGAAGATGATATTTCGCTAGAGATAAAAAGCGAGCGGCTCGTTCGACTGACCGCCGTGCTCAAGCGGACCTCACGAGCGCGCAATGAGGCGATGATAGGGAAAACCTATCGCGTGCTCGTTGAGCGCGTGGATAAACGTATGGAAGGTGCACTTGCCGCGCGCACGGAGGGCAAACTGCTCGTCCGAATTCTCAATGCGCCAGAAGAGTTGATTGGCACATTTCAGACGGTGAGGATTACCTCGGTTGCCGATCTTTCGCTCACGGGTGAGTTGATTCGGGTATAAACAAAGACCGGCCTGAAAGCCGGCCTTTGTTACAGTAAGTCTGCGCGGCTTAGCGGTTGACCATGGTATGGATCGCCGCTTCGGCCTGTGCCCAGTAGGTAGAAGAATCCTTGCTAAAGCCGTCGTTTTCGGCGGTAAAGTAGGCGGCCTGTTCAATCATGGAATAGACCTGTTCGGCGGTATATTTCACTTTCTTGGTGCTCTTGGCGGCGGCCTTCTTTTTGGCGGGCGCTTTTTTCGCTACGGCCTTTTTCTTCGTCGGAGTCTTTTTGACTACGGCTTTCTTTTTAGCCGGCGCTTTCTTCGTGGTCTTTTTCTGTGTAGCCATTTTATCATTCTCCCGAGTTGGTTTCTATTTCTCTGGTAAGTGGATGTAAATACAGTTACTCCTTGGCTCTAATGTTGTAAATACTTCATTTCATGTTTTAGGGTAGGTGGGAAAATCGCTGGATAAAAGATGAAATAAATATACTCTGTTATCCGTCTATCGGTAGGGCTTTTTCCCGAAGTTTTTAGTGAGAATTTAAATAGGTCAGAGAGCTCCGCCCCATGCTTCCGTGAACCAATACATCGTGACCTTTCCTCATGGGAGTGCGACGGGTTGCCGGCACACAAAATATATCGCGCTCTTCAAAATTAAGCTCAATCCGGTGATGGATGGCGATCGATGTGTTGGACGCTGCCGCAACATCTCTCGGGCCATCGCCTACTTCAAGGATATCAATGAGACCTCTCTGTTCGAAGGGTACTGCCGTAAGCATAATCTCCCCGAGTTTCCCGTCGCCTTCTCGCACGCCGATGTCTGTCGGCACGACTTACTTTTCGCGATCGAGCTTGATGCGGTAAAAGGAGGTTGAACGGCTTACGTCGGTATGCGATAAACTACCAACCTATGAATATACAAGCCCCTATAACCTGCCGCGAACGTTTTCTGAATGCCTGCGCCTGCGTGGCGACCGACCGACCTCCCCTTTGGATGATGCGTCAAGCTGGCCGTTCGTTGCCCGAGTACATGAAGCTGAAGGCCGGCTACAAATTTACCGAGCTTGTACAGAATCCTGAGCTCGCCGCTGAAGTCACCCTCCAGCCCATTCGCCGTTTCGGCTACGATGCCGCCGTCATCTTTTCCGACATTCTCGTGATTTCCGAAGCGATGGGTCAGCCGTATGAATTGCTTGAACAGGGCGGCGTGAAAGTTGATTTTGCACTAAATTCTAAGGCTGACGTAGACCGGCTCGAACCCTCCCGTGTGCTCGACCATATCAGCTATACCCCCGACGCCATCCGCGTGGTTCGAAAGGAACTGGGCAATGAACGCGCGATTATCGGCTTTGCTGGTTCGCCGTGGACCCTCGCATCTTTCATGGTTGAAGGTGGAAGTTCACGCGATAATCTGCGCTCGCGCGCGATGCTTTATGACGAACCTAAACTCTTTCACGCCCTGCTCGAAAAGATTACCGAAGCCACCATTATTTACCTCAAAGCACAGATCGAAGCGGGTGCGGATGTGATCCAACTTTTCGATAGCCAGGGCGGCACTCTTGCTTCGAATAAATTCTGGGAGGTGTCCGGGCGCTGGATGCAACAGATTATCGAAGCCATCGACGGCGCAGTCCCCACGATTGTCTTTGCCCGCAATGTCCACCATAACTGGAACGAAGTTGTACAAACCGGCGCGAGCGCGGTTGGCATCGACTGGGGAATTAACCTGCGCGAAACAGCGGATGCACTTCCCTCCAACATCGCCGTGCAAGGTAATCTCGATCCTGCCCTGCTCATTGCCACGCCCGAAGCCGCCGCCGCAGAAACACAAATTCTTCTCGACGAAATGCGCGGGCGCGACGGCTTTATCTTCAATCTTGGCCACGGCGTTCCGCCCGATGCGAATCTTGAGTCCATTCAATCCATTACAGAAACTGTGCAGGGGTTTAAATGAATACCATCACCGTCAGTCTAGATCAGCTCCTCAAATACAACGTGCCCGGACCGCGCTACACGTCGTATCCGCCCGCGACGCATTTCACCGAGGAGCCCACCAGCCTCAAGTCTCAAAATCTCACACCTTCTCCTCTCTCGCTCTACTTCCATCTTCCTTTCTGTAATCGGCAGTGTCTCTACTGTGGCTGCACCAACATTGTCACGGGCGATCAGAGAAAGAGCGCGGAATACCTTGATTACCTCGAACGCGAAATGAAACTCCGCGCGGAGCATATTTCAGAGGGTTCCGAGACGGTTCAAATTCAACTCGGCGGGGGTACTCCCACCTTCCTGCTGCCAGAGGAGCTCGAGCGGTTGGGCAAAATGATTCGTACAAATTTTCCAATGGCCAAGACCATCGAGGCCGGTGTCGAGATCGACCCGCGTGGCCTGACCTTGGAAAAGGTGCAGGCCCTGCGTAGTGCCGGCTTTAACCGAGCCTCGCTTGGCGTGCAGGATACCGATCCCGCCGTGCAGAAAATAATTGCCCGCATCCAGCCCCTAGAGCAAGTGGCGCTGGCGAATACGATGCTACGCGACAGCGGCATGGAGTCGATTAACTTTGACCTCATCTACGGACTGCCCGGCCAAACCTTTGAATCGTTCAGCCAAACGATTGACGATGTGCTCTCCCTTTCTCCCGACCGCTTCGCTGTCTACAGCTATGCCCACATTCCATGGATTAAATCGTTCCAGAAAAGTTTTGAGGATCTGCTTCCTGATGTAGAAACCAAGCTACAACTGCTACAACTCGCCATTGAGAAGTTGACGAGCGCGGGCTATATCTACATCGGTATGGATCATTTCGCAAAGCCCGACGATGCCATGTCGAAAGCTTTGGCTGACGGCACGCTCCAGCGCAATTTCCAAGGCTACAGCACGCTCAAAGGGGTTGAGTTGCATGGCATGGGCATGTCGTCCATCTCGCATGTCGGCGGGAGTTACTTCCAGAACCAAAAAGAACTTCCCGCCTACTATGCGGGCCTCGATGCCGGGAAGCTTCCGCTGCTTCGTGGTTACACCATGACGGCAGAGGACCAAATTCGCTACGATGCGATCATGCATATCATGTGTAATCTTTATATTGATTACGCTCAGGTCTCTGGGCAACTCGGTTTTGACTTTGCCGAACATTTTAAGGCCGACCTTGCCTCGCTCGATGACCTCGAAATCGACGGCCTCGTCCGTCGCGAACCCGGAGGCCTGCACGTCACTCCGCTCGGTCGCCTCTTTGTCCGCATTATCGCCATGCGCTTCGACCCCGCCATTCAATCCGGCCAGCCCAAAGGTCGCTACTCACAGACCGTCTAGCGAAGACGAGTACGGTGCGGCACAACGAGGCGGGAAGCACTCGTTTACATTTGGTGTGTTCATTCACGTCCATTCGTGGTTTAACTATCCGCATGCAAAAGATAGCGATTGTCGGGGCGGGAATTACGGGGCTGGTGGCGGCGTTAGAGTTGACAGAACGCGAGGTGGACTGCACGATTTTCGAGGCATCCGATCGGGTGGGTGGGGTGATCCAGACCGTTCATGAGGAGGGGTTCCTGGTAGAATGTGGTCCTAACTCGATTTTAGACACGCACCCAAACATTGGAAAATTAGTCGCGGATATTGGGCTGGCCGACCGCAAGCTTTCAGCTAATCCTGCCGCACAAAACCGTTTTATTGTTCGCGATGGTCAGCCTATCGCGCTACCAAACTCACCGACTGCATTGCTTAAATCAAAGGCCTTTTCGGCGAAGGCCAAGCTGCGATTAGTACGCGAGCCGTTCATCCGCTCCATCTCGAACGAAACGGAAAGCCTCGCCGATTTTGTGATCCGGAGGTTGGGGCAGGAATTCCTCGACTATGCGATCAATCCGTTTGTCGGCGGGGTGTATGCGGGCGATCCCGCCCAACTTTCCACGGCGCTGGCCTTTCCAAAACTGTATGCGTTAGAGCAGGAATATGGCTCGCTGATTAAAGGGGCAATCCAAGGCGCAAAGAAACGGAAGAAACGCGCGGAGACGGCTTCGAAAGAGGCCAAAATGTTTACCTTTGACGACGGCATGGAGGTACTTCCTAAACAATTGGCCCAAAAACTGGATGGGGCCATTCAACTCGGCGCTCGCATTGAAGGGATTGAGCGATGTTCCGGCGGATGGAACGTGAACGGAGAAGTTTTTACGGATGTGATCCTCGCCGTCCCTACCCATGCCATGTCCAATCTGAATCTTCCTTTTGATCTAAAATTATTGGATGAAATTTACTATCCGCCCGTCGCTAGCCTATCACTTGGGTTTAGCTAAAATCAGTTTTCGCATCCGCTTAATGGATTTGGCATGTTGATTCCTAAAGTGGAAAACCGCTTTTCGCTCGGCGCACTCTTTCCGTCGTCGATTTTCTCGAACCGTGCACCGGATGGAAAGGTGCTGTTGACGGTGTTCATTGGGGGGGCGATGGCTCCCGAAAGGGCCTTGATGAACCAAGACGAACTCCAGGAAAAGGTGCTGGCGGATTTAAAGGATCTACTCGGGCTTTCGGGGGCGCCTTCCTTTGAGCGTCTTTGTGTTTATCCGCAAGCCATCCCACAGTATGTGGTTGGGTATGAACGATTCCTCAATCACATGAAACAGGTTGAAATGGAACATCCCGGCATTCACTTTGCGGGGCACTATCGTGACGGGATCTCCGTGAGGAACTCCATCCTCTCAGGCCTCGATACTGCGGCAAGGATTGCATTATGAAACGTGGATTTTTATTGATGAATACAGGGTCGCCGGACTCGACAACCGTTGCTGATTTACGGACCTATTTGAAGGAGTTTTTGATGGATCCTTTTGTGGTCGATCTACCCTGGCCCTTGCGCGCATTGCTCGTTTATGGATTGATCCTGCCGCGCCGTCCGGCGGCTTCGGCGGAAGCGTATAAACAAATTTGGACAGAAAAGGGCTCGCCGCTCATCCACTATTGTACCGAGCTGGCGGCCGGACTGGAGACGGAGATCTGCATGGCCTATGGAAACCCGTCGGTTCCCGATGCCATTGAGCGCTTGCTGGCCGATGGAGTAGACGAGGTTTGCCTGCTCCCCATGTTTCCACACTATGCCATGGCGACTACCGGATCGTGTATTGCCGGTGTAACGTCGGCCATTCAGGGACGTGCCGCTCTGCGTGTTGCGCCCCCATTTTTTCAGGAACCCACGTTCATTACTCCGTTGGCCGGTTTATTAGCGGGTGTGGATGAACATGTTTTATTCACCTATCACGGGCTGCCCGAACGGCACTTGAAGAAAGATGCCCAGACGGCCGATTATCAAATTAACTGCATTGAAACCTCTCGATTAATTGCGGAGGAAGCAGGGATTGCACCAGAGGACTATTCCATTTCTTTTCAATCGCGTCTCGGGCGGGATAAGTGGCTAGAGCCTTTCACCGAGGAGACGCTTCGACAGCTTCCGGCTGCTGGACACAAGCGATTGGCCGTGATCTGTCCATCCTTCTTTTGCGACTGTCTTGAAACACTTGAGGAGATTGAGATTCGCGGGAGGAAATTTTTCCTTGAAGCGGGCGGGGAAACCTTTCGTATGATTCCCTGTCTCAATAACAGTCCCGCCGGGTTTCACTGTTTGAAAACACTGATGGGTCAAGCCGACGCATGGCCTTCTGCATAACGGCCTGGCTCCAAATACGCCTTGGTATTGGCATTAACAGGAAGAACGACGATTGATCGGGGGGCTATTGAGAAAGGTTATTTTTTTTGAAGTAGTCTGATTCCTTCGTGAACATCGGCTCCGATGGCTTCACAGTAGCGAACCAGCTGTAGGGCATCGAGCCTGTGATGACCACTTTCCACTTTCTGGACATATCCGATGGAACAGTCAAGGAGTTGGCAGAGATCACGCATGGTCAGACCAGATGATTTTCTGAGCGTTTTTATCCAAAGTATCAGGGCTTCGTAATCTGAGTTGTAGATTGTTTTCTCCATAGGTTGGAGAAGATACGAGAAATAGACCTTTGTTCATTAATGGTGAACATTTTACTTGAGTTCGATGGTGTGGATATGGAAAGATTACCATTTCTTAATAAAAGTAAGTTGAAACAACGAAATAAGTAGGGGGGGAGATGAAGTTAAATTTATTTCTGGCTATCATCATGGCTACGGTTGGGGTGCATGCAACGGAGATTCGCGATGTGTCACTTGAAAAAGATGTGCCAAAACCCATCACATCGTTGGATCAGATAAAGGAAATTGTGCAAGCCACCCAAAAACAATTTTGGCAGCTTGTCCCTCCGGCCTCCGACGATCCATTTTATCTTCACTCGGAACAGATGGTTCGAGCGGTTGACTGGAGTAGCAAAGAGTGGCCCAGAAAAGCCCTTAAACAGATGTATGCGGAAATGGGA
>JAJRRI010000012.1 GCA_024279685.1 Verrucomicrobiota bacterium | reverse complement strand
TATTTCATCACCACGCCCTCTGGGCAAAAAAAGACCCACCAGAATTGAGCATGCGAGGCAGAGGCTTGGTAGGTATGCTGTTTCGAACTATATGGAGGGCGTTACAGATGTCAAGAGTGGAAAACGGAGAGATTCTTCCTGTTCCCCAGTACATTTTTATCCTGTAGCTCTTTCTCGTCATCCGTTTCGCCTCCGTATTTTCGGCACCTTTGCGTGAAATATTCCTATTGACTGTCTGACTCGGGAGATGGGTTACAAACTATCCGGGTACATGGGTAACACTTTGTTCATTACTTTTCTCTCGGCTTATTTTTTTTCGGGGTTGCCCCCGGTCGGCGGAGGCCGAGGTCGACCGGGGGCGGACTCATGCAGCTCCCCAATTAACCGTTCCTCAAAGTATACTTCATGAATTCCGCTGTCGAGTGGCTTCAATCCCAAGCGACTTTTCGATAAGGCATCACCGATGAAATAGGCGTTTCCTTTCCAAGACACAAAGCCCGAAGCACTCACGTTTAGCGTTTTGAATGGCCGCGGATAGCGAAGAGGCTTGATCAACCCGATGAAGCGTCTCGGACTGGCTTGATATCTCTGAGCAGGCCGTTGCATCCCAATCCCTTCGTGGGGACGCTCCTCGTTATATTCTTTTCCCAGGTGATTGATGCAGATGGCGGTGCCATTTGTATCAGTCCTATGTTTTAACCTTCTTATAGTGCTCTGCGGATTTATGGAGTGTAGAAAAGAGGTATGGGAAGAAGTCCACGAAGAGCGATCAATTTTACTTCGAGTTCTTCTAACCTTCGTGGTGAAGAATCTCTTAAAGCGTGGCGGCGAGTTGCCACATGGCTGGCATTTTGAAGGTACCTGTTGCCGACCAAATTGATGCCGTAGGCCATTCCCAAATTAAACCGGTATAATTTCCCGATTTTCCTGCGCTCTGGTCGTAAAGTGTTCCCGTTGTCGTCGTAGGTTTTTCCGGATACGCCCGTTTTTATCGTACGATTTTATACGACGGCGATAGTTGGGTGGAGTGTGTTCGACGCTATTTGTGGCGCGCTCTTCCAATCCGGCTGTTTTAAGTAAGTGCAAAACCTTTTATTTTAGAGTGCTGTCGCCATTGATCAAATAATAAATGGTATGACGTCTCGAATTGTTCCTATTATGCTGGGGTGGTAAATTAGCTCAAAGGTAGGATTTCTTGGGACTCTTCACGCACTATTTTGACCCCTATTTTACAACTTGAATCCACTCCCATCCACGCCCATGCAGATTTTTTTAATCAAATCCTCTTGACGGGCATTGCCTCAACCCACATTTTTATAAAGTTTAAATAAAGGCAGATCGACTGAAGATTCTAAACGGGGTCAGCAGAACATGGGCCGCAGTGCATACACAGATACAATGCGACGTGTTGTATTTTTAAAGTGATCGAGCACGTAACCGAAGGTCTTTAATCTCTCAACTCTCTGTTAAACAGGAGCCCGCTAAGGTGGAGAGGAATGTACCAACGGAACCTATACTTAAAAAAATGATTTAAACAAATACTAAAGGAGCACTGAATGAGGAAATGAGCCGTGAAGTCGAACGGGCCGACGAGCGCGTCGGATAGTTCCCGGCGAGGGATAAACGTCTCTTCCTCGTGCATTACACCTTTTTTTGCCGCGCCATATAACGATTAAAATTAAATCAAGGAATCCAAAATGAATATTGAAAAGCTCAATCAAAAAATGACCCTGCCGAATGAGGTTCAAGAACTTTTGCTACGAGCCAAGTCGGTCTCTATTGCCTCTAAGGTCGAGGAACTCGATGCCATGGCGTGCGGAGAAAACAATAGCTCATCGCACACCGTCTCCTATGAACTCCCCGATGGAACGCTCTTTGATGAAGTCGACGTGATGCGCGTTAAAAATGGCGTTAGCGCCAACTATCGTGAATCCTATATGCGCCGAAGGGACCCAGATTGCATGTTGATTTCTGACGAAAAAGCCAGCGATAAAGCGCGCTTTAAGGACCGCTATGATTTTTCATTCAATTCCGTTCGCGACGAAACCTTCGACTGGCTTGCCGATCAAGATTTGGCGGTCTTTGCCTTTGAAATGGGCGAATCTGGATTGGCCGGGGATGCCCTCGCGATTTGCCCTGCCAATGCGGGGTTTTTCGCTTTCGGGCTAGGCCTCCTCCAAGGCGTTGTCGATCTACACGCACTGGAACGCGAGTTCAATCCATCGCTCATCATCTATGTGGCACCGCCCTTTCGTCACACCCATTTCGACGGGAAACAGGTCGTCGTGCATAACCGCAACGACATTCATGAAATTTTTTCATATAACCTATACCCCGGCCCCAGCGCCAAGAAAGGCGTATATGGTGCGCTGATTGAACTCGGAGAACAACAGGGCTGGGTGACGGCTCACTGCTCCGCAGTTGAAGCGATTACGCCCTACGACAACGTGGTCTCCTTCATGCACGAGGGCGCCAGTGGGGGTGGGAAAAGCGAAATGCTTCAGCAGCCCCATCGCATGCCCGACGGGCGGCTTCAACTCGGGAAAAACACCGTAACCGGAGAGACTCGCTATCTAGAAATCCCGCGCACCTGCGAACTGCATCCCGTGTGCGATGACATGGGGTTGTGCCACCCTGATCTACAGGACAATAATGGAAAGCTCTCCTTGGTTGATGCGGAAAATGCATGGTTCGTTCGAGTCGATCATATTAAAGAATATGGAACGGACCCCGACTTAGAACACCTGACACTTCACCCCAAAAAGCCCCTCCTCTTTCTCAACATGGCGACCGTAGAGGGCGGAACCGGACTGATTTGGGATCACATCGAAGATGAGCCGGGCAAAACCTGCCCCAACCCCCGCGTGGTGATCCCCCGCGAACTCGTGCCCCATGTCACCACTAAAAAAGTGGAGATCGACATTCGGTCATTCGGCGTTCGCACGCCCCCCTGCTCCAAAGAACCGCCTTCGTATGGCATCCTTGGAATCATGCACATTCTACCCCCCGCCCTCGCCTGGCTCTGGCGGTTGGTCTCGCCCCGCGGATATTCCAATCCAAGCATTGTGGACTCAGGCGAAATGAGTAGCGAAGGCGTGGGCAGCTACTGGCCGTTTTCAACCGGAAGGCGAGTCACCCAAGCCAATCTCTTATTAAAACAGTTTCAGGAAGCACACAAGACGCGCTACATCTTAACGCCGAACCAACACATTGGCGCTTGGGAAACTGGATTTATGCCGCAATGGCTCGTGCGCGACTATCTAGCGCGGCGCGGGCATGCGCACTTCCACTCCGACCAGATTGTTCCTTCGCGTTGCCCGTTGCTTGGATACTCGCTGCAAAAAATGCGTATCGAAGGCGTTCAACTTCCTCGGTGGTTTTTGCAAGTCGACACCCAGCCCGAGGTGGGACCAGAAGCCTTTGATCAAGGCGCAGAGATTCTTACGGAGTTTTTCCATGCTCAATTGAAAAAATTCATTCAGCCCGACCTTGATCCACTTGGTCGGGAAATTATCGACTGCTGTCTCGCCGGAGGAACCGTCGAGGATTACCACAAGTTTATCGACGAAATAGAAGCCTAAATAGCCCTTCTATCCACGGCTCAAAGTGGATCAGGCGCAGTACAAACGGAGCAGCGCCCTGCGGGTTCTCGAGAATCGATCTCAACCCCGTAGCGGCGCGAAAACGCGTTTTCCGCGCCACGACTTCGTCTTTAAATTTCGTATGATGCAAAAACAAATGGCCGGAAACTCTCCTCAACCTCCTGGGGGTTGGGATTAGCGCTGGTTTCACTGCTCGGGTTCTTTGGGCGAATGTATTGGGTCTTCGACCTATGCTCTCATTTTCAAGTACAATACATGCAACTCGGCCTCATTTTAATCGGCATCTCCCCCTGGCGGAGACAGAACAAGCGAGCGGTAGCGGGGTAGTCGTTATTTTTGGCTCCTTTGTTGGTTGTGTATCAAAGGATTATAGAGTCGATGTAAACCCCTACATAGCATCTATTATATAGTTATTTTTAATTGCACAATCCTCATCACTTCGATAAATCGGCTGCTGATGGTTTCTGCGGCTCATCACATGATAAACTGCGCCTTCATATTCAATGCGTGCTTACCGTCCCATCCCTTAAACAAAGAGGATCGCCGGGGCATGTACAATTAAAAATGAAGATGGACTGATGCACCTATCTGAACGTACAGAAAGAGTGTTGCTCTATCTGAAGAACTCAATCGTCTGGTGGCCGTGATGAATGAAGGTGTTGAAGTTGCGATATTTGATCCCGATGCCAACGGGAACATTCTTCACTACGCCAAGCAACGCGAGATAATTTCCGATACGGAAATAATGATCAGCGGGAATGGTTCACATTCGAAGGGCACGAAGACTGAGTTTGGCTATGACGAAATGAACCGTCTTGTCTCCAGCACGCAATTTGTGGCTTCTGTAAATTTTGTGGCTAAAAATAAATACGATTTCAATGGCAACCGCACGAACATCGTTTATCCCAATACGAACAGAACATCCGGAGATTACTT
>JAJRRI010000169.1 GCA_024279685.1 Verrucomicrobiota bacterium | reverse complement strand
GGCCCAACGCCCGATTCTCCGGCGAGGAGGGAGTTCCAGAAGGCGTCTTTTCCAATCCCATTTGCGGCGAGCACACCGATTCCGGTTATGACCACTCTGTTTTTGCCGATCACGCGTTAAATCCTCACCTTTAGCTGGATCAATGAAACGGGCTTTCCGTTAACCCCATAAAGAAAAGACGCTCAAAGATGAATGGCTACTACGTATATATCTATCTATTTATTTTGTCAGGCATTAAATATCAATATGTGGTGTACATCAAGAAATATTCCACAACCTATGGCCAACAATCGGGTGACAATTGGCACGCGAGTTGCTATGTACTAGTGTAACAAATAGAATAGTAAATTTTACTAGGGGTTAAAATAGGTATGAAAAAGAAACGGAATACATGTAGAGGCGGGGCATCCATTTTTCTAATTTTGAGCGTTGCGGTGGGTAATGTTTATGCCGATGGCTACCGCAACCCTCCGCCGACGGCAGAGGGCATTGCGAAATCAGGCGCGAACATGATTTTTGTGGATGATGCCTCGGCCATCTCCTATAACCCCGCCAACTTGGCGATGCAGACGAATCGTTCCTTGGTGGTGGCCACTACGTTTGCGCGCACCGAGACTACCTATTCTCCAGCTCCGGGAGTAAGCTATGAATCGGATGGCGATTGGAATGTTCTGCCAAACATTTATTATTCTCAACCGGTTGGTAAGAAGGGATGGGTTGCAGGGATTGGTATCAATTCGCCCTATGGACAAGGCGTTTCGTGGCTGGCCTCCGACTTTGCCGCTCTAGTCCCTCCTCCGATAACGCCGTCCCCAACGACCGTTCCGTATGAAGCTAGTGTCCTTTTCCTTAATATTAATCCAACGATTGCCTTTCCGGTTCACGAAACGGTATTCGTCGGGGTGGGCCTGAATGTGGTTTATTCTAAATTGGAATTAAAGGCCTTGAATGGAGTCTCTCCTCCGCCCCCTCCAGTAACGATTGTTCCCTCGGAAGTGGAGGGTGACGGCTGGGGGCTCGGTGCCAATATTGGAGTGACGTGGTTGCCGACGGCTCGCCAGCGCCTCGCGGTGACCTATCGGAGCCGAGTGGATATCGACTATAAGGGTGATTTTGAATTTGGCGGAGCCGCGGCGGGTGATTTTAAGACGACGATTAAATATCCTAATAGTGTTGGTCTAGGCTACGGCATCCAGCTGACAGATACCATCCAACTTGAAACGCAGGTGGAGTGGTTGCAGTGGTCGGTGAACGATACGCAGACTCTCGTGACTGGACCCGTGTCGAGCCCTCTCGTTAATAACTGGGACGACACGTTTACTTTTGGCGTCGGAGGTAGTTGGGCGGCCACGGAGTCATTCGTTGTTCGCGCAGGCTATGCCTTCATCCCATCCCCTATTCCGGATGACACCATTACACCAATTCTTCCAGATGCCGACCGTCACGCGCTGAGCCTCGGCCTCGGATACACAATCGGAAACCATACCCTTGATGCTGCTTATACGTTTAGCATCTACGATGATCGGATCAGCCCGGCGGGTTCGATAGCTCCAGGTGCATATGATATTGATTCCAATCTGGTAGGTGTGACATACTCACTGACTTTTTAGGGAAATAGGTATGATCTCAGAACCGAAGAAAATGCTAGGTAAAATTCTTGTTATCGACGATGAACGCGGGCCGCGCGAAAGCCTGCGGATGGTGTTGAAGTATGATTATGAGGTATTTCTGGCCGATCGGGTGGATGCTGGAGTGGAGTTGCTCCGCGAGAAGAAACCGGATCTGGTGATCATGGATATTCGTATGCCGGAAAAGAGTGGAATCGAAGGGTTGGAGGAGATCCGCGCGATTGACGCCCAGGTTTCCATTATTATGCTCACGGGCTACGGCGACCTTGAAACGGCCCAAAAAGCGATCCGCTTCGGGGCCTCTGACTATCTCCAAAAGCCATTCGATGTGGTTGAAATCCAGGAGATCATCAAGAAGTATGTGGACCGCTCGAAGCTGAATAAGCGTAAGCGCAAGGCTCAGGAAGAGCTAAAGAAAATGACGCAATCGTTGGGGCGCGAAGTAGGGAACACGAATAAGTTAACCTCGTTAGGTGCGGCCTCTTCCGAGCTGGTGCGCGATCTACGAAACCCGCTCACGATCATCCGCGGATATCTCGATCTGCTCGTCTACGAATTAAAGGAAAAGCAGGAAGCCTCCTCGCCCGGCATGGATGAATATCTTGACCAAATCGAAGCGAACGTGGGGCGGTGTACCGATCTGGTTGAATCTTGGCGCGCGCTAGGGCGTATGGATTTTTCGCAGATGCAGCGCCTCAACCTGCCGAAGCTCATCAACGATTGTTATCGGGATGCCGCGGCTCACTCGGATATTTCCTTCAATATGCAATTGGAAGGCTCCGAGGAGCAGTTCGAGATGCTCGGGGAGCGGCTACAAGTCCGGCGCGCTTTACAAAATTTGATCGACAATGCGGGTGCCGCAGTCGTGGATCAACCCTCACCCACCATTTCGGTGGCGTGCTCCATGGACAACACCGATATAGAAATTCAAATCAGGGATAATGGGTGTGGAGTAGACATGCAGACCTTGCACTGGGTTTTCGAACCACTCGACAGTTCGGCCTCCATCGAACAAGGCTGTGGTCTTGGATTATTCATCACCAAAAAAGTGCTCGAAGAGCACCGAGGCACCCTTGAATTCGAGAGCCGTGTGGGCGAGGGCACGACGGTTACGGCCCGTATTCCGCAGGCCCATACAGCCCTCGGCTATTATTCCCGCCCGAATGCGATGATTTAACCTGAAATGGCGATACAATGGAAACAACTCCTGCCGTAGACGCAGCCATCCGATCCTGGCGGAAAGCCCTTGGCGAGAATTCGATCGTGGCAGAGGCCGATTTTTTGGCGACGTACACCGATAGCGTTTGTTCTTCGACACGACAGGTTGTGGCTGTGCTTATGCCGGGGTCAGCGGAGGATATTCAGAAAATTGTCGCCATCGCCAACGAATACCACGTGCCACTCTATCCCATCAGTTGCGGCAAGCAGTGGGGCCTGGGGTCCCGCCTACCCGTTCGTGACGGAGCGGCCATTGTTGACCTCGGGCGGATGAACCGGATTATCGAGGTCAATGCGGAGCACCACTATGCCGTGGTCGAACCCGGCGTGACCCAACGGCAACTCCTGGACCATATTAAAGAACACGAGCTTCCGGTGATGCTCAACGTGACCGGTTCGGCCTCCGATACCAGCTTGATTGGGAATGCGATGGATCGTGGAGTGGGCTATTTCGACTCTCGTGCCGACAGTATCTCCAACATGCAGGTCGTGCTCGGTAACGGCGAAATCATCCAGACCGGATTTGGCCATTACGCCAAGGCCAAAACCAAAAATCTATATCCCCACGGCATTGGCCCCTCGCTCGATGGACTTTTGCAACAGGCCAACTTCGGGATCGTTGCCTCCGCGTGCATCGATCTTATGCCAAAGCCCGATGAACACATGGCTGCCATTATCAAAATTGATTCCGAAGCAAAACTCCCACAGCTTGTTGATGCATTGATTCGGCTCCGTTCTCGCGGTGTATTTTTGAGTGTGGCGCATGTTGGAAACCGGGAACGTTCATATATTACACTGGCCCCATTGCTCTACGAACAGCTTCTTGCAGCGGGGGAGCCCGAAGGTGAGGCAACCCGTTCCAAGGCCATTCAGATGCTTGAAGATAACGGCTTCGGCCCGTGGAGCGCGGCCATCGGCGTGCTCGGCACGAAGGGCCAGATCAAACTCGCCAAAAAAGAAATTAAAAAGGCGGTCGGCTCTTTTTCCAAGACCCTATTCCTCAACGATACCCTCGTTAGGCGGGCTAAAGCGCTGTGCAAAAAACTTACTTTTATCCCCTTCTTTCATCGCCAGTCGATGATGCTCAAGGCCATCGAGCCCGTCTACGGCTTCACGCGCGGCGAAGCCACGGACGAATCGCTCAAGGCGGTCTATTGGGCGGCCGGTGATTATCAAAATCTGGAAGAGCACAACCCCGACCACTCGAATAGCGGCCTGCTCTTTTGCCTCCCGATCATTCCAGCCTCCGGATCCACCGTGACCGAGGTGGTGGCCGACACCCGCGACACCTTTGCGCGCCATGGGTTTACGGCGGCCATCACGGTCAATCTTATGGGAACCAAGGCGATGGAGGGAGTGGTGAGCCTCGCATTTGACCGGCGTAACGAAGCGCAAACGAAAGCCGCGCACGCCTGTATTCAAGAGATGGAAGCTCGCTATATGGAACAGGGTTACCCGCCGTACCGTGTCGGAATTAATTCGATGCACCACGTGGTGAGCGAAGACGATTCGTTCTGGCGCACCGCCCGCGAGATCAAAAAGGCGCTCGATCCTAACGGCATCATTGCGCCCGGTCGCTATAATCTGATTTAAGGATTGAGGGCGGGTAGAGCATTCCATTTCATGCCCTAGAACCGCCCTTGGTCTAACTGATATTCTTTCGCTCGGTAGGGGCCAGCCGGAAGGCCATAATGCGTTTTGACGACGGCGGCGCCATTGGCTTTGCGTGCGAGAGGCAGATAGTTGGGTTTGGCCTTGGTCGCCGCGGCTTGCACCGCCGAGATGATAAGGTCGGCAAAGATATTTCCAGAACCGCCGCTTTGGGGTTGGTAAACAATCTTTTGATCGGTTTGCCAGAGCGTCTCCCCTGTGTGGCCATCTTTCAGGACATAGTTAAATTCAACGGTGACCGTCGTGGTCAGTACGGCGTATTGGGCGTCCCAGCGCTCGACCGAAACATAGAGAACGGAGTCGGCCCCGAACAAGGCGGCGAGCCGCGTGGGGTCGGCGTTGTGCACCATGTCCGCATCGGCCAATCCATCCTCCTCCATCACCCGTTTAACCATGTGGACGGGGAAGACGTAGTAGCCGCGCTCGGCGACGGGCTGCGAAATAGCCGAAAGAAAATAGTTGGAGGCATCGATATCGACACTGTTATTCACGACCGGGACAATCAAGATGGAGCGCGGATCCGCAGAGCGAAAGGCGGAATAGTCGTAGCCTGTTTTGACAGGGATTGTTGTACAACCTGCAAGGAACATCAGGGATACAGAGAGAAGCAGTAGAGATTTCATGGAGCGCCTCTAGTTTCGGCCATCTTTGCGGTTTGAATCATACGATCCATAAAGACGGTGGACTCGGGCCACAGCGCCTTTTCCTTGGTGTAGTACTTGATCGCCTGCTCATTTTCGCCGCGCCGCATCAGCAGGAAGCCATATTCAGCATAAAGGCCGGGGGCCATGGGCTTGACGCTGGGTTTTTCACGGCGCTCATATTTCGTGATTAAGGCCGTTAGATCAACATACAGCTCTTCATCATCCTGAGGATGCTTATAATTTTCGTAGAGCCACTGGTCATAGTTTCCCCACTCATATAAAGAGGGCGAGGCGCATCCGCACAGCAGGCCGAGAAGGAGGGATAATAAAATTCGGGTCATCTGTGGCCGGCTATTTCGGTTGAATCGTGAGAATTTTGGTGGTGGAGTTACTCAGGAAAAGGCTCTCAGAGAGAAGTACGGTTCCATTCGCTGCTTTCACTTCAACGAGATGCGTTCCGCTTTCAACGAGCAACACGTTCTTTTCGCCGTCAAATTGGCGGGCCATTCCCATTTTTAAGCCATCCACATACAACACCGAACCCTTTGGTGCTCCGCTCACTCCGATGGCCGGACGGGAGTCTTTCTGTTCAATTTTCGCCGCATCGGGGTAGGAGCACCCTTGAAGAAAAGCGGTGGAAATAAGGATTAAACCTGCGTATACATAATTCATAATCTACTCCGTTCGTTCGGCTATAAATAGGGTGTTAAGATCGGTTCCGGCAAAGTCGCCGTCGATGACTTTTGCAAGGGAACCTTCATTTGATTCGCTGGTTCCAAAAGTGGAAACGACTTCGATTTTTCCAATCTGGCTGGCTGGAAGTTCGATTCCGAATCCGGTTTGCTTACTTTTCACCTGTTCGCCCCGATCCATTACAGCCAAGACCTCTCCGGCTTTAATACCCTGGTGTGTGCCGCCGCTGATAAAGACCTGATTCCCATCGATTTTAAGAATATCCGTCCGCCATTCCCGCTCTTCGAGCTTGCGGATTAGCGTGTTGAGCACATCCGAAACCGCCGCATCGATCGCCTTATCATTAAGCGTTGCGTCATAACTTGCTTTGCTGCCATAGCCCGCAATTTCGCCCGCCTCGACCGTGGCCATTCCCGTGCCCTTGGCCGTAAAGAAGATGTGGCCGGTTTTCACGTCCACCAGCCGCAATTCAACAGAAGCTTCTGCCGTCTGCTTTTTGGTGGAGCTCATGAAGCCCTTCTTGCCGGTGGTGGAATGGCCAAATTCGGTGAGCGATCCGAGGATCATCGTATCCACACCGACGAGATCGAGCGCCTCGCCGGAGAGTTCACCTTCGGCTTTAAGCTTATTAATGTCCGGTCGCTCAAAAACCAGAAATCGCCCCGATTCAACGAGTCGGCCAGCCAGAATATCGGAGACTTGCTTGCCCAGCGGATCATTTTCGTCGTCGCGCAGCAACGAACGCCCGTAGCGGGTCTCATTGCTAAAGCGGCCAATCGCCACCTTACGTTTAAATTTAGGTTTTGCGGGTAGCGCCTGCTGCTTCTGAGCTTCGAGCTGGGCTTCGCGCGACACCGAAGACTCGACGGCCTCCGGTTGTTTTTGAACGGTTGCGCATCCGGTCAGGAGTGCGAGGGGAACGAGAATGTAAGTCAGTCGGTTATTCATCAGAGGTCTCTCCTTTGGCTAAGAGAGAGTAGTTTAGTGTTGGATCAGATTGTTTCAATGGGAAAGAGCTGTTTTCTGGTGCGCCGAAATATGTTCCAATGCGTGAAATAATTTGAGAGAAATGAAGTGGATATGAATGAAACATTTTTAGCACGTTTAGAACAGGTGGAGCAGCGTATCGCCGCCGCCTGTAAAAAAGCGGGACGCCCGCGCGATTCCGTGCGCTTGCTCGCCGTATCCAAAACCAAGCCGCCCGAAGCCGTCCGCGAGGCCGCCGACTGCGGACTTCGCCTGTTCGGCGAAAATCGCGTACAGGAAGCACAATCCAAAATACCGATGTGCCCGAATGGACTCGAATGGCACCTCATTGGTCATCTTCAAACCAACAAGGCCAAAATTGCCGCGCAGTATTTCCAGATGGTGCACTCGGTCGATTCGCTGAAGCTACTTCAGGCCTTGGAAAGCCACGCTGGAACCACTCTCCCCGTCTTATTGCAAGTGAACGTCTCCGGCGAGTCCGCCAAATTCGGGATGAAACCCGATGAGGTGGCCTGCGTGATCGAGGCCGCCAATCAGATGCAGAAGGTCGAAGTACACGGCCTCATGACGATGCCTCCTTTTTCGCCCGACCCCGAAAAGACGCGCGTCCATTTTTCCGCCCTCCGGCAACTGCGCGATCACCTACAGGACGAAACCGGCACCCCGCTGCCAGAGCTTTCCATGGGCATGTCGCACGATCTCGAAGTGGCGATCCAAGAGGGCAGTACCTGGGTCCGTATTGGAACGGATCTTTTTGGCGGGCGGAGTTGATTTTTACCACAGAGGACACAGAGAAAATGGAGAAGGATCCTTTAACTGGAAAAATAATAGGTTGTGCGATTGAGGTGCACCGAGCACTTGGCCCTGGCTTGCTTGAGTCCGTATATCAACAGGCACTGGAGTGTGAGTTGAAGATACAAGAGATCGCTTTCAAATCGGAGCATCCCTTGCCGGTTAAGTATAAAAATATGAGCCTTGAATGCGGATACCGCATCGATTTTTTAATTGCGGGAGAGGTTATCGTAGAGCTCAAAGCGGTTGAAGAAATTAAGGGAATCCACAAAGCTCAATTACTTACCTATATGAAACTGGCGAATATTAAAACAGGACTACTAATCAACTTCAACGTAGAGCGATTGGTGGATGGCATAACGAGGTTTAAACTGTAAATTTAAAATCTCAGTGCTCTCTGAGTTCTCTGTGGTGAAAATTTAACTGGAATAGAATTATGAAAGTAACATTTATTGGCGCGGGCAACATGGCTGAAGCCATTGTTGCGGGGATGGTGAAAAAAAAGTTGGTTGCGGCTGCGGATATCTGCGTGACCGATATTTCCGAAGAGCGGCTGGCCCATTTTATGATGAAATATGACGTCAGCACTTCGGATGATAATGCGTATCCGGTGACCCAGTCAGACGTGGTTGTTTTGTCGGTGAAGCCTCAAATTTTCCCCGAAGTTTGGCCTGAAATTGAGGAAGCACTTAAACCCGATGCCCTGGTGGTCAGCATTATGGCCGGTGTTCCGTCATCAAAAATCGCTGGCGACAAACCCATCCGCGTTGTACGCGTGATGCCCAACACCCCGTCGCTCGTGGGTGAAGGCGCGGCGGGAATTGCCGCCGGCGAATTTGCAACATTCTCTGACCTGCAGATGGCCGAAAAGATGATGGGCGCGGTCGGCATAACGGTTGTGGTTAAGGAAGAAGAGCTCCATGCCGTCACCGCGCTGAGTGGGAGCGGCCCAGCCTATGTATTTTATCTACTCGAAAGCATGCTCGCTGCGGCCGACCAGATGAAGATGGAAAAAGGACTTTCCCGCGAACTGGCGCTGGCCACGGTCATCGGTGCGGCCAAGCTCATGCAGGAGTCCGGCGAGGAGGCCGACGCCTTACGGAAAAAAGTGACCTCCAAAGGCGGCACCACCCATGCGGCCATCAACACCTTGGAAGAGCATGGGGTGAAAGGTTCAATTGTTGCGGCGATGAAGGCGGCCCAAGCAAGATCGATTGAGCTGGCGAAAGGGTAATTATTTTGGCTGAGCGAGAGAATCTATTTGAGGCGTTGAAGCGTTCGACGCCCTATCGGGGCGACGGAAAACCCAAAGAAAATGCAATGGTGGTTTTTCAAATCCGAGAGACGGAAGCCGGATTTGTTCTTCAGGTGGTGGATCAAAAGGGTGTGGCAGTGGATGTGGATTACCGCATGTTCCATGGCCTTGAGCGGGATCTGCTGAAAGCCTACGATGAAGTTCGGTGGTCCTGGGATGCCTCGCGCTTGTGGGACGATACGGGATTTGACGGCACCGGGGTTCTGTTGCATGAACACAGCCACCTGATGGGGTTGCTGGCACAATCCCGCCGCGTGGTGGATGCCGAGCGGAAGCCGGTCGAGTTCCATTCCGATCCGATTGAGTTGCAGCTGGTTGTTGATCTTGATGGTGAGGATTGGGTAAGGGGGCGGTTCAGGCTGCGCAGCGCGGATGGGGCGGTTGTTTCTCTTGAAGAGCTCAGGCTGATTACGGAATCGAACCTTCTGGCGGGGCAGACCGTTTATACCATTCAGTCGCTTGGTATCGGCTTTCGTTCGCTGTCCCTTTTCTCAGATCCGGTAGGTGTTGGGCAGCTGAATGAATATCTTTCGCTGTTTTTTTCCTCCTTTTCTTCGGTGGGTCTCGCATGCGGCACCTACGCCGTGAGCAAGGACGATCCGATTCTAGCCCAGGCCACGCTGGTGTTTCAGCAGGTGGATGAAAATTCGGCGCTACATTTGGATGTGGTGCAGGCCATTCCTGGCTTTCCCATTGAGTTTGCTCGCGATTATGATCTCGGGCGGGTTGCTTTTGTGGATGAAATGGAGGGGTTAATTCGAGTACGTGAGGTCCTGTATGGCGATGTGCTCGCAGCTCGGGCCTCGTTGGTGCGGCGGCTGAAAAAGATCTCCAAAGCCAGTCGCTCGCCTGAAGCGTATCTGATTGATGATGAGGAGGGACTGGTTCTCGGGCCGGAGCTGGCCTCGATTTTTCTGCATGAACATCTGGCTGAAGTGATGAAGGAGTTCGACCTCTACGGGGCGGAAAAGCTGAAGACGTATCGGATCCGCCATGTGGAGCCGACGCTGGACGTTAGTTTGGGGCATGGCATTGATTTTTTGGAAGGGGACGCTTCGCTGGATCTGGACGGCGAAAAATTTGCACTCTTTGATGCGCTTCAGCAGTATCGAAAACAAAAATACATTGCCTTGAGCGACGGCACGCATGCGGTGCTGGATGAACGCTATATGGAACGGCTCTCTCGCTTGTTTAAGAAAAATAAAAAGGGCGTGCGCATCTCGTTCTTCGATCTGCCGTTAATTGAAGAGTTGATTGAGAAAGGGGCTGCTCAATCTCAGCTACCGGCCTCGCGGGAGGTTTTCCGTGGGTTTAATACGCTGGGAAAAAAGCGTCTTCAACTGCCTCGTTTTTCCGGCAAGCTCCGGCCGTATCAGACCGCCGGGGTTAAATGGCTCGATTACCTGCATGAGCATCGGCTGGGCGGCTGTCTGGCCGATGACATGGGGCTGGGCAAGACCATTCAGGCGATTGCGCTGCTGACGCGGATTTATCCAAAGGAAAAGAAAACCACGCTGTTGGTCATGCCCCGCAGCTTGCTGTTTAACTGGCGCCATGAACTTGAAACCTTTGCTCCCGGTCTTTCGTGCTATACCTACTATGCGAATCAGCGCGATTTGGAAGCGGGCTTAAAGCATCAGTTGGTGCTCACGACCTATGGAACCCTGCGGTCCGACATCGAGGCTTTTTCGGCGGAGGAGTTTCATACGGTTATACTGGATGAATCGCAGGCGATTAAAAACCTGAAAACCCAAACCGCGAAAGCTGTGCTGGCCCTGCGCTGTGCCTTCCGGTTGGCTCTTTCCGGAACGCCGATTGAAAACAACCTCGGCGAGCTCTATACCTTGTTCCGGTTTCTGAACCCGGCGATGTTTGGGGCGGCGGCGGAATTCGAACGTGATTATGTGGCCCCCATCCAGCGCACCGGCGATAAGGCCGCGGCCCATGAGCTGCGGCGAAAAATAAACCCCTTCATCCTGCGCCGTCTGAAGGCGGATGTTCTGAAGGATCTGCCGCCCAAAGTGGAGCAGGTGCTGCTGGTTGAGATGGGCGCTGAGCAGCGGGAATTCTACGAAACACGCCGCCGTTTCTATCAGGAGTTGATTCAGGGTGAGATTGAGCGCAAGGGACTGGCTCAGAGCCGCTTCGCGGTGCTCGAAGCGCTGTTGGAGCTGCGCCAGATTGCCACCGTTCCCGAATCAAAAACCGACGGAGCCATTATTTCTGCCAAACGCGAAATGCTGGAAGGGGTTTTACAGGAAGCGGTGCAGAACAACCGAAAATGTCTGGTCTTTACCAATTTCCTCGCGGGGGTGGAGCAGGTGTGTTCCATGCTCAATGAACTTGAAATTGAACACGTCTCCATGACTGGAGCCACGGCAAACCGTGCGCAATTGGTGGCGCGGTTTCAGAATGATCCCCAGTTAAAGGTGTTTGTGATGACGCTGAAGACTGGGGGGGTCGGGCTCAACCTTACGGCGGCCGATACCGTCTTTATTCTCGATCCTTGGTGGAACACCTCCGCCGAGACGCAGGCCATTGACCGGACACACCGAATCGGCCAGAAAAAGACGGTTTTTACCTATCGCCTGATCGCGAAAAACTCTATTGAAGAAAAAATTATGAAACTGCAACAGCATAAGAAGGAGCTGGTGGATCTGGTGGTCTCCAGTGATGGGGCTGCGCTGAAGAGTCTTTCCGAAGAAGATATTGACCACCTGCTGGGAGCCTAGAGACCATGGATCTTCACTACAGCAACCGCCGAGCCTTCGGATTATCACTCCCCGAAGTACTGGGAAAATTTTACAATGCCGAGGAGCTTTGGGGTATAGCCTGCGAGCAGGTCTATCCGCTGTTGGGGCAATCGCAACCAGATAAAAAGCCGAAAAAATCCATATTAATCGAGAAGCTCCTGGAGGTCTTCCTGAATGCGGACGCGCTGCAGTCTCTTCTGGATTCTCTGCCGGACGAAGTCTATGCCACACTCAAGCAGCTCGTTTGGGGGGGCGATCAGGAGTTGGAATCGCTGGAGGCTGAACTGGACTTTGAAATAACTCAAAAGCGAACCGTCAAGCCGAGGTATCACTATGAGGAAGAGTCTGTTCGTGTTTCGCTGAAGGCGGGCTATCGATGGACCGTTCTGGAGGAACAGGATTCATACTCCTACCGTTCAGACAACCGAGTGGTTGTGCGGCTGCCGCCCGCCGTGCGTAGCCGGTTTAAAGAGTGTATGCCCAAGCCGCCCGGCTATAATCTGGAACCTTTGGATTCGCTTCCGGAGGGTCTTAAAACATTTCGTTGCGATGATACGCTGGCGGAGGACCTCCGCATTGTTTCCGACTATATCGCCCGCGGGCATCTGGAATACACCAAGGCCGAGGCCATTAAGAAACCGTGCATTCGCGCGTTGGAAAAGCTTACGGAAGGAGGGGAGTTTTTTCCGGCCGACAAATCATCGACAAAACTACCCTTGCTCCGCCATGAGTTGCTCGTAAATATTGTGGCCTCAACGGGGGAAAGTTTACGGGGTATTATGCTCGAAGACCCGCCCGCCCCCGAGCGGCTATTGCGTCCGCTCTGCTCGGCCCTATTTCGTCAACCTGAATGGTTTCTAGAATATGTGCTTACGCATTTAAGCGCGGGAAGTACGGACGATGGAAAAGAGGCCGTCGCTTTTCTGAAAGCGCTGTTTTCTCGATTGTCCGACGAGCACTGGATCTCCATGAAGAACCTCGAGAGCTACGTCAACTACCGTGAACTGGATATCAATCCGGTTTCATGCCACCGTTGCTTCGTGAATATTGAGCCCGATATGGATGGCTATTACTACCGAAGTAAAGTTGAGGTGGATCGTTCCAACGGTTGGGACCTGATCATTGTTCCGCTCTTAAAAGGAACGGCCTTTCTGTTGGCCGCCCTCGGGTTTGCGGAAATTGCCTACTCCGCGCCACCCAGGCATTCGGAATGGACACGTAAATCAGAAATCTTTCTGACGCCATACGACGGCTGCCTTGCCATCCGTCTCACGCCGGTCGGCGCCTATGTCTTCGGTCTGACAGAGGAGGTGGAGCTGAAGGTCAGTCAGCATGCACGAGCTGAAATCCTGCTGAACCCGCAGCGGCTGACCGCCATCTGCCGTAATATTGATCCCATCACCGAAATGTCGTTGCTCGAATTTATGGAAAAGGTCTCGGAAGGATGCTACCGCATGACCCGTCAAACGCTCCTGCGGGGGTGCTCCTCTTCCTCCCAGGTCGTGAAACGCGTTGAGCAGTTTAAAGTGCAGATTTCAAACAACCTACCCGAACTTTGGGACCATTTCTTGAACCATGTGATTGAAACCGCCGGCGCACTGACCCCGAAAAAAGGCTATACGGTGTATGAACTGGGCGATAGCCCCGAGTTGCGTCGCCTCTTTATTTCTGATCCAATCCTTCGTGAAAAGGTGCTCAAAGTGGAAGGCATGCGTCTGGCCATCGAAAAAGGCGATGTTTCCGCCGTTTCGCGGAGATTGAATGTATTAGGTTATCTCATGCAGTAGAGGTGGACGGGCGCGAGGTTAACTTATGGCTAAGAAAAAAGTAGTTTCAAAAAAGGTTCGGTGGAAGCGTAATTTCATTACCACCGGGTTGATTCTGTTGGTTATCTATATCGGCGTTCACATCATCTCTCGCACGGAAGGTGTGCGTAGCATGGTCGCCGACAAGATTTCAAACGGAACTCGACTGCCGGTGGCGCTCGAAAGCTGCGCGGCAACTCCTCTGCTAGGGCTGCGCCTCAAAGACCTCGATTTTTATGGCGTACGAATGTCCGAGGTTAAAGTGAAGTTCAATGGGTTTGCATGGCTCTCTAAAAAGACCCCGTTGGTGAAGCGGCTCGATATTCAAGATTTAGAAATAAAGTTCCAACGGGTGCCCGCCACGGGAAACTGGGAGCCGCTCGTACTGCACGGTCTCGGCAGCACGCTCGGCGCGGTGCTCGGGTTGAATCCCGCGCCAGGATCAGAAAATGACACGTTACCCAAATTCCCCGCCTACGTGATTAATGAAAAAACTTTACTCCAACTCCGCCGCGCAAAAGTGGTGTGGTACGACGAAAAAAACCGCGAACTCGCCTATATCACTCATACCGACTCTCGCATCAAGATGGTGGCCTTTAGCGAACGAAAGGCCCTGCAAACTCGGATTAAATGTGGCCACATCAAACTGGCCTCAGGGCATGTCCTCCGCGAATTTCAACTCGAAGCCATCCAGATCAGCGGCTATACGCCCACCCTCGTTCTTGGCATGTCCGACAGCGACGGTGAATATGAAGGCTTTCAAACTAAAACCCTTTGGCAAGATCTCAATCTGCATCTTTCCGCACTCGCCGAGTTGTAAAATCCCGTAAATGCGAGTTGACCCCGCCGGCACATTTTCGTAAGAACTTCCCTTCTTCAAGTGGCCAATGTAGCTCAGTTGGTAGAGCAATTCACTCGTAATGAATAGGTCGTCTGTTCGATTCAGATCATTGGCTCCACTCTTTCCCTAATAAACCCCTTTATTTACAGGGTTATTATGGGTAATCCCCAGTTCTTCCTGTCTTCCCCTGTCCGGTGCTGTAGCTACTGTTGAATCCCGGATAGTACATCTGTAATGCATCCGGGATGTGTTTCCCCCGCAGATATAGGATGCTTCTTTCCTTTGTTTCGAGAGCGAGGGAGGCAGGTGTGGTGCAAGGTGCTGGTATTATGTTTGGGTTGCTTCAAGCATGGCCGCGCTCCCTCTTTGTAGCGTACTCCCCAAGACCCAACCTATTAAGCAACTCAACAAGCAACCAATACCATAGACCATTAGCCAAGGTCTGCTTTCAGTCTCCAGCCGCTAAGAGGGAGGATAGCCAGAAGCCTTGTTTAGCGGGAGGGGGAGAGACCCCCCAAGAGGGGCGGGAAGGGCTGGTAGTACGCACTGGGAAGCGATTTATTCGCAGGCGAGGGAGGAGAGGGCAAAAATGAGGGTGTCAAACAATGCAATATGCAATGCTCCGCGTGTGAATCTACCTAAAGGTATGTTTTTTAACAAAACGTTAGGAAACGGGCGATATTTGGAAGGTTTTATGCTGAACGCTTTTCCTACCCTCTATAATAGCGGAAAATTAAATTGGAACCTTGTAAGGGCACAAACAAAGCGTGAGTATAGAAAATAGTGGGGTCAGGCGGGGGGAGTATATATTTTTTTAAACGTAGGATAGGACAAATTTGTGTGCGCCGACTGTTGATAATCTGAGATGCACGAAGTGACCCTTGGCCTCCGTTTTATGTGGTGTAAAAAGTCCCTCCTATCGGCCAGACGTGGAGGCCGATTGGGAAAGGAGCATGGCTTTATCCGGGCGGGCGATAGAACTTGAGTGCAAAGATGATTTTCAGTGGCGAACACTCTCATCTTTCTCATGCCTTCGGAGCAATACTGTGCAATTTCCACCAAAATAGTTGAGGGGCAGTTTGGAGTTATGTGATGGCTACTACCCTATTTCGAAAGCTATTGTGGAACATTAGTCATTTCAATCGTTCGATCCATATACACTATCACTGTCACCGAGTGAGTGTCAGCTTTCTGGAGGTAGGTAGATTGGACTCTGTGGTTCGTTTTGCTTTTGGCGATACGACCCTTTAGATCGTCGAAGAGGATCGTTCCGGTAGTATTCACTTCCATCGGTTGTAGCCACTGGAGTGAGGGTGTCGATTTTAGTGTTTTGTCCTGACCATACCCGGTGAGGTTGAAAGAACTGTATGTCATTCCATTTTGTTTCTGGTTGTGGACACGTTCCATGGCGAGGATTTCCAAAAACTCGGTCGGTATTTCTATCCCTTGGTTCTTTCCAACGGGACAATGCCGTTGCCATTTCCCACCAATACTTATTTCTGATGCGGGGAATACTAGTGGGATAAGGCGTTCCCACCTCTCCCAGTAAGACCTGAAACTGTCGTCGCCTTCTATCGAGATAATTTTCCCCAGCTCATTTACGATGATAGTGCCGTGAGTGTATAAGCCTTCAATCTCCTTGCTGTAGCGGTCATCAGCGAGTGTTATTGGCTTGGAGTTGAAAGTTCCTTGGATTTCTCCGGTAATGGAGGTTGCAAGGAGCAACCTATTTTTATCGACCAAGAGATCCCACTTAGCATGTATATCTTTACATGAAACTTGGAGTAGCGTGCGGTCTTCTGTTTGAGGCTCTGGCATCAACGTTAGTTTAAAGTTTACGTGTTGCTCAATTCTTATTACTTGAGGGGTATCTTTATGGCTTAGGTCATACTTCATTGACGTAATGCTTTTTTCTGTGACGTTGTATATGATTGGTTTGCCTTCCCTGAATTCGTATCTGTAGCTTTTTGCGTTAGCCTTGTAGGTTTGTGAAAAAGATTTGTGTGTAACAAATCCGAGTAGAATTACGAATAAGACCTGCGTACGTACAATTGTTGTAGGGTTCTTCATCATTTGTTCCTCTGTGAATATTATATGACTCCAAACATCCAAAGAGACAAAAGCGTCAGAAAACCGGAAAAGATAAGGCACATAAAGCAACCAGCACGGTTGCCTTCGAAGAATTCCTCTAATCCCGAGGCCAGCCCTGCCAAAATTGCTGGCAAGAGGCAGCTTATAAAGAATATAACAGTAATAATTACAAAGATAATAATAAAGACGTTGCTCATCGTGTTTTCCTGTTCATCCAGTCAGGCTTTGCTATTCAACGAGCCCTCTACTGGTCTTTATACGTTGTCGTGTGTTTAGCGTGAATAGACATAATTAACTGGGAGCAGGTACTCGGAAGAACGCTCCGGTATAAACTCTCCCTTGCAAGCGATCTGTAAATTGAGGGTGTATTCTGACCCTTGATCGGAAGAAGTGAGTGCCACTTGAGTCAAGTTATAATGAAAAAGGATCACATGCATGTGTTTTAGCTGATCAATACAATGGTTGTAAGGCTGTGTGGCAGCAGAGGCAATTAATTCATTGCCTCGCTTGGGTAGATTCGAGTTGGCACCTGTTATTTCAATATTTATCTCGTTAAGATATCCAGATTGGAGTCCAAAACGGTATATGCATTGAAAGTTCATACTTTGGCTTTCATGAGTGAGTTTGATGAAGTTGTAGCCTTCTTCTAGGTCGTAGATAGGAAACATATTTTTGATGCTAGATCTTGAGCTTCCAAATGGAATCTGGAGAAAAGTCTGCAAAATATTATGAAATGAATTGAATCCGCTAGCTCGATTACCAATACCAAATAGTCCCATAACGTACCTTTCCCGTATTTATGTTCGACTCACTGGGAGGCCAAGAAAAAAAGACGCGACCCCCCACATGCTCAACTAAGGAACGACCAAGCCCCTACCCAGAACACGAAGGAGCCGCGCCCGAGTGGGCGCGTTCTTTCGTGCTGGGTTTCTGGGTATAAAAAACTGGTCGTTGTCAGTTGAAACCACAGCGCTATTAAACGCAAAAATATATTCAGATGTACTCGGGAGGAAGAGTACGCCGTGTTGTCGTGCAGTCAAACTGAATCGGCTGTATTACTTTTTTAGAGGGTTCTTGTTTGCTCCTAAGAGACTGGTAATAAAGGTTCCAAATTTGGAACAGAGGAATGGTGTTTTTGCTGTTCCAAAATTGGAATAAGGGTAAAAGCGCCCGAATTAGTTTTGTTGAGGGGGTACGTTGTTACAACTCTGGAACAGCAAACTTCATCAGAATTCTATTCCGGTGATTTGTGCGGTTTTCCATTCATCTCAACGCGCACCGATAGTTCTAGCCCAACCTCTTTCGCCGCATCTTCCATCATTCTTTTTAGTGTTGGCAGATGTTCCATGCGCCCAATAACATAAGCGGAATCATGCACGGGAAAGCAGAACCGCCAATCTCCTTCGACCTCTTCGCCGTCGATCATATTCGAGCAAGCATTACCCAGAATATCGGCAACCGTTCCTTGAACCTTCCAGCTAAAGATTGTTCCCCGGTGGTGTTTTCCTCCGGTTTCGGCATAGACCTTTGAGTCGCCCAGAGTCTCAACTAACCGCCGCGCTCGACCTGCGGGTCTGGTTTCTTTCCAGAGCTTAGATTTATATGAATCGAGGGCTTCGGCATACGGCATGAACACCTCTTGCGCTTCTTTCGGCCAATGCTTTACCACGCGCACCGCGTATTCGCAGTAGGCTAACAGGTTCACCTGTCGCTTGGCTTCTTTTTCTGAAATAACCAGAAGACTTTGGACAAGGTCGTAGGGATCGTTATCAAACGTGTAGCCAATAATATGCTGGATAACGGTTGGTTCGGCTCGGCGGTAGTCCAAATGAATCAGACATTCGCCTTCGGTGCATCCAGCCATGAGGTTTGCAACCCGCACCGCCTCTGCATCATTTTGAACGGGTGGACGGCCTGAAGTGATTCGCCCTGTTCGGGTTGGATTCCAGAACGGTTGGCACTCTGAGTCTGCACCATAGACGAAAGTTCTGTTGTTCATCCACTTGGCAAGTTGCTGGGCGTGTTCAGGCGTGTAATTCTTCAACCGCTTTGATGCTTTGCCGGAACGCAGTTCTTTGAGTGAATACCGTCTAATTTGTGTGGCCTGTTTTCCATCTTTGATCGGAGTCCCCTTTTTTACCTCGCAAAGAGACCCATTCAGCAATCCCAACGCTTTCCCCAGCGTATCGTTTGCAAGGTAACTTGCCTCTCGAAGTTCTGGGAAGGTGGCCGTGATGGGTTCGCACAATCCCAATCCTTTTTGTTCAAGGTATGACAATGCGAGATACAATCTCATTGAGGATATTCCCAACTGCTGACGGTACTCTTTTTTTAACCTAACAAAATTTTCCAGCTTCGCGGACTCGGCGTGATTATAGTCGCGTTTCTTCGACATGGTTCACCTCTGCGCTTTCGCGTACTGGTTTAGTCAACTCGGCGAACTCGGATTTTGATATGAATCGCTTTCCTCGGCGAAACCTCCCGCAAACGGCGCACGCGAGTAGGACAAGGTCGGAGCGGGCCCCAAAAACGTTAATGGTCATGCCCACAGTCTCAAGGCCAGTCATGATGCGGTAGATTTCCCGCTCCCGCTCGATCATGGCGATGATTAGATTCTTCGGGGTCATGAGTACTCCTCCTCGGATGTGCCGATGATCCCGTCAACGAACTTTTCTGCTTCCCAATTTCCAAGGTTATCAAGATGCTCTAGGAGGTCTGCTAGGCGCGTTGTTGTGAGGCCATCGAATGAGCGCCGGAAACTAAATTCAGCAGTATTGAGGACTTCTTGGATTCGCCCTTTGTGGCCGTCTAGTTCGCGCTCGCAGTCGGTACAGATCATATCAGTTGCCGTGATGGTACCGGCGAGGTTGGCGGTACAGCGGATGCAAATCACGATTGTACCTCGCCAGTCATCAGGGCTTCGACATCGGAGAGGCGAAATCCAGCTGCACGGGTGCGACCGGGCAACATCACTTTGTGGAGAAGGCCAGAGGTCGCCCAGTTATCAATACAACGAGGTGTCACACTTAATAATTCAGCGGCTTCTCTGCGCCGCACTATTCGCTCTATCGCCTTTTCATTGGGTGCGTGGGCGGGATCTTGGCAGGCGAACCGAACAATTTCTTTTCCCCTTTGCGGTGTCATATTTGGATCGCATTTCAGAATCGAGGTGAGGGCAGTTTTTGTAGTATCCAGAAGCATCACACCACCTCCCAGCTTTTGATACCCAGGATATCCGCGATCTTCCGGCGCAAGGATTCGTCGGCTGGTTGCCGGCCAGTTTCCAGGCGGCTGATGCGATTTTCGGAAACATTTGCCGCAATCCCGAGCCCGTGTTGGCTTAGACCTGCTGCCGTTCGGGCGACTTTTACTTGACTGACCCTTTTTTGTGTTGTTGTCGTCATCTCCATACCTCCAGATATTTTTCATTAACACCCGTATCGGGATATAGATATACGAGGAGTTAAGAAAAAAGGGGGCTGCATAGTGCAACCCCTTGAAGGTGATGATATTAAGTTTTATGAAAAGTTAAGATTCGTTGTCGTTCAAGCCCTCATCTGAGCAGTCATATTCGGTAGACTTCCCTGATTTGCTGTTGGTTTTGGTCATCGACGAAAAGAGGATAGGGTTTTCTTGTGCCCTGATGCGCTTTATTTCCTTCCGCCGGTAATTCATGGCATCCGGATAAAGCCGCTCCAACCGCTTAATCCTCTGGTTTACGGCAGATTTGCTAATCCCCAGATCTTTTGCGATTTCGACTTGGGTTTTTAAATCATCTATTTCAACGCTTATGAATTCCTTTGATATTAGTCGGCCATTCTTTCCCCACGTTGATGCATTTTTATCCAAAATACGTTTCCTGCGTTTAACATAATGCATCAAGTGATTATTGAAGAACAGTGCGTCATTATTCTTCATCCTGGAAGCAAGGCCATCCAAGTAGTTCTTTCGTGATTCAGCAGCAGATTCAAATAGCTGTTCGTGTTCACGGCCGCTGACGGCAACGAGCTTGTCGCCATCATCAAGACGGATTGCTTGGCTGCGCGCCTCGTAGGCTTCCTTTGTTCCCATCTGAACGAATGAGGTAGGGGCGTGTTCCCCAAATAAAGGGCGGCTGCTGAGCTTTTGGTATGACTCGCGATCTATCTGGCAGGGCGGGATTGTACGATAGGTTAGGATTTCGGGCTTGCGAAGAGAGTTCCCCGACACGGGAGGAATGGTTTCATCAATAAACTGATCGAGCCTTTCCAGCAAGCATTGATCGTATCTCGGCAAGAACTCTTCCATAGAGAGCAGAGGTCGGTTCCAGTCAGTTCCAAGATCGTATCGAAGAAGCTCGAAAAAGTTGCCCTTGTCCGTCATCTGCATGTCTCTATTGATGGAGTGGATGAAGCATTGAACGATCCTGTGAAGGGCTTCGTCTCCATTCAACCCATGCATTTGCACCACACTATCAATGTTAACAAGAAGCCTGTTCCAGTCGTGATCAGACAGGTAATCGTTCAAAAGAACTTTCGGGGTTTCGCCCAAAGGAGAAATTAAAACGCAAAAACGCCGTGACTCAACATCAGGAAAGTTGTGATCGCCCATCTTGGCTTGTAGTTGCCAGACATGGTTTGCGAATAACCCCTGATGCTGTTTAGGAATCGTTTTAAGGAATGATTCACTTGCGCTATTTGCCTTTAGCCTCAATGCAAAATCTTTGGGGTTGAAAGTGTCTATCAGGCCTTTGCCATAGATTACTTCACCTAAGAAGCGTTGGGCACTATCTTCTTGATCGGGTAGATATCCTATCAGGAGCCCGAAGGCTTTTTTTATGGCAAGGTGGTAAGGCGTGATACTTTCGACTGATAGTTCTTTCTTGGCTTCTTCTTCCAATGCGTGGAACCGCTTTAAGAACTCAATGCAGATTCCCCCATTTATTTCATCCGAATGGTCAGGGTTGAGAGCCGTCTTAAACGCGGCGGATTCTTTCGCTAGTTCTGCTTTATATTTTTTTCGGAATTCCGATTTCTCTTTTTCAGGTAGGCTCATCACATGCCCTCAACAAGAATTATCATCGTCAGCGGCGATGGGTTCTCTGGTGTTGTGTTGGGTTGGGTTTGGTCATTGGGGTTCAGTCTTGTTCTGAGCCAACTGAAGGTAGCAAAAACCTACGCTCGTGGCAACGGCTGAAGGGGGTGATTTGGCATTACGCTGGATCACCTTTTGGTGCTTCACCGATGCTAGAAAGCGTGCTTGAGTTCGCGCGGGGTTGCTCCGAGGGCAAGGTTTGCGCGGACAAGTAGGTCGATGGAGACGGTCCTTTCCGCATGCTCCATTTTTGCAAAGCGGCTTTGGCTGGTCTTCAATAGCTTGGCCGCCTGAGTTTGCGTCAGTTTCTTCGCCTTGCGTTTCTCTTGGAGATACTGGCTCAAGGATCGCTTGATTTCGATGTAGGCCATTTCCTCATCGCTAAGTCCAAGGAATTCCTGAGTGTCGCCCACGGCGAAGCCAGCGGCTTCAAGTTTTTTTCTCTTTGCGGCATTCATGATGCTCTCTCCTGCTTTAGATTTGGTCGTACAGCCTCAATCTTCGTTTATTGTCATCAATTACCCGTTTGGGGGTTTGTTGCGTTTTCTTCTTAAACACATCGGCAATGACGATGGCATCCGTATCGATACGGTAGATGATTCGCCATATTGTATTTTCATCCGTTATTCTAAGTTCGTGGCATCGTTTGCCTATGGATGGCATTGGTCGTGAATGAGGCAATCCAATCTTTATGCCCTCCTGTAAATCCCGCAAAAGACAACCCGCTTCAATCCGAGCCTCTTTGCTCAACGGCGGGGTCTTGATTTCGCCCCTAAGCCATACCAACGGTTTTTCCCCTTTATTCATCTCGCCTTCCTTTATGTCATATATGACATATAACACAAGTCATTTATTCAGAGCCTATCTGGAGTATTTCGGCCTTAATCGTTTTCCAATTCTTGGCCGACATGGCTTCCAATTGCTTTTTTGCCCATTCTGGAAACGGCTCTTTTCCTGCTTCTTCGGTAAGGAAGCCTTTGCTTCCCTTCGGCAGGGCGTGGGGGATGCGTGAAGCCAGCGAGGCTATCAACTGCTCGTTGAAGTCTGTGTAGTGGTCGATTAGCTCTTCCGAGCTATGCCCCGTGATCTTCATTATCAAGGGGTCGGGTAGCCCGGCCAGCCGTGCGATGGTCACGTAGCTATGTCGAAGTGAATGCGCCCCTGTTTCCACAACAGCCTTGCTAGTCTCTATGTCGATTTGTTTATGGGCGGTCAGTTCGGCGGCTGTGAATATGGATCGGATTTGCTTCGATATAATGGAGGGGTCTTTGTTGTATGCTTCAACCAGTTCGGGTAGGACGTAGCGGCCAGTGCGCGTCAGGCTGTCGAGTTCTTCCCGCAGCTGGGGGAGGATTGGAATATAAACCTGTTTCCCCGTCCGTTTGGCGGTTTTAGTTGGTGTTAGGGTAATGATGTTTTTATCAAAGGCGATCTCCCTCCACTGGAGTTTTACGCCGGCCACCAATCTCTGCCCGGTACAGGCCAGAATGATTAGTAGGGTTCTGTAGTCGGCCTCGGCTTTCTCGATCACTAAATTTACCTCATCGAGGGTCAGGGCTCTCTTTTTCCGGATTGTGCTTTCAGCCTTGATATTCCTGCGCTCTATCCCAGTCCTGCTCTTCCGATCCCACGCAAAGGGATTGTGCTTAATCTGTGCTTTATTTTTGAGGACTGCCCACACCATGGCCAAGGCGTTGAGATAGATATTGAACGACGAAGGGGAAAGATTTTTCCCTTCCAGATGGTCGGCATAGGCTTCGGCGTGTTCCGTGCCTACCTCCCGCATTTCCTTTACATCGGGATAGTTTGTTTTCATCCACTTGGTAAATGCGGCGATGCAGGATTCATAGCGGTTGAGCGTGCTGGTTCCCGACTTTGGCCGATTGTGCGACTTCCGGTATTCCCTCCAGGCATCGGCCAGCTTTAGAGCCGGGGCTGATTCCTCAAGCTGTTCAAGTTCGGTACTCCGACCGTCTATTTCCACTTGGAGGCTTTTCAGTCGCTTGGTTTCATCCTTGAGGTGGAAGGGATACAAGATCTCATCGCGCTTCTTGATGGCTTCGGATTGCTCGGCTTCTCCGGTGGACTGCATCTTGAGCTTTCCATCAACGCGCCAGCGGACATAGTAGACGTTGCCGCGCTTGAAGAGGTTCTTCGGGTATTTCTTTCCGTTTGGCATAAGGCTCCCTCCTGTTCTCTTAGGTGCTTTAAAAGGTAGGATGGAATAGGTAAAAGTAAAGCATAAATATAGCATAGTAACTAAATATTTAATAAAATAACATAAACCAATTCACTCGTAATGAATAGGTCGTCTGTTCGATTCAGATCATTGGCTCCATCTTTTCCTAATAAAACCCTGTATTTTAAGGGTTTATATGAGGAGTCCTCAATCCTTCCTGCCTGCCCCTGTCCGGTGCTGTAGCTACTGTTGAATCCCGGATAGTACATCTGTAATGCATCCGGGATGTGTTTCCCCCGCAGATATAGGATGCTTCTTCCCTTTGTTTCGAGAGCGAGGGAGGCAGGTGTGGCGCAAGGTGCTGGTATTATGTTTGGGTTGCTTCAAGTATGGCCGCGCTCCCTCTTTGTAGCGTACTCCCAAACCCAACCTATTAAGCAACTCAACAAGCAACCAATACCATAGACCATTAGCCAAGGTCTGCTTTCAGTCTCCAGCCGCTAAGAGGGAGGATAGCCAGAAGCCTTGTTTAGCCGGGAGCCCCCCCCCCAAGAGGGGCGGGGTGCTGGTGATGTGCACTGTAGACGCGATTTATTCTCAGTCGGGCGAGGTTGTTTGGGTAGGAAAAGACAATGAACAGCTCTGAGTGCAACCTGCCTTGAAGGCAAGGTCACGCAAAAGCATTCCACAGGTTGCTTTAAGGCTCACGAATACTTCCTATAAAGCCCTCTTTTTCTGAATCACAATGCAAAAAGAAAAGTGTGAGTATAGAAAATAGAGGGGGCTGGCGGTGGAGTAGATTTTTTTAAAACGTTAGGTGGAGCAAATTTGTGTGTGCTGACTTGTGATGGAGGGGGGTTTAATATGGCGCTCTCATCGAGAGCGAGCTCATATCCTCGTGGGTTTATCTGCAATCATATTCCTCGGTGCCGAGAAGGGTTCCTTAGTTCAAGAAGGATTTCTTGGGAAGGTTGGCAGATAATTCCTTTGCTCGGTTTTGACCGCTGATTTTTTGTTCAGCAGAAAGTTTTCTTGATAGGAGGTTCTTTAGGTTAGTCTGTTTAGCTTGAGCACATAGTAAAGCCCATGCGTAGGCTTCAGAGAGATTTTTCTCAACTCCCGACCCAGTCATATACATTAGCCCCAATTGGTCTTGCGCCTTCGTGTGTCCTTGCTTGGCAGCTCTCTGAATCCATTGGGCCGCTTCGTCAAAAACCTCTAGGACACCTTTCTTTCCCTTGAAATAAATCATTCCCAGTCTGTGCTGGGAATCGGCCTCACTATTATCGGCTTTGGCCTTAATGAAGTTAAAGGTTTTTTTCGGGGGTTTTGTTTTCAGGTGAATAGGAAGAAATAGAAGCACCACCAAAAGTTCAGGCACCAAGATATAGCCGACTGCATAGCTTGGATTATCAAGTATTATTGAAATTCGGTAAGACATATATATTTTCTTATAATGCCTAGCAGCCTGTCGGAGTTAAAACGGCGGGGCTTCGCTTGATTATAAAAGAAGATTCAAGATCATGTTTGATCATTCGAGCAGCGCAAGAAAAGGCCTCGGAAAATAGCCAAAAATGCGCCCATAGTGCGCGGGCGTGCTGTTTTGCGGTTCGTACCGGGCGTTTCGG
>JAJRRI010000168.1 GCA_024279685.1 Verrucomicrobiota bacterium | reverse complement strand
TGGGGGGCGAATGGCTGCGGCAATAAGGCCTTGTTCTCGGAGTTTTTGTGACATCTTGACGGCCCGTTCATTATCGCCAATTTTGATGGGGATAATTTGACTTTGGCTTTGCAGGGTATCGAGGCCCGCGGCATGGAGTAGTGAGCGGAAATAGCCGGCGTTGGCTTGCAATGTGGTTCCAAGCGCGGGCGATGATTCGAAAATATCCATAGCGCCGAGTGCGGCCCCGATCACGGCCGGAGGAGCCGCGGTGGTATAGATAAAAGCGCGCGCGGATTGAATCAGTAGCTTCCGTAATTTTTTGGAGCAGGCTACGAACCCGCCATAGCCTGCCATTGCTTTACTCAGGGTTCCCATGGAAACGGTGACGGAGCTTTCGAGTCCAAGCTCGCGGACGAGTCCGGCTCCGTTGGGTCCAAAGATGCCGGTGGAGTGGGCTTCATCGACCATCAACATGGCAGAATATTTTTCAGCAAGCGCAGCGATTTCGGCGAGCGGGGCGAGGTCGCCGTCCATGCTGAAGACGGATTCGGTGAGGATGAGTCGACGGTTTCCGGTGGCCGGAAATTGTTCAAGTCGGTTCTTTAACGATTGGACATCATTATGAGCGAAACGGACGAGCTTTGCGCCGGACAGCCTGCAGGCGTCGATCATGCTTGCGTGCACGAATTTATCGGCGAAGATGAGGTCGTTGCGTCCCGCGAGCACGGGGATGGTTCCGGCATTGGCCAGATAACCGGAGCCAAAGAGTAGCGCGGATTCGCAGCTCTTTTCTTGGGCCAGTCGCGCTTCAAGGTCCTCGTGGATCGGCAGGGTGCCGGTCACGAGGCGCGAGGCGGTGGCCCCGATCCCGTATTGGTCGAGCGCCGCGCGTGCGCAATCTATTACATGGCGATGGCCGGCGAGATTAAGGTAGTCGTTGCTCGCAAAGTTGAGTGTTTCTTGCCCATTGATTTTAATCTTTCCCCCGACTTCGGGATAGGCGTAAGCGGAGCGTTCCAGTCCTTGGAATTTGGCTTCGTCGAGTATGGGTTGAATCCAGTCTTCGTGCATGGATTCCACTTTGTCCAACTTGCAGAGTTGGCGCAATCCAGAAAATGGATTATAGCTTTGAAAGTAACCGCACGGAGGTTGAGTATGGATCTAGGATTACGCGGTAAAGTGGCGATGGTGGCGGCTTCGAGTAAGGGGCTGGGTTTGGGTATTGCACGCGAGCTAGCCCGGGAGGGCGCGCTCGTTTCAATCGGCAGTCGGAATGAATCGGAAATTTTTGATGCGGCCGAGTCTCTGACCGAAGAGACCGGAGCTGAAGTGTTGGCCCATGTGCTGGATGTAGCCAATCCAAACTCTATTCTCCAATGGGTGGAAAATACCCAGGAAACCTTCGGCGGTATTGAAATGCTGGTCGTGAATGCAGGGGGCCCGCCCACGGGAACGTTCGATGATTTTGACGATGCGCAGTGGCAGGCCGCTTTTGAATTGACGCTGATGAGCTCCGTTCGAATGATTCGTGCGGTATTGCCTTTCATGCGACAAGAAGGCGGAGGGTCGATTTTAACCATCACGTCATGCTCCGTTAAGGAGCCGATCGATTTCCTCTTACTTTCTAACGTCATGCGATCCGGTGTAACCAGTTTGGCAAAAAGCCTTTCGCAGCAACTTGCTTCCGTAAACATTCGGGTGAATAACTTGATGCCAGGGCGAATTGATACCGATCGCATTCAGATGCTCGATCAAATAAAATCGAATAAGGACGGTTTAACCGTGGAGGAAATTAAGATCGCTAACGCGTTAGGGATTCCGCTAGGTCGCTACGGCACGATCGAGGAATTTGGACGAATCGCCGCTTTTCTACTTTCCGATGCCGCGAGCTATATCACGGGTCAAACCCTGGCCGTCGATGGCGGCACCATCAAGACGGTTTGGTAGCTTGCTTCACTCGATTTATGCGATCTATCGTTTTACTTTTAATGAACGAATTCAAAGGACTGGGGTCTTAAATGACATATTGAATCCCGTTTTATACGGGTTAACAAATTCTACTAGGAGACTGAAATGAAAAAATGGGTAATGATTTTGGCGGCGGTGGCGATGAGTGCGGGAACGTTTGCATCGGACGGTTGGGAAACGGATTTTGAGAAGGCCTCGGCGAAGGCCAAAGCTGAGGGCAAGCATATCCTGATCAATTTTAGCGGATCGGATTGGTGTGGATGGTGCATTAAACTTGAGAAGGAGGTCTTTTCTAAGGAGGCTTTTAAAGCCTATGCCAAAGAAAATCTGATTTTAGTACTGGCTGATACTCCGCGCGACGACTCCAAACAGAGCAGTGGACTGAAAAAACAAAATAAAGCGCTGAAGGAAAAATTTAGCGTGAGCGGTTTCCCAACGGTGATCATTCTGAGTCCCGCAGGAAAGGCCGTCGCACAGACCGGATATCAGGCGGGTGGACCCGAAGCTTATGTAGAGCACGTTAAGAAGCTTATTGCTGATGTGAAATAAGATTCCATCCCGTGAAGTAAAGAAGGCCACCCGTTGGGGTGGCCTTTTTTATTTAGAGTAAGCGGTCATAAAAAAAGCCGTCCGGAGACCGGACGGCTTTTTGCATTCTACCCGAGGGCAGCTTACCTAATCTTGCCTTCTTCGCGGCGCTTGTTGATCACATCTTCGGCAATCGAGAACGGTACAGCCTCGTAGTGCTCAAAGGTCATTGAGAACGATGCGCGCCCCTGTGTGAGGGAGCGGATCGTATTGGAGTAGCCAAACATTTCGCTCAGCGGAACCATGCCCTTGACGATCTTCATTCCACCGCGCTCATCCATGGATTCAATTCTTCCACGGCGCTGGGCGATGGTGCCATTGCACGCTCCCATGAATTCATCGGGCGTAGTGATCTCGATACTCATGATCGGCTCGAGCAATTGTGGGTTGCCTTTCATGAAGAGCTCTTTGAAGGCTTGGCGGCCTGCAATCTGGAAGGCGAAATCGGAGGAGTCGACATCGTGGTAGGAACCGTCGGTCAGAGTAACCTTCATATCGACCACCGGGTAGCCCGCAAACGGGCCGGCTTCCAGTGCCTGAATCACTCCTTTTTCGACCGAAGGAATATATTCGGTAGGAATACGTCCGCCTGTGACTTGGTTGACGAATTCAAAGCCATCGCCTGGTTTTCCAGGTTCAACGCCCATGACGACGTGGCCATACTGACCGCGACCCCCCGATTGTTTGGAGTGCTTATAAGAGCCGTTGACCGGCGACGTTGCGGTTTCGCGGTATGCGACTTCTGGGCGGCCCACCTCGGCCACCACGGCAAATTCACGGCGCAGGCGATCCACGATGATTTCCAAGTGAAGCTCGCCCATACCTGAAATAATGGTTTCGCCGGTTTCATGGTCGTAGGCCACCCTGAAGGTGGGGTCTTCATCGGCTAAGCGGTGCAATGCTTCGCCCAACTTTTCATTGTCCGCGTTGGATTCCGGTTTGATCGAAATACTGATTACCGGTGCCGGAAAGTCCATGGATTCCAGAAGGATTTCGTCGTCCTTGTGGCAGATCGTATCCCCTGTTTTGGTTTCGGAAAGTCCAGCTACGGCAATGATATCACCCGCCACAGCGTCGGGGATTGCTTCTTGGCGGTTCGCGTGCATTCGGAGCAGGCGGCCAATGCGTTGTGTTTTCTGCTGGGATGAATTCCAGATGGTTTCTCCCGCTTTAAGGGAGCCGGAATAAAGGCGCAGATAGGTCAGCTTGCCCATATGTTTATCGGACATAATTTTGAAGGCCAGTGCGGAAAGCACTTCGTTGTCGTTCACCTTACGCTGGTTTTCCGGGTCCCTGGTGCAGATGATCGGTGGGATTTCGTTCGGAGCGGGGAGGATCTTGATGACGCCGTCGAGTACTTGCTGAACCCCTTTGTTTTTGAAGGCGGATCCGCAGAATACGGGAACAACCTGCCGGGAGCAGGTGGCGGCGCGCAGAATTTTCCAGATTTCCTTTTCGGTTAAATCGCCTTCATCGAAATATTTTTCGAGCATCTCTTCATCTTGCTCGGCACATTTCTCGACGAGATTGTTGCGCCATTCTTTAGCTTCGTTTAGCAAGTCGGCTGGAATTTCGGTTTCATCCCATTCCGCGCCTTGAGAACCTTCTTTAAAAATCAGAGCTTTCATGGTGATGAGGTCGATTACTCCGACGAATTCATCGGAAGCCCCGATGGGGATAACGACGGGCACAGCATTAGCACCTAGCATATTTTTGATGCCTTCCACCACGCCGAAGAAATCGGCACCGATGCGGTCCATCTTGTTGATAAAGGCAATCTTAGGGACTTCGTAGCGCTCGGACTGGTGCCAAACGGTTTCAGACTGAGGCTGAACGCCGCCGACGGCGCAATAGAGGGCGATGGCGCCATCGAGTACGCGCAACGACCGTTCTACTTCCATGGTGAAGTCCACGTGGCCGGGGGTGTCGATGATCGAAATCATGTGGTCTTTCCACATGCAGGTGGTGGCGGCAGAAGTAATCGTGATACCCCGTTCCTGCTCCTGTTCCATCCAGTCCATAGTGGCCGCGCCGTCATGGACTTCCCCGATTTTATGCGAACGGCCGGTGTAGTAAAGGATACGTTCGGTTACGGTGGTTTTTCCGGCATCAATGTGTGCCATGATTCCGATGTTGCGGACATTCTTTAAAGGGACTTCTCTAGCCATTAGTTTTCCTCGTTAAATAGTTCTCTGCTAACCTTCTAAAGCCGCGCAATATGCCGATTGGACTGCTTTACTGCAAGGGAGAACGTAGCGAAAATTATTTCGCCTAAAAATCTCGCACGAAGGACCCTAGTTTCGCTTTACTGTCTGACCTTATGTTTTTTGATACCCATGTACATTTTGACCGATTTGTTGCGGATGGCTCATTTTCAGAATTATTGGAACGCGCCGGGGAAGCAAAGATTAATAAAATGGTGGCCATTGGAGGCTCACCAGAGGCGAATGCATTGTCGCTCAAATTAGCGGAGGAGCATCCGGCGGTCCTATTGGGTTGCGCGGGCTATGACCGTGATCTGGCCACAGAAAAGTACGATCTGGCCGGGCTGCGGGCATTTGTGGCTAACCCCTTAGTACGGGCGGTTGGGGAGACGGGGCTGGATTATTATTATACGGCCGAAACCGCTACCGAGCAGAAAAAGCTGTTTGCCGAAAACCTCGCCTTGGCGGCTGACTTTAAAAAGCCGGTCGTCGTTCATACGCGCGATGCCGATGAGGATACGCTTTCTCTGCTAAAGGATTATGCCCGGGATTGGAAGGGGGATGCCGCACGGCTTGGCGTACTGCACTGCTTCACAAGGGATACGACCTTTGCTCGGGAAATTCTGGATTTGGGACTGATGATCAGCTTCAGCGGAATTGTGACCTTCGCGAATGCCGCCTCGCTCCGCGAGGTGGTAAGCTATATACCGGATGACCGCCTACTCATTGAAACCGACTCGCCGTATCTTGCGCCGGTTCCGATACGCGGAAAATCAAACGAGCCGGCTTTCGTGGTTCATGTGGCCAAACAGCTTGCGGAGTTGCGCGGCAAATCGATAGACTCCATCGCAAGTTTAACGGCACAAAATGCGCGGATGCTGTTTGCGCTTTAATCCAGGGATTGCTATGAAAATTTATTTACTTATTCTATTCACCGCCATCAGCCTTTCTTCCGTTGCTCAGACCAACGAAATGCTGAAAGTCAGAGTCACGGGAAATCGCGTGAGCTTGCGCTCGAATCCGGATCTAAATTCCGAATTACTCGACCGCGCCATGAAAGGTGAGGAGCTGCTGTTTCTTGGGGAAACCAACGGTTGGTTAGCGGTTCAAGCCCCCGATAGCTTGGATTTTTGGGTGTCGGAAGAATATGTTCAGAACGGCACCGTGCAGCCCGTTAGGTTAAATATTCGTTCGGGACCTAGCCAGAACTATAGTGTGGTCTGTGTGGTGGATCAGGGTGATGTCCTCTCGCTGCGCGGTGAATTTAATACCTGGCTAAAAATCGCTCCGCCTGCTGGAAGCCGCGTGTGGATTAGTGCGGACTATGCCGAGCTGATTGAGCCACCCAAGCCGGAGCCTGAGCCGATGGTAGAGAACGTGGATCCGGAACCGGAACCCGAACCGGTGGTGATTGCTCCTGAGCCGCCAAAAAAAGAACTTCAACCGTTGGTCCTCGTGTTGGACAAAACTAAGCCACGGGGGATCTATGACGAAATTCCCGGTGTACTCCGTCGTGCGAATCCCGGCCTATATAAACTCGTTCTAATCGTGGGCGATCTTGAAGAGCCGATCTGTCTTGTACGGGGGAAGAAAGCACAGATGGAGAGTTATCTGAATAGAGCGATGCTGATTAAAGGTAAAAAGTTTTGGGCCAAGGATGTCGATCTCCCGATTCTCCAACCGATCAAAATCCATTTAGACCCTATTCTGTCCGACTAGTTGGCGAGGCGATGATGAAACGGTTGTTGGATCTTCTCTATCCACGTCGTTGCGTGGGCTGCGGTATATCATCGCCGAAAACCTTCCGGTATGTCTGCTGGGATTGTTGGTCAGATGCCGCGCGAGTGGAACCTCCATTTTGCAATTTGTGCGGCGATCCGGTATCTGGGGCGGTGGATCACGACTTTATTTGCTATTCTTGTTCTGCAGAAAAACCAGCCTTCGATGGCGCGCGTTCGGCCGCCCGCTATGATGGGGTGGTGAGTGAGGCGCTACGGCAACTTAAATATGAGAAGGCGCTGTGGCTGGCTCCCGACCTAGCGGAACTATTGCATACCTGCCTCAATGCCGAGTATCCAGGGCGTACATTTGATGTGCTTGTGCCGGTTCCGCTCCACCATGTCCGCCGCCGTGCGCGTGGTTTTAATCAATCCACAATACTCGCACACGAACTGGGTCGCCGCATGGGCTATCCTTCCAGCCCCGGGCTGCTTCGCCGAATTCGCCCAACCACTACGCAAACAAATTTGACAGCGAAACAACGGCTTAGTAACGTAGTCGGAGCTTTTCAGTATAAAAAGGGAAAGCGACTGGTGAATCAGCGGGTTTTGCTGATCGATGATGTGATGACCACTGGGGCAACGGTGAATGCCTGCGCAAAAACCCTTAAAGAAGGGGGGGCGGCGTCGGTTCATGTAATTACTGCTGCCCGAGGATAACGAAAGGATTTAATATGGCTCTGTTTGGAAGTAGTAAAAAAAACTATTCGACGATCACCGTTAAGAAGCGGGACATGCCCGACGGACTTTGGATGAAATGTCCCTCCTGTGGCGAAATCGTCTATAAGGAAGAGGTGGCCGCCAATCTCGAAGTCTGTACGAAGTGCAATCACCATTTTACCTTGAATCGCCAAGCACGAATCGACCTACTTTCTGATGAAGGGACCTTCGAGGAATGGGCCGGCGGAATTAAATCGATTGATACGCTCGGCTTCACGGGAAAACTTTCCTATATCGAGAAGCTCGAAGCCAACCAGAAAAAATCCGGCTGGGACGATGCCATCACGGTCGGTGGGTGCAAGCTCGGCGGGCGCGATATTGGTTTGGGTGTGATGGACTTTTCCTTTCTGGGGGCCAGTATGGGAAGTGTGGTGGGTGAGCGTATTACGCACCTCATCGAGCGCTGCACCGCTGAAAAGCGCCCCGTGTTGCTCTCTTGTGCCTCCGGCGGAGCGCGGATGTATGAGGGATTACTTAGTCTGATGCAGATGGCCAAAACCAGTGCGGCGCTTTCGCGCCACGCTGCTGCCGGCTTGCCGTATATTCCGATCCTAACCCACCCGACCATGGCCGGTGTTATGGCCAGTTTTGCTACGCTGGGCGACCTCATCGTCGCCGAACCTGAAGCGCTCATCGGCTTTGCCGGTCCACGCGTAATTAAAGAAACCATCCAGCAAGATCTTCCGGAAGGTTTCCAGCGCTCGGAGTTTCTCCAAGAGCATGGGCTGATTGATATGGTGGTTCCGCGCAATGAGCTGCGTGACCGCATGATTCTCGTGTTCGAATATATGTGCGATTAGTCATGACCGACGCAGTCAAAGCCCTGTTTGCGCGAACGACGCAGGGGATCAAACCTGGGCTGGAGATCATTACTGATTTACTCCATGCCTTGGACAATCCACATCAACGATTGGCGATCATTCATGTGGCTGGAACCAATGGCAAAGGTTCGGTTTGTGCCATGCTTGAATCCGTTCTGCGTGCCTCAGGATTTAAGACGGGGTTATACACCTCGCCCCACCTCATTGATTTTTCCGAACGGTTCCAGGTCGGCGGAAAACCTATTTCTCAAAAGAGGTTGGAGGAATATATTCATCTGTTGGAAAAGACCGCAACTGATGTGGCGGCACAAAGCGGTCAACGTCCGGCCACTTTTTTGAAATTTCGACCGCGATGGCCTTCCAATATTTTGCCGACGAGGCGGTTGATATTGCCCTTATCGAAACTGGTATGGGAGGGCGCTGGGATGCAACAAATGTAGTTATTCCACTCGTTTCCGTGATTACGCATATCGATATTGACCACACCCATTTTTTAGGCGACACCCTCGCAGCGATTGCTTCCGAGAAGGCGGGGATTATTAAACCCGGCCGACCTGCGCTTTCCGCTCCACAGCCAGCGGAGGTGATGGCTGTGCTCGGTCATGTGGACGAGGTGGATAGCCTCGTTACCGTGGAAAAGATCGGATCGCCCCAAAAACTAAAAATTGAAACCCATTCACGTAACCTGCCGCCGATTAATCTGCCGCTCCTAGGCGAGTGCCAACGGGAGAATTGCGCGGTGGTCGTCGCTACAGTAGAGATTTTAGCCGACCTGCTCGGTTTTGAGCCGGAATTTAAGAAAGGCTTGGAATCGGTGGAGTGGGGGGCACGGTTTCAAATCCTAGAGACCGATCCGGTGGTGATTCTTGATGGCGCGCACAATCCGTCGGCCGCCCGTGCATTGGCTAGAACCCTCAAGGAAACCTATCCCCGCTATCAGGTAGGATTCATTTTAGGATTTCTCGACGATAAGGATACGGTTGGGTTTCTGCGTGCGATCAAATCGTTAGCCACCCAGGTTTGGACGGTTCCAATCGATGCGCCGCGTGGAGCGACCGCCGAACAGTCTGCGAGCCAGGCGCAGTTAGTCGGGATTGATCCGGTTCCCGGAAGTATTTCATCCGGGTTGAATGCGGCTCGCGAGTGGGCGTCTGCTGAGCCAAACCGGCTCGTTTGTATAACCGGCTCGCTCTTTCTAGCGGAAGCGTTGAACTAAGGCCTATTTTTGATTCTGTTGGAGCATGAGGATCATTTGTTGGAATTCATTGGACTCGCGAAGCTGGTCGAATTAAGTGTTGTTCATATAGCCGATGGCCGCATTCGGGTTGGCGAGTTGTATGGCGCGCTGAATGGCGGCCATCGCCTTGTCCGGACGGTTGTTATGGGTTTCTGCCCGAGCAAGCAGGAAGTAGAGTACCGGCACATCGGTGATCTCCTGAGTTAGGTGTTCAAGCAGGGTGGCCGCCTCTTCCCAACGTCCAAGTTTGGTGAGGTAGAGCGCAAGGCTATGCTGGGTATCGATATCCTTGGGGCGTAGGTCGATATATTTTTCGAAGGCGATCACAGCTTCGTCTTCGCGAGACTGTTTTTTGTAGAGCAAGGCCAGGTTTTTCTGAGGTTCTACATAGGTCGGTTGCATTTCGATGGCCTGCTTTAAATAGCTTTCTGCCCGATCATAAGCTTCGGCATTAAGGCATGCTGCTCCAAGATTATTGAGCACATCAGGGGTCAGGTCGGCTTCGGGAATATTTTCCAGTAAAACGAGGGCTTTATCGAATTCCTCCAATTGGAAATAGATCGTACCGAGAGGCACTTTTACGCCTTCGAGGTCGGGTAGAATTTCGAGTACATTTTCATAGTATCTGGCGGCCTCCGCGAACTCACCATGACTAGCGGCTTGCTCACCGAGGATTAGGTTGAAGGCGGCCTTCCGCATCCATTCGACGTTGAACGGGCGTTCGCCTTCGCCCTTCCATTCGGGGCTGCCATAACTGCGGGAAAAGTCGAGTACCCACTGCGATTCGGTGGGCAGCGAATAGCGCGGAATATATTCCTGTGTAATGGGCGTGGGAGAGGGCGCCACCGACTGGATTTTTACATATTCGCGCACCACCACGTAGACGAGCGAGACGGATAGAACGAGTACGAGGAACCCAAGGATGAAGCTGGTGAACTGGTGGCGGCGGATGTCACGTTTGCGCTCTTCCATAACTTCATTGGAAATTTGCGGCGTATAATCGTCCTTGGCCGTCTGATCAGTGGCGTAGATATCTTGAAGATGTTGGCGTTTTCCAGAGTCCATGGGATTGCATTCCTGTGTGTTAGCGTAAAGGAGGGGATTTCCACATAACAGACTCTTAAATGCAATCCTAATATGCCTCGGGTTGATGCCGTTAGGTTTAGGTCATAGCCATAAATCTACGCCCCGTAATTTCCATGAATTCATATCCAATGCGATTATGGTTTGATGCTATAAGAGGAAGCGATTTGATTTATATGAGGAAGGTATGATGGCGTTTAGTATAGCCGAAATGATTCTGCTGGGTCTGTTGGCGGACTGGATGTTCCGTAAATTACGGATGCCGGGACTGCTGGGCATGCTATTTTTGGGAGTCTTATTCGGGCCGTACGTGTTGAACTTAATGGAGCCTGCATTTTTAGAGGTCTCGGCGGATTTACGCATGATTGCGTTGATCATCATTCTCTTACGGGCAGGATTTGAACTTAGCCGTGAAGCGCTGAGCAAGGTAGGCCGACAAGCTCTGTTGCTTTCATTCATCCCGGGGGTTTTAGAAGGTTCGACGATTGCGCTATTGGGACCGTATTTTTTGCCGCTGACGCATCTAGAATCGGCGATGTTGGGTTTTATTATTGCGGCCGTTTCGCCGGCCGTAGTGGTCCCGATGATGATCGGCTTCATTAAACGGCGGATGGGAACGAAGAAGGGAATTCCGACGATGGTGATGGCGGCGGCCTCGCTGGATGATGTGATTGCGATCGTAATTTTCTCCGTCTTTCTCGGGTTTTATACCGGCACGTCAGAAAGTGTGTGGTTGAAAGTTGTCGAAGTTCCGGTATCGATTCTCACGGGCATTGGTGTGGGGTTACTGATCGGTTGGTTGCTGTTAAAGCTGTTCGATCGATTCAATCCCCGCGCCACGAAGCGTACTCTAATTGTGGTCGGGATCTCGATTGTCCTGGTTCATACACAGCAAGTACTTGAGGGGATTTTACCCTTCGCGGCTCTGTTGGCCGTAATGGCTACTGGTTTCATTATTCTCGAGAAGCGCGAAACTATGGCGCACGAAATATCCTCCAAGCTAGGGAAAATATGGGTCTTCGCATCGATCATGTTATTCACCCTGGTCGGGGCGCAGGTCGATGTAACATTGGCGTGGAATACGGGGCTTTCTGGTCTAGGGCTGATCGCTTGCGGGCTAGTCGCCCGGAGCGTAGGGGTAATGGTATCGCTCATTAAAAGCCCACTCACCCTATCCGAACGCCTTTTTACCGTGGTGTCGTACTGGCCGAAGGCGACCGTGCAAGCGGCTATCGGGGTGGTTCCGCTCATGGCCATGAAGGCCGGCGGAATGGACACCGCCCCGGGGCATGTTATTTTGGCCGTGGCCGTGATGAGCATTATCTTCACCGCACCGCTTGGCGCCGTAGCCATTAAATGGGTGGGTGAGCGGGGGCTAGAGCCCGAATCGGAGAAGGAGGAAATGGTGGCTGTGAGTGGACTTGAACCACCGACAAGCGGATTATGATTCCGCTGCTCTGCCAACTGAGCTACACAGCCATTTTCTCGAAAAGAGAGGCAGAAGATAGTTAAACCCGTTCTCCATGGCAAGGCCATTATCCACTCTTTTTACCGTTTTCTGCGAGGGGTGTTCGAGTAGATGCGCGCTCCCGCAGCCGGGAAACGTACACTCTACTTATACTCGATTAGCTTGATGAGGATTGAATCACGCAAAGCCGCTCAGAGCGCAAAAAAAAGGGTGTAGGACGCGCCTCCCGTAGGGGGCGCGTTTTGAGTGCCCACTGGGAACGGACGAGAGAATACGATTCAGGTTGATTCGTATGCGTCTTTTCGGCCACCTCCTAGCCAGATTCTGAGGAGGAGGTAAAATCGCGACTTCAATTAACCCAGGAGCCGATGATGTTTCACATGAATCAAAACCTGAAGGTGGTGCTGGCGGTCGAGCCAGT
>JAJRRI010000167.1 GCA_024279685.1 Verrucomicrobiota bacterium | reverse complement strand
TGGCGCCCGCCCCATTCAACCCCTGCATGACCGGAAAATTCTAGCGTATTTAGGCGGATACCATGAACCAAAATTCCCATTGCACAAAGTATGATGTTCAACGAATGGCCAAGGAACAGGATCAACGCCGCTCCGAGTGAGGCCAGTCCTTTGAATCCCACATCACCGGCCATTTCGTTAAAGGCGACCGCGATCGCCAACGAGGCTGCACCTACCGCATAGAGCCGAACGTAGGAAATAATATCAACGAAATTATTGATCAGGTCGAGGGCTAGCGTAACGATTCCGAAATAATCTTTCTGAGTAAGAATGCTGATCAGAATCAAGCCCGCTCCGCTTCCTAGAATACTGTACAGGAGAGTAGAAGGCATCATTGGAATAACGATGTTATCCGCTCCAATCACTAAATCCAGGACCATGAAGAACAAGGACCAGGTGGTCATAATCCAACCTAAATCAGCGAGACAGGCGGTGCTGTTTATCTTCCGGATGAAGTTCCAAACATGCGCGATCGTAATGTGAACCGCACCGATAACAAAACAGATGAACATTACATTGTTTGCAGCGGCATTCGCATCTCGCAGTCCAGATTCAGCGGATAATCCCGTCATAAAGTCGTTGGTTAGAGTTTGTAGAGCGGACGGGAGGTTCTCAATTGGAATTCCAAAATAATTACCGGTTAGTGCACCAAAGACGACACAGCAACTGCTCATAATAAGGAGCAAATTTAACCCCGGCTGAGCGGCTGAATTCCCTTTGGTTTTTGCCTTCCCGAACAGGGAGAGCCCCATGAATAAAAGACCGTAGCCCGCATCACCGATTAGAAATGCAAAGAAAATGCTCAGGAAGATGAGGAAAAGAGCACTGACATCCAGTTCTTTGTATCCAGGCACAACACCGATTATATCGAACACCGCTTTGATGGGGGAAACCCATTTCGGATTACGAAGTAGGGTGGGAGGCTCTTCATCCGCCGCAACTTCGTCAAACTGATAGCCCCAACCCTGTTCTTGAGCCGCTGCTTTAAGGTCACTTTCTCGGTCCACAGGATAAAAGCCTTTAAGATAGATGATCGAGCTTTCGTTACCCATGCCAGATTCGACTTCCAGAAAATTTACCCGGTCGTCAGCATCGCCAGCGATTTCTTCGACCAGGGCCCGGTCGCCAGCATAGTGCTGGAACTCGACTTCGGTTTCTACAAGCGCCGTTTTTGTTTTTTCGATGTGCGACTGAATACAAGCGAGCGATTGGTCGGGTAGGCGGGTTTCGTGGGCGGGAATGGAGAAGTCCGCGCGGGAAACGGCAAGCGTGTAGCGCGTGGTTTTTCCGCGGCTAATTTCGGTTAGAGCCACGCCTTCAGGGGTTTCTGGGGAATCCTTGATTGGGAGTTCGTAGAGTTTAACAAATAGGCCGCCCTCGATGAGTTTTTGAATCGCGCGCGGGGCGAAGTTTCCGAAGGGGCGGATTCGTGCTTCTTCGTGTTCTAAACTCTGGAGGGTTTCTTTTAGCTCTTTTTCGCGATGAATCAACTCCCAAATGGTGTCGACCAGTTGATCGGCATCCTTGCCGGTTGGGTTGGCTTCGGGATGTGTGCTAAGCACTTCTTTCGCCCGTTGGATGTAAATTTGATGGTTGCGCGCGGCTTCCAGTTCGCCTCCTTCTGGAGTCTGAACATGCTCAATGTGAACCACCTTGAGATCGCGCAGTTTATCCAGTGTTTGCTCCTGCTGCGCTGGGGTACACAAGAGCGTCAGTTTTTTCATCTTAACGATCATGCGCTTTTTCCTTTGGCGATTTTGGAACGGGCGACGGCGGCGGTTTGCTGGTCGCCCATGAAGATACGGATGACGCGGATGTTTTCCTTGGCTTCCGGAATCTTCACTTTTTCAAATAGGTTGACCCGCTGGGTGGTGGTGCGGAGTTCGGCGGCGAGCAGACGGTGCTGTTCTTCGAAAATCTGACGTTCTACCCGTAGTCGAGTGAGCTGTTTCATCACGCGAACCCCTTCGTCCGTCCATGGATCGGTTTCGAAGAGGTTGATCGGTACGTCTTGGAAGGTTAGATCGTCGAGAATGGGAATATTCACGCCGGCAATATTCCCCGTAGAGGTTAACAGCTGGTTGATTTGTGCATACGGGGCCAAATCGACCGGCTCCGAATAGAGCTGGATCCAGGAACTGAGCTGTGCCCGCGCTTCCTGTTCCTCGTCTTGCTTCTCGCGGATGAGCTGGTCGAGACCGCGCATTTCCATCTGCAACTGTTGCTTTTTAAGCTGCAAGGTCGGCAGATAACGCTGGAACCGCGCCATGGAGTCGCGCTGCGTCTTAAGCTCATTTTTGGTTAACTTGATCTTAGCCATTTTTTTTCTATCCCCAGATTACGCTGATTACTCGGATTAAATCTGTGGGAATCCGTGAAGGTTGTGGATTCCCTGTTTTTCCTAGCCCTTCGGCCAGAACTTGTCGGTCAATTTCGAAGCAATACCGGTTTCGGAAGGATCGAAGCAGTCGGCCAGAATCTGCCAGCCTGCATCTAGTGCATCTTCCAAGGGTAGGTTGACGGTAATATTCATCATCTCGTTCTCGAAACGGGTGCCGTATTGAAGCAGTTTACTATCCCAATCACTCATGCGGAAGCCCATCGATTGCTTCTCAAGCGTTTCCTTAAAGGAGGCGTAGAGCTGGATCATGGTATCCATGATGGTCCGGTGATCCTCGCGGGTCTTGTCGTTGACCTGTTGTTTCAGGCGACTCAACGAACCAAACGGTTCGATGCGGCCATTCTTCAAGTAGAACTGACCTTCGGTAATGTAGCCGGTGTTGTCTGGCACCGGGTGGGTGACATCGTCGCCAGGCATGGTGGTTACCGCCAGAATGGTGATGGAGCCGCTGCCTTCAAAGTCGACCGCTTTTTCATAACGGGCCGCCAGCTGCGAGTAGAGGTCGCCGGGGTAACCCCGGTTGGAAGGAATCTGCTCCATCGTGATCGCGACTTCTTTCAGGGAGTCGGCAAAGTTGGTCATGTCCGTCAGCAACACGAGTACACGCTTGTCTTGCAAAGCGAATTTTTCGGCTACGGCCAGCGCAATATCGGGTACAAGAAGACATTCCACCGTCGGGTCGGAGGCGGGGTGGACAAACATAACGGAGCGGGAAAGTGCGCCGCTTTCGTCGAGTTTGTCGCGGAAGAAGAGATAATCGTCGTGTTTGAGTCCCATTCCGCCGAGAATAATGACATCCACTTCGGCCTGGAGAGCGATCTGCGCGAGCAGTTCGTTATAGGGTTCGCCGGCGACCGAGAAGATGGGAAGCTTCTGAGATTCAACCAGCGTGTTGAACACGTCAATCATGGGAATGCCGGTGCGCACCATGTTGCGCGGAATAATCCGCTTGGCCGGATTGACGGATGGGCCGCCGATATCGATCATATTTTCGGTGATCACGGGGCCATTATCGCGCGGAGCGCCGGAACCGGTAAAGACTCGTCCCAGCAGGTTTTCAGAGAAAGGAACCTGCATGGTTTTTCCGAGGAAACGCACGTGGGAATCGGTACCAATACCCCGTCCTCCGGCAAAGACCTGAAGATAGACGTTTTCGTTTTCAAGGCGAATGACCTGTGCCAGCGAAGTGCCATGGGAGGAATCGACATAGGCCAATTCACCGTTGATTACATCGTCGGCTTTAACCACGATGACGCTTCCGGTAATCTGTTCAATCCGGTGGTATACTTTATTCTGCATAATCTGAAACCTCCGTGAGCATTTGGGTCATTTGCTCTTCTATTTGTTTAAATTCATCTGATTTATAGGCCATAACATTCCAGTCCTTGCAGGCTTGTGCGAGCTTCTGAAAGAAGCTCCGAGCATCGTCTTGGCTGTCAAATTTCATTTTTGTGTTCAGTAGTTTAAGCAATTTTCCAAAGACATATTCTTGCCGTTCAATGGAGCACGATGAATCGGTCTCATCGAATGCATTTTGTTGGAGATAGGTGGAGTCCACATACTCGGATTTAAGGTAGGTGACAAAATCATCGATTGATGTGCCTTCCTCACCGACTACCTTCATCATTTGCCCAACTTCGCTACCGGCTAGAAGTAACTTACGAGCCGCAGCCACATTATCTTTATCGACTACACTAGGATATTTACTCCAGCTTTCGAGCGGATCGATCGCCGGGTATCGGCGAGCATCGGAACGGGCGCGAGAAAGACCATGGAAGGCACCCACCACTTTCAAGGTGGCCTGCGTGACCGGCTCTTCAAAGTTACCGCCTGCGGGAGAAACCGTTCCGCCGATGGTCACGGAGCCTATCTCGCCGCTGTTGAGGCGAACCACACCGCCCCGTTCGTAGAAGGAGGCAATTACAGATTCAAGGTAGGCCGGGAAGGCTTCCTCGCCGGGGATTTCTTCCAAACGACCCGACATTTCGCGGAGCGCCTGAGCCCAACGAGAAGTGGAGTCGGCCAGCAACAGGACATCGAGCCCCATTTGGCGATAGTATTCCGCCAGCGTTACTCCCGTATACACCGAAGCTTCGCGAGCCGCTACTGGCATTGAGCTGGTATTACAAATAATGATGGTTCGCTCCATGAGGCTTTTTCCCGTGCGCGGGTCGATCAGTTCTGGGAACTCGCGGAGGGTTTCCACCACCTCACCGGCGCGCTCGCCACAAGCCGCGATAATTACGATATCGACTTCGGCGTTGCGCGACATGATCTGCTGGAGAACGGTCTTACCCGCACCGAACGGACCCGGCACACAGAACGTGCCGCCCTTGGCGATGGGGAAGAAGGTATCGATGGTGCGGAGTTTGGTGGCCATCGACTCGGTCGGGCGCATACGCTCAGCATAGCATTGGATCGGCATTTTAACGGGCCAGATCTGCATGATGGTGGGTTCAACGATAGTGCCCTTGTCGTTTTTAAGTACGGCAACCACTTCTTCGACGGTATATTCACCGGCTGGGGTAATTTTTTCCACGGTCCACTTGCCGTGTAGTTTAAAGGGAACCATGACGCGGTGTTTGAATTGGCCTTCGGGAATGGTTCCGATGGTATCGCCCGCGATGACGGTGTCACCGACTTTGAGCGTCGGGGTATAGGTCCACTGGGTATCGCGGGGTAGGGGCTTAAGATAGGTGCCACGCTGCAGGAAGAATCCGCACTGCTCGGCTAGGGCCGGTAGCGGGTTTTGTAGACCGTCAAAAACCTGGGTCAGTAGTCCCGGCCCAAGTTCTACGGAAAGCAAGTCGCCGGAGAATTCAACCGGATCGCCTACTTTTACGCCGGTGGTATCTTCGAACACTTGGAGTTCGGCATTATTTCCACGGATACGAATAACTTCCGCTTTTAGTTTTAGGTCGCCGACGCAGGCGTAGGCCACTTCGTTCTGGATTACGGGACTTTCAAATTCGACCTTCAAGAGGTTGCCGTTGACTCCAATAATTTTTCCAATATTTTCACTCATAGTCTGTTCTCCGTGAAGATGGTTCAATGGGGCGGGTTAGTCCGATCCATCGGAATGCGCTTCTCTTTCCGTATTGGCCGTAATGACCGCTTCCAGCGTCTCTTTGCCTTTATGTACATCCATGCGATCCCAACGTTCGGCAATCTTCAGCTGAATGCCGTAGGCCAGAACCTTTTCAAAACTGAACGGATCCTGTCCGATCAGTTCCTCGGCTAGTTTCCAGCGGCCGCGATCGAGTTCTTGTTCCAGCTCGATCGGGTCGTTGCGGGTGAACGCGTCGGTTACAATGACTTCGATCGTGCCGCTAAAATCGTCGTGGGTTTGGATGAACTCTTTAGCATCGACTCCGAGCTTCTGAGCCCGCTGCCGAACAACGGCGTTCCGTAGTTGGATTTCAATGTTGTTCCATGCCGTACAGAGAGCGCAGGGAGCAATATCTGGATCCGATAGTAACACCTTGCGAAGGATCTGTTCTTCGCGTTCGGTAACCCATTGCGCGCAGGTACCAATGTACTCCTCGGTGGAGAAGCTAGGCTCGTCCCCGATTTGTAGCGCAGGCAGGCTGGCGACAAGTGAATAGTAGGCCATCGTGTGTCCTGGATTAAGCGTGGGAAAGTTGTTCGCGTGCGACGTCGCTGACGGTTCGGGCGAGTTCCGGACGGAGGAAGGAGGCTAGCGCTTCCGCAACCGCTTCACCGCTGAAGTCAAGATAGACGTTTTGATCCTTAAAACTGACCTTAAACCCGCTGAGGACTTCAGAGTCGGCTTGCAGCTCGATGGGTTGCCCCGATTTCTTAGCTTGCTCGGCGCAGAAGGCGGTGAGGGCCGTCTTATCGGCTTCGCTTACGCTGAGTTCGATTGAACTTCCCTTGTTCTGTTCCATCACGTTAAGGATCATTTTTTGAAGTAGATCGCCGGAAAGCGCACCGTTCACCTTTTGGCCGAGAGTGGCCGTAACCACTTTTTCACAACCTTGTCCGACGGTAATAAGCAGATCGCGTGCGGCTTGCTCTAGCGTTTTAACGGAGCGCTCGGCAAAGGCATCCGATTCGTTTTTGGCTTTCAAGAGCGATTCGTGAGCTTTCTTCTCCGCTTCTGCTACAATCTTAGCGGCCTTTTCCTTTGCTTGAGAAATGACAGTGCGGGCCTGTTCCTCGGCTTTTTCAACCCCTTCTTTCTGAATCTGTTCGATCAAATGTTTTAGTTCTTCGGCCATGGTTTTTCTCCCGTATTTTTCCTAAAAAAAGAGCGTGCAGTTTAGTTAAATACGGAGCCCTTGCAAGCCCGATTAGATAGAAATATCTAAATGGAGATGGGATTAGTGGGTGTGGGTAGGAAAGGCCAATTGTTTCAGGAGTTGAATTGTAATTTCACCGATGATTTCAAGGCTTTCTGCGCTGATGTTTTCCAAAGAATCGGCCTCGGTATGCCAATAGTCGTTCAATCCCGGCTCTGAGCCAAAGCGGAAGTCGATCAAATCAATGGCTGGAATGCCTATTTCTAGGAAAGGGACGTGATCATCGATGATGGCCATATCCGGCGAGAGCGAAAAGCGCTTGCGGTGGCCCGTTGCGTGGGCGGCATTGAGTACTTCCTTCACCAGTCCGGGTGAGCTGTTCACAGGAATAATAAAATGCAGATCCTTATCCCCCACCATATCCAGCAAGATCATCGCCTTAATGCTTTCCTTTCTCCCCGTTAAAACCAGCTGAGTCGCTAACCGGCGACTGCCGTGCAATCCGTCGTTCGGCCCAAAGCCCGCAATTCCTTCCTCGCCATCAAAGAAGGCAAAAAGAATTCCCACTTCGAGTTCCAGTTGATTTTTACCTGGGCCATATTGAAGGGATAATTGTCGGGCTAGTTCCAGCAACACTCCCGTGCTCGATCCGGAATCGTTCGCGCCTTGGAAGTTGTCGATGCCTGGCATCGTATCAAAATGCGAACCTAGAATAATCCACCGGCCGCTCTTTCCCGGGATTTGTCCAATCACATTGCGCATCGTCTTTTCGCCTTCCGGCGTCTGATCCACAAACGTGTCGATTTTAGCCTCAACGCCAAAACTCTCCAGCCGCTCAAGAATATGGTCGGCCGCCTTCCAGCCTCCGGCCGTCCCTGCATCACGTGGACTAATCTCCACCAACGCCACGACCTCCGCAAAGGCCCGTTCGCCATCAAACGGAAGAAGCTCACTCGCCCCCTCCGGCTTGCATCCGATGACTGTGGCTGTAAATAGTGCGGCAAGAGCGATGTGGCAGGACGATCTCCATATCATTTTAGGACGGGAGCGAGTCCGTTTTTCCATGGGTGTTTTAAGATGAGCCGGCTTAAAAATCATACGATGTCTTTTTTAAGTGCAATACAGTGGTGCCCCGGACAGGATTCGAACCTGTGACCTACGGATTAGAAGTCCGTTGCTCTATCCAGCTGAGCTACCGGGGCATTGTTAAAGGATCGGCAATATAGTTAGCGACTGGAATAGAGGCAAGCCGTTTTGACTCAAATGAGGCGTCCTCTTAAAAATCTGAGGTTATGCTGGTTTTCTTTCCAGCTTTCGATGGGCTTCCATGAGTTCACCGGGATTCGTTTGCGCGGCGAGTAGGGAGAGTTCGCCGCAGAGGCAGGCGAGGCGGTTTCCGGCGAGGTCGTAGGAATAATTCACTACAGAGGGCGCAGAGCCGGTGCGGGTTTCACTCGTTAGGCGATCGATGGAGTCGTATCCATACGAGAGCGTCATGGCGTCTACTCCGCCAGCGATGGTTTTATTGGTAATCATTCCGGCGGCATCATAACCGTATTCAATGGAGCGGATCAAGGAACCATTGCCCTTCCTGTAGGTGATGCTGTCGATCCGCTCCATACCATCGTAGCTGCAGGAACAGGTGATACCGGAGTTGGTTTTCCTCTACTAATATCAAACGACTGGCTTTCTTTGTGGGCCGCCATTCGCAGGCGCTCTTCGGCGAGGTTGACTCCGCTTCGGTCGTCTCGCTTCGCGTGGCGACTACGTGGGGCTGGGGTCAGGGGTTAGATGATTCAGAGTTGATGGAACCCTCTGCTCTCTGGACAGGAGCTTTTATCCCATGGATGGCAAACCATTGCTTCAGATTGTTTGAAGAGAGATCGCTTAACTTATAATCCGAGCCACCTTCATGACGTAAATACTCATCTGCTACGATTTGGAACCTCACCAAGGGTTTTGAGTCTTTATAAAGCACGAGTCGGAAAGTTCCCGGAGACATCACCAAACCAACGTCATCCTCGATATCAATTAAATCAAGAAGGCTGGTGATTTCTTTTTTATCCTGAATGGTTAGTTGCACTTCCCTTTGACCAACCACGTACACGGAAAGTTGATTAAATTCATGCTCACGAATCATGCCGAGCACTTTGTTACTGGTATCCTCAGGTTTGTGTATTACAAGCATGCGGGATAATGTGAAAATTATTCCGCATAAAATAATAATGATAATCAGTACTTTCTTTTTCATAATCAAGCCAACCTACTCGTTACTATACGGTTTTACCTTCACCCATTTTCCCTCGGTTTCTTGCTTTCGAGGATTAGTTATTGGCTTTCCAGTCTTTGGATTTCGCAAATATGGTTTAAATGGAAGGGTAATGGTTCCAGTAGCGGCCTTCACCGTTGCCTTAGCCAAGTTCGCTAGATTTTTAGCATCTCCCCCCGCTTTTCCCGCATTGCAGGAAATAAGATTAATAGGTGTTCCTGGTTCATATCCATCGGCCAACATTTGCGAGTAAACATCTGCAACTGAAATAGAATTCCCACTGGCATCTGAAAACTGCCCGTTTCCATTTCCATGGACGGCAACATCATAATATCCCCATTGCCCACCATATTCATCGGCCTCGGACTCTCCTGACATATTCGTATCAACCAACCCATATGGATCAATATAATTAACGGGATTATTCCCAAAGGCCATATACAGATTCAATCCACCCGCGATCCCAATCGGGTCTTTGGAGAGCCAGCGACCGTTTTCAGCAGTTGAAATATTCTCGCAATTCATCAAGTGTTGAAATCTCCGATGTACCTTGGCTCAATGCACGTGCTCCTGAGATAAATACATTAAGCAAAGTAGCATCTACCTCGCCAGCGACTAACCTAAACAGACCACTTTTGAATGTCGTTACCGGAGTTGTAATTTCTCCAAAAAAACGGCGACCATGTTCATTACAAAATTCGTATTCGCCGTTTTCTACATCGATTGCTTCTATCTGTTTATACACCTGCTCTTCAGATGAGAACAGGTGGATATTTTTATCCATATCTATTGCTAAAATCATATTTAGAACCTTCCTTTAAAATCTCCAGACCCTGATTGCCAAGGTCTATGTCTTCCTATGCCGCCCGGCCCTCTTCGATGGTAATGTGGAGGATATCCAGACCCACCGAAAGGATTAATACGCCAGTCAGGAGTTGGGGCACCCGGTCTCGTAAATGTTATTTCACCACCTCTCCAGCCAATATTCGCAGATCCTATTTGAGTTACTCCTGCGGCTTCAAGAGTAATCAGAGAAGCTGCACTTAACGCAGCAGTTGCAGAGACTCCTATTGATCCCCAATAGGCGGCCTTTAGTCCATCACTCGCACACTCTTCATCCAGTTGTCCTTGTCCGCTCCACTGCATGGCCGTCTCAGTATCACCCATGCCAAGAGCCCATGCCGCTGCAAACTGTGAATTCACAGATCCATTCATATTGAGTGGGTTCATTTCATGCATAAAGGCAACGAATAGATTACTCGTGTCATATTCGTAAAGGCCAAATGGATCGTTGAACTTGACTGGGTTGTTTTTTACGAAATTATATTGGTTCAGACCGCCACTAATCCCTATCGGGTCTTTGGAGAGCCAGTATACGACACCCGACGCGGTTGTCGTACTGGCAGTGAAAGTTTCCTGATGCGGGTAGATGGGCGGTGCTGGATTTTCCCAGTCGCTGGTTGCGGGAACGTCGAAAAAATCCCGGACGCGG
>JAJRRI010000166.1 GCA_024279685.1 Verrucomicrobiota bacterium | reverse complement strand
TGAACAGACGTATCATGGATACTTCAACCATTGAGCGAGAAGTTGATACGTGGCAAAAAGTGAGAAACAACAGTGCATCTCCGATGAACTGGCGGTTCAAAACCAGTGATGCCCGCATTAAACTCAAAAAACTATACCCGATAGTAAATTAATGACTGTGTACTAGTGGATCCTGCAATAGTCCACCACATCACGATAGGAAAGAGCTCCTCCGAATAGATCGAGAGCTGAGCCGACCGTGACATCGATCCTACCGTTGCCCGCTTCGTTGAGTTTCTTCAGATCTTCGAATGAGCGTACGCCGCCGGCATAGACACACGGAATAGGAGAATGAGCGGCAAGTAGTTCGATCAACTCTTCATCCATGCCTTGCTGTTTACCTTCCACATCGACACCGTGCACCAGAAATTCGCAACAACTTTTCGATAGGTGGGCGAGCGATTCAGCATCCACGATCGTTTCGGTGAAGGTTTGCCAGCGATCGGTCACGACAAAATAGTGGCCCTCTTTTTTGCGGCAGCTTAAATCCAGCACCAGCCGGTCCTTGCCAATGGCGGAGACCAATTGATCGACGCGCCCTTGATCAATTTTCCTGCCCTTAAAAACCGCCGAGGTCACAATCACTTGCGCCGCACCGGCATCGAGCCACTCGGCGGCATTCGCTACAGAAATCCCTCCCCCGACCTGTAATTCGCCGGGCCAAGTGGCAAGTGCTTCCCGCGCGGCCTCATCGTTGCCTTGGCCGAGCTTAATCACATGTCCGCCGGTGAGTTCATCACGCTTATAGAGATCCGCAAACCAGGCTGGGGACCTCTCGGAGACAAAGTTAGTTTCCGGTTCCGCGCCGTCGGCCAGCGAGCCTCCGATAATTTGTTTTACCTGTCCGTTATGCAGGTCGATGCAGGGTCTAAATTTCATGGAATGATTTTGGCACAGGAGTGATAGGCAATTCAACGCTTGTATCTATCGGGCATCAGTCGGACTAGGACTAGGGGTCAGAATGAAGTATCCCCATTTGGCAGGCTCTCCGCCAAAATCGGCATCAGAGATAGTAGGGCAACCGCGACCCCATCTAATTTAAGAAATACTTAGTTCTGAGAGGGTTGGTGCGGCTCCTTTTTCGATTACGCATTCCTATAAAATGCGGGATCCGTGCCCAAGGTTAAGGCATACGTTTTCAGTGGATCTATATTTTGGAGTGCGTGCATCTCATTTTTTACGTAGTCCAAGCGCTGTTCAATTAATTCGCGCGTAGTTTTTTCCATTTGGGGATCTTCTTTTAAGAGCGTCGTGAGGTATGTGTGGTTCCGCTCGAGCAAATTGAGTTCCACTTTTGCACGTGTTCGCAGGCGCTCTTTGTACCATTCACTTTGATCTAGAGATTCAAAGGTAAACATTTTGCGGAAGGCGGGATCGTCGCTAGATTTCCCTTCCCATTCTCCGTAGGCCATAATATGGAGCAAGGCGCGTAAGGGCGGGCAGGCCATCTCGATGGTGCCATCATTAAAATAGTTTAGTGCGATTTTTTTCTGCGTCTCAACAATATTATTAATTCCATCTACATATGCATTTAAGTCCTGTATTTCGGGCCGCAACATTTCCTCATTAAATACGGTTAATGGATCGTTGAATATGCGGCCAATAAACGTTCCGCAAAAACGATCGGTAATGCGGTAGCCTAGACGACTCCCTACTATCGTGGTTCCTTCATGTTCAAAATCAGGCACCTTTTCTAGGAAGCCTTGTTCAATGAGGAAGGTTGGGTCTCGCTCGGAGATAAACATGCGCGACCAAATTTCAGGAACCAACAAACTAATGTCATGATCTACTTGATAATTAGGGCCAACATGCCCGGCGGCCGTTGAGAAAATATTGAGCCCGGTGATGAGGTAAGAAACCAAAGCATTATTTAAATCAACAATGGCGGGAACCGCGTTGAAGGGGCCTTTGGTTAACGCTCCTTCGGAGCCTGCCCCGGTCGTTGAGGGAGATTTTCCCGTTAGACTGGCGATGAAATCCATAAAGGCTTCGGGTAATTCTTGATAATGAATCGGATTGTATACTGCAAGAGGTGGAATGCCTGGGCTAGGAGGGTTATTTCGCCGTCCCACAAGTACTGCGTGGACGTTATTCGGGACATATCCTCCCAGCTCAATTCGCCGATGAAGGCGCGCACCCACTTGGGCTAAATAGGTTTCGCGGGGGTTTTCTAAATCGGGACGGTTTTGGAGATAGCGTGGATTTTTTGTTCGCACGCCTTCAACCAAACGAGGATGAGCGGTGGAAATAAAATAATCCGCCCCTTCCGTTTCAGAAATCCGCCGAATCACATGCTGTAGCGGTTCCGTGAATAGATCGAACTGAATGGCATTTTCAACCATTGCTTTAGCCTTTTCTCGGGGGAGGGCTTCATAATTCGAGAAAAAATTTCCGGACCGAGAAAAATCTGATTCTGCTGTTTTATCATAGCCACGCACAATAGCTTCATCAGGGCGTTGGAATAGTCGGTACTCACAGTTATGGATAAATTTAAGAGCGCGTTGGTCAAATTCCTTTACCGTTCCTTTTATAGATTCTCGAGGCACCACAACACTGGCCGTAATATCATCTTGGGTTTGAATTTTTCGGGCGGGTGAAAAATCTTTCCGCAAGTTAAACAACCGCCAACTTCCATTCACAAACCCAACTCGTATATACCGAGTGGTTACTTTTTCATTCCGATATTTTAACTCATTTCCCGGCTTTCCATTAATATGATCCACAGAAAAACGCTCGCGCCAGTTCGTTCCCCAATGGGGCTTGTAGTACGTTTTAACAATCAATACAAAATCTCGTATGCTCTGGGGAATGCTTTGCACCCAAGCTGTGTATTCATCCGTATATTCAACATTTGGAGTGAGCAATTTAACCACGCTTCCGAGTGAGCGATCCGCACTTAACAACGGGCGACTTTTTTTGTTGGGAACTGCTGGGTAGCTATACCGATGACTATAGTCATAATTTATGACCGCCTCAACCTTATCTAAACAGGCCGGAAAGTCATGAATAATTACAGACCCTGCCAGCATGGCATCGGTAATCGCCTTGGAAATCTCAGACTTTCCGCCGCCCGAAACGGTACACGGTTTGTGGCAATGTGCTCCTTCCGCAGCGGTTCCAATTAAACGAAAACGGAACCCTGCTGACGGGCGGCTCATTTCGACCTTATATCCGGAAGGAAGCACATACGTTGTGTCACGCTGAAGCTTCAAGGTTTTGCGACTATTCTCCGGGCCCCACTCCAAAATTTGATCGGCAAGGCTGATACGTACATCTTCCGGAACATACAAAATAGTGGAATATTTTTTATCTATTCCATAGCCATCGGGCTGAAGATCCATGCTATCGCCATACTGAGCGACCAGCTCTGAAAAGGTGTGGTCAGTTTCTTTGAAATAATCACTAAGTTTAAATGTTTCCCCTAAGTCAAAACTAGGGAATGCAACTGCCCCGCCCGCATGTTCTTCTTCAACCATCCCCAGTAGATTGGCGGCATAGCTAATTTGTGTTTTCACCTCTTTTTTACAGTAGCCGAAATAGTTATCCGCAATGAGAGTCACCATCACGCCTCGGTGATCGCGACAGGTGATCTTAAATGCCCCGCCGTTGTTGTATTTTTCTTCAGGATCTTTCCAGCACATCCCCTCTCTTTTCTGGCGTTCTGTCGCCTCAGAAATCGGAGGCAAACCCATATCTTTTTTCTTCGCATGAATTAAATGTGGAGCAAGAATAACGCAGCCCGTATGTCCTGACCAATGCTCCACATCCATCCGCGAATCATTTTCAAGTAGAAAAGGATCCCCTCCATTTCCAAAAATGGACTCCACAAAATCCAAATTACAAACCAAGCTTCCTGGAGCGAAAAATCGGACTTCATTTCTTTTTTCTGTAACACAACCGGGCACTTCAGGGCAGACCACCGGACGGAGCATTAAAGAGACAAATGCGCCGGACTTTTTTTCTTTCTGTGTTGAGGTAAACGGAAGTTCCAGCATATCTTCTGGAGCCTGCAACGCTAATTGTAAGAGTCGGCCAAACGTCTTTTTCGGCACAGAATATTTATCCATTGGAATCGGCAAACCGCCCTCTGTAATATGGAAGACCCCCTTTGTGGTTCGCCGATCTTTGTCCGGGTTATGGCAAATACCCTGATCGACGCGATAGGAATTTAATATTGGGGATTCAAAGTGATCGGCATCCGGCGGCAGACTCAGTGTGCGAGCCAAGCCATGACGGTCCAAAACTAAACTTGATTCTGGCAACCAGCGTTGCCCCTCAAACTCTTTTACATCGGACAAATAGTCAGTCAAGAAATCCTGAACATATTGATCAATCGGGCAGTAAAATTGGTGTAAATGACGCATTTTTTCACGATAGCTATTCAGAAGTGGGCGCCCTAACTCCAACCACGGAAAATCTTCAGCCTCACCGAAAGTTGGAAGACCTAAGGCCGCCAATTTTAAATTAGCATACTCGACCATATTGGGGTCGATGACATGGCTAGTTGAGGGGTCTCCGGTAAATCCAAGCTGCTTTTTTAGGTTCATTGTAGGCTCCAATCTAGTTTTTTAAAAAGGCTATATTAAGGACGTCTTTCGTTCATTGAAAACTTAAATTAAGGTATAGAACTTAGGCTGATAAGTCGAACTTGAAGAATCCTATATTTTCAAAAATGAAGAGGGTTTTGAAAAATGGGAAGGCGGATTTAAGGATTTGGACTCTTGGTTTTATGGCAGGGCGAGGGTATGTATTCCGTAGCTTGAACAATCTTTCCTCCGCTCAAAAACCCCAGAGACCATGAGGTTGGTCGTTTTTTCTATTTTTAACCTCACCTTTTCCACCGTTTTTCGCCTTTTTCTGATAACCATAATAGGATCTATAGTGAGATTCCTGATGGACTCTATATTCCCAATTAAAAGGCCGACTCCCCCAACGTGGCCGGGATCACCGCCTTGTCGAGCCATTCCTTCGCTTTAGCTTTACCCGCCGCATTAAAGGTATGCCCCGTGTCTTTCATTTCAAACGTTTCAACTTTCATCCCACGCGCTCCTTTTGCGGCATCTTGCGTTTGCCCTGCAGCTACGCTTTGCTCGCCCCAAGTCGCAAACAAATAATTCCCCTTGCCTCCTTTGATCCGCCTAGCCGAAAAACCAGCGCCCCCCTCAGCAATGATAAAACAGTTGAAAAACTCAGGATAGCCCCCCTTCGGGGCTTCTCCGAGCACCCCAACAATGCAATGCGCTCCATTGCTAAATCCCGCCAATACACACAATCTACGATCTATGTTAGGGATCATTTCAAACAACTTAGTTAAAATGGGTTGATGGTATTTTCTCCACACCTTCTTATAATTCCCAACCATATTATCCTGATCAGGGTTATTCATCCCCATTGGAAACGGGAGCCCAACCGTGACAAATCTAGCACCATCCACTAACCCCGCCGTGGTGGCATTATTCCCACCATTTGATCCTCCCATCCAAATGAAAAGCGGCACGGGTTTTGAAGCATCGTAACTATGGGGAATCGACACACCAACCTGAGTGGGTTTTCCGTGACGATCTTCTACCAAATCGGGAAAATCTATTTTAAATTTTGCGCCCGCTTTAACCTCTTCCGCGGGTACACCAGCCCCGCCTGACGTCGATTTCACATCCGCTGATTCGTCCTTTTTTTCAGCCAGCCACTGCTTGATGAAAACCTGATCTTCCTGACTCAAACTGATTACGGGAATGGTGAATTCCCGCTGATCCGAACTCCGTGCGAGCGTGACCTTACCCCCCGCCACGGCTTTGATTTCCGCCTTGACCACCTTCCCCTTAACACTCTTAAACGCACGTGCTTGAGCGGATACCGAAAGGCTCCATACACACATAAATAAAGCCGCTAATGTTTTGATAGATAGTTTCATAATCCCTCACCTCATATAGCAAAACCAGCTGATCGTAAATAAAAAGACCGTGGTTATTTTACTTCTTTATAATTTTCGTTGCTGATAAAGTTTTATTTTTCTCATTATTTGTGATTCCCTACTGCTTTTGGGAGTTAAATATGGACGTTGAAGAGAGCTATTTTCTCGCAGAAGGACAAACTAACCTGATCGCTGAGAATGCTAGAAAAATGATCGGAAGTACCCTGAATGCGGTCGAAACAATGGGCCTTTCGGGTGAGTTCCTTTCGACCACAAGCCATGAAATTCGCACCGAGCTCAATGGGATTGTCGGAATGGCGCAGCTGATTTCCGATACACCATTAACTCAAGAGCAGCGCAACTGCATCGATGCCATTCTTCAATCCACGACCGGACTCTTGAAGACGATTAACTACATGTTAGACATCTCAAAAATCGAATCAGGACAGATGGATATCCTTGAAAGTCCCATGGATCTGCACTCGCTGTGTGATCAACTTCGCGACCAATTCCTCCCTTTTGCCGAACAAAAAAGAATTGGGCTTGAATGCAAATGCCAATCCAATGTGCCGCTTTCTGTTATGTGCGATACAGCCTTGTTGGAGCGTGTACTCCGCAATTTTTTAAAAAGCGCTTTGAAACGTACCTGCCAAGGTTCGGTGAGCCTTGAAATCAACTGTCTTAAAAAAAGCGCACAAGGGGCAGAGATTTCGTTCCAGATCATCGATACCGGCGATGAGATTGACGCGGAAAAGCAGGCCGTCCTCTTGACCCCCCCCATATGCACTAACGCGGAGTCATTTCAGGAGCTATACAAAAAAGTCGGCATGGATCTCGCCGTCGGCAGACAGCTTATTGAGCTTTTGAAAGGCGAATTTGATTTGATTAGCGCACCAAGTAAAGGCACGAATCTCCGAATCGACATAACCCTTCGCCAAGGCAATCACCCCGCCTCGTTTCAGCCGGCAGACTCTGATCGAATAAAAACCATTATCAAATCGAATGCCAGAGTCCTCTTAGCAGAAGATAACAAGGTGAACCAAAAAATGGTTGCCTCTATTCTGGGCAGGGCGGGATGCGATGTCGATGTCGTTGATAATGGCGAAGATGCTGTGCTTAAAATCAGCGAAACCCGTTACGACATAGTGCTGATGGACTGCGAAATGCCCATTATGGATGGGTTCGAGGCCGCCACTCGTATTCGTGCCATGGATGAATTAACCCGAACCGTCCCCATCATTGCTCTCACGGCTCATGTGATGAAGGGAGATCGAGACAAGTGCATAGACAGCGGCATGGATGGTTACCTTCCGAAGCCAGTCGCCAGACAGAGTCTCATTGACCTCGTCAATAAATACATCCCTGTGGAGTAAATTCTTAGAGATGAAGTAACCCCAGCTTAATGGGCCCCGAAAAGGGGCTAATAAGGTAAAGTGAAACGGGCTGCCGTGGGGGTTAAAAATTGCAGTTGATAAGGGTTTTGTCGAATAGGGTGCGCCGCAGAAGGAGCTTTGGCGTGAGACATCAACCCTTCAACGTGGACCTTTAATTTAAGTCCCCTCGCACGGGGCAGGCGGGGAATTCAACGCTTGTATCTTCCGGCGTTCTGCCTATCATCTCCCCTTCAATTTTTAAAAGCGTAAAAGAGAGCTGTTATGAGCAAAAAACCATCTAAATACTATGTCACCACGCCGATTTACTATGTGAATGACAAGCCGCATATCGGCCATTCGTACACCACGATTCTCGCCGATGTATTGGCCAACTATCACCGCCTGCTCGACGTGCCGACCCATTTCTTGACCGGAACCGACGAGCATGGCCAGAAGGTGCAACAGGCCGCCGATGCCAACGGCATCACTCCGCAGGAACAGTGCGACCAAACCGTGGTTCGTTTTCAGGAACTATGGAAGCGCCTCGAAATTAAGAACGACGACTTTATCCGAACCACCGAACCGCGCCACAAAAAGGTCGTTCAGGAAACCCTGCAAGAGCTGTTCGACAAAGATGAAATTTATAAGGCTGAATATGAAGGCTGGTACTGCGTCGGCTGCGAACGCTTCTTTACCGAAAAGGACCTCGTCGAAGGGAACTGCCCCGAGTGCAGTCGCAAGGTCGACTCCATTGTCGAATCGAACTATTGTTTCCGGATGGGTAAATATCAGGAATGGCTCATCGACTACATCGAAACCCACCCCGATTTCATCCAGCCCGCCTTCCGCGCCAACGAAACACTCGGCTTCCTCAAAACCAAGATGCTACAAGATCTCTGCATCTCCCGCCCCAAGTCGCGTCTCGCGTGGGGGATCGATCTGCCGTTCGATGCCGACTTTGTCACGTATGTCTGGTTCGACGCACTCATCAACTATATCTCCGCCGTCGGCTATAAATCCGATGAAGAGCAGTTTAAGAAATGGTGACCGTGCTCCACCCATCTGATCGGAAAAGACATCCTCACCACGCACACCGTCTATTGGCCGACCATGCTCAAGGCGATGAATGTGGATATGCCGCAGTCGATCTTTGCCCACGGCTGGTGGCTGACGGGCCGGACTAAAATGAGCAAGTCGCTCGGCAACGTCGTCGATCCGATGGACATGATCGACAGCTATGGCGTCGACGCCTTTCGCTATTTGCTGATCGCTGAAATGACCCTCGGCCAAGACGCCTCCTTCACTGAAGAGGCCTTTGTGAAGCGCTATAACTCCGATCTCGCGAACGACCTCGGCAATGTTGCCAACCGTGTCCTCAACATGATCAGCCGCTATTGCGACGATAAAATGCCGGCCCCCGCGCCGGCCGATGCAGATTTCGATAAGGCATTGGAGGATGGGCTATGGAAAGAGGCGCAGACGGCCGCTACCGCCATGGGGCCGATGATTGATAGCATGAAATTGGACCGTTCGGTTGCCATGGTTCTTTCGGCCGTTCGGAAGATTAATGTCTATCTGCAAGAGCGTGCTCCCTGGAGTCTGGCCAAACAGGAAGGCTCCGAAGTGGAAGTGGCGCACTCCCTCTACACCGCCGCCGAATGCCTGCGCGTTTGCGCCGGATTACTTTATCCGGTCATGCCCGAAAAGATGCGCGCCCTGCGCACCGCACTCGGCATGGCCGAAGCCAAGCCGCACCTCGGCAAACTCTCCGAATTTGGCGTGCTCATCCCCGGTTCTACGATCTCCCAACCCGGCGCACTCTTCCCGCGCATCGAAACCAAGAAAGTAGACGGAGCTTCCAGCTCCGTTGCGAAAGAGAAGAAGCCCGCCAAGAATCAAAAATCGGGAATCAAAAAATCCGCCGAAGGCCTCATCACCTTCGACCAAGTGATGGCCGTGCATCTAAAGACCGCCGTCGTGCTCGAAGCCGAGAAGATTGATGGGGCGGACAAACTCCTTAAACTCCAAGTGGATTTGGGCGAAGAAAAGCGCCAGCTCGTCGCCGGCATTGCCCTGCACTACACCCCCGAAGAGCTCGTTGGGAAAACCATCGTGGTCGTCACCAACCTCAAGCCTGCGAAGCTACGTGGTGTGAAATCCGAAGGCATGCTACTCGCCGCCTCCCTCGGCGATACCCTCAAGCTCGTTACCGTCGAAGGCGACCTCGGCGCTGGCGCGAGTGTGAAATAGGAGTTATTCATCCATGAAACTCGTAAAATATATTCCCATTCGTGATAACGAAAGAGACCAAAATCCTTATTGGCAAATTTGGGCATATGATAGCAGAGAGAAGTCAGGAAAACGCCTTGTTGAGTTGCGATATCATACAAAAAATCGTGCCCATGTATTAGCGAACTTATTGAATCATGAGATCCAAGAATTTATTGATCTGAACAATGGTGATATTACCGTCGAAACAAAGGGCAAGGAATCCGTAACTGTCCAGCTCACGTTCTGGAAACGCATTAAGCAGTATGCGCGGCGTTTGTTCCACAAGAAGCACTAACGGAACGCTAGTAAGGGGCAGTATTAAATGCAAAAAGACCGAACCTTTTTCTTGGTCGGATTAAAAGACAGCGAGGGGCTTCTGATGATTTGAAAATACTTGAGCGAGAACTTACTCGTGCGGAAATAAAACGAGCTAGGGAGTTTGCGGAGACACCCAATGATTTTTCCGATGGTTCTGAAACCATTGCAGGAACCGGAACCGGATTTTTTGTGGCCGAGTCCGGACTCTTGCTCACGGCGGCACACGTTGTGGATGGCGCAAACAAGATCGAAGTGCAGACCAGCAAAGGAATGCTAGATGCAACGGTGAAATATGTCGATCAAGCTTTGGATTTTGCATTGTTGAAGGTTGAGGGGCCGGGGGTACAATTTTTACGTTTTGCTCAATCTCCGAAGGTCGATCTCGGTTCGAATATAAAGGTGGCGGGATATCCCAATCCTGAGGTTCAGGGAGAGGCGCTTAAGATGACCTACGGCAAGATTAATAGTTTGTCGGGGTATCGGGATGATCTAAAAATGTTCCAAATTAGTGCGCCTGTTCAGCCCGGAAATTCTGGAGGCCCTCTTCTTGATGCCAATAACAATGTGATCGGAATTATTACGGCGCGGGTCAATGATCTCGCAATAATCAAACAATCGGGCCTTGTCCCTCAAAACGTAAACTATGCCCTGAAAATCAGCGCCATTAAATGGATGCTAGGCGATATGGGAGTCGCAACCGAGTCAACCAGCACCAAACCCGCCTCCTTGGATGATGTAAAATCATCGACCGTTTTGATTCGCGTATACGAATAATCACTTTTTTGAGATAGAGAAAAAGGGAGCAATCCTGAATGGCACTAAGTTAAGACCGTTTAGTTGTTTTGTAGGGAGGGAGCGGTTGAAAACCTTCCCGCCTCCCTCGGCGATACCCTCAAGCTCGTCACGGTCGAAGGCGACCTCGGCGCTGGCGCGAGTGTGAAATAGAGATTAGGATCGTTGCTTCAACTGTCCGCGAGCCCACGCGGGGTTGCGTCGCATATCCAGGACGGCAACCACGCGGGCAATATTCCCATTAAGAGTGTAGTAGATTGCAAAAGGAAAGCGACGGGCAAGCATACGGTGGAATCCGAAATGGATGGAATGAATCCCGGCAGATAGACTCAGCGATTCAATGTCTGAAATGAGGGAGTCGAAAAAATCGATTCCGAGTAGCGGTTTTTGGGATTCGTAGAAACTGAGTCCTTCCGCGAGATCGGTGGCAGCCTCTTTAAGAATAAGCACTTGTTCGGCTGTCACGGGCGAAGGCTCTTTTTTACCTCGTCGATCGTTAGGTATTCGGCGGAGCCTTCCGCAACTTTGGCCGCACGGTTTTCCAGCACAGCCTTGTGCCACACGGGCGGAGCGGGCTCTTCCTTTTGGTGGCACAACTCATCCCATAACATTTCCATGGCAAGGAGTTGCTCATCGCGGGTCATGGTTTTTATTTCAGTAATACTCATGAGTTTATGAGTAGCACAGCAGTCCCATATTGTCCATGTATCGCTAAGCGAATTAGATTCGTATGGAATTGCCTTTGAGGGACTTATTTAGAGGCATGCTTATACCCTATTCACTTAAATGGAATTCAAACACTCGCTTCGCGTGTGAATTTCGTGTCTTGGTGTTTAAACCCATGAATACGAATCAAATTAATTTCGTATGACTCGCTGTCTTATACCCATCCCTAAAATAGATCGGGCTAAATCCCTACATTCTTCCTCGCAGAGGCGCAGAGGCCGCGGAGCAGGGAGTGCTGATTTCTCTGCGTCCTCTGCGACGCTGCGAGGGCTGGAGTTTATCGCAATATATCTGGGAATGGTATTACTCTGTTTCGAACGTCCTTAGCGCTTTGATACGTTCGAGCACGGGCGGATGGGAGTACTCCAAGAACACCTTTAGGGGATGTGGGGTGAGGTTGGAAAGGTTGTCGACGGATAGTTTTTTGAGGGCGGCAATCATTTCGGCGGGCGCTTGGGTAGTTTCGGCGGCAAAGGCGTCGGCTTCGAACTCATGTTTGCGCGAGAGGATGCTGCCGAGTAGCCCCAAAATCATGCTAATCGGGGTGTAGAGGAATCCGAAGAAGATGAAGCCGGCATAAAGCGGTGTGCTTTCAATTCCGAATGCGGTGTAGAGCCCATCTTGGGTGATGAAGAGCGAGAGGATGATGAACATGAGCAGGGAGGAGGCCAGCGAGATCACGATGCCTTGTTTGATGTGGCCCCGTTTGCAGTGCCCGATCTCGTGAGCCAGGACGCCGACTAGCTCGGCGGTGGAGTGGTTGTCGATGAGGGTGTCGAACAGGGCAATGCGCTTGGTTTTTCCGAATCCTGTGAAAAAAGCGTTGGATTTGGTGGAACGTTTGGAGCCGTCGATTTTAAAGATTCCACTCAGGGTATATTTTTGAGCCGCGGCAAATTTTTCAATGGCCGAGCGAAGTTCACCCTCCTCAAGCGGAGTGAATTTGTTGAAGAGCGGTAGAATCACGACCGGCGCGATGAATAGGATAAAGAGTTGGATTGCACTCAGTGCGCCCCAGGCCCAAATCCATGCGTGGGCTACGGTTGAAAAGATCCAAAGGATGAGCGCGAAGATGGGTGCGCCGAGCAGCACGGCGAGCAGGATCCCTTTAAGGAGATCGGTGGTGAAGGTTTTGGCGCTGGTTTTATTAAAGCCATATTTTTCTTCGATCACGAAGGTACTGTAGAGGCTGAAAGGCAGGTCGATCATCTGGCTGAGTAGCATGAGAATTCCGCCGAAGACCAAGCCTTGAAGAATCATGTGTCCTGAGGCGGCTTGAGCGATGTCGTTGATCCAGCTAAATCCACCCAGCAGGATGAGGGCAATGGTGAGGGGCAGCATAAGGGCCGCCTGGACTTGGCCGAAACGAGTGGTATCTTTCAGGTAGCGTTGGGACTGGGCATATTTTTCAGCGTCGTAGATGCCGTGGAATTCTTCCGGAATTTCGGTGGAGACATTACGTGTATTGAGCGTTTCGACCACCAGCGAGAGCAGCCAGTTAAAAACCAGTAGCGCGAGAATAAAAATCAGATAACCGTTCATGGGCAAGGCCTTTTTGTGAAGGAGGATTCGCGGAGCAATCTTGCGAAAAAGACTGAAGCTAGCGATTAAAAACGAAGAACAATTATGGCTTCAAGGAGCCGCTACATAAACAAGGCCGAAGCGGTGGGCGGTATGGCCCCGTAAAATCCCGCAGAGGAAGGCCTTAATTGGATGTTCTTAAGGTTTGCCTTTGAGGGGCTTATCGGAGACATTGCGCGCGCAATTAATGACGTTTATGGAAATTAACCTCGCCATTCCTATCTTTATTAGGCACCAGCCGAACGTTCAGGCTGTTTATCTATTTGGTTCTTTTGGGACTGTGGATGAACGACCGGAGAGCGATGTGGATCTGGCGCTGCTCCTTCCGGTGGGAGCTAATTCTTCGCTAGCGGCCTCGCCGTTGGCAGAGGAATTGGCCGGTTGGTTTGGGCGGGAGGTAGACGTGATCAATTTACGCACGGTTAACACGGTGTTCCAAAAGGAGATTGTGATGGCCGAGCGGCGGATTTATTGTGTCGACCAGGCCGTTGCGGATGAATTTGAACTACGCGTACTTTCGCAGTATCAAAAACTGAACGAGGAGCGCCGAGAAATCATCGAAGACGGCCTTGCTAAAGGACGGTTTGTTGCATGACAGACATTGCGCTTAATAAAAAAGAGAGTATCGAGCGTTGCCTAAAACAGGTGCGCGAGTACTATGCGCGCCCATCTGAGACTGATTTTGAAAAGGACTTCCTGCGACAGGATGCCATTGCCATTAATCTGCAACGGGCTTGCGAGCAATGCATTGATTTGGCGAATCATGTGATCAAGCTCCGGAAGTTGGGACTACCGAAGGCGTCGCGGGAGAGTTTTGAGTTGCTTGAAAAAGAAGGTATAATTCCTGCTAAAATGGCGGCGCAGCTAAAAGGCATGATTGGCTTTAGAAATACGTTGGTGCATGAGTATCAGAAATTGGATGTGGCCCTCATGGTCGATGTGATCGAAAATCACCTGGATGGACTGGTCGATTTTACGAACTTTGTTTTAAAGGAATTGAGCGAATAGATGAAAACAGTGATTTTAGTTGGGGACGGGATGGGCGACTACCCCGTTGAATCGTTGGGGAACAAAACCCCATTGCAGGCGGCGAATATTCCGATGATTCGGAAGATCGCGGCGGCCGGTGAAGTACGTATGGTGCAGACGGTTCCGGACGGCATGCCGCCCGGGTCAGATGTAGCCAATATGGCATTGCTTGGCTACGATGCAGCGCTCAACTATACCGGCCGTGCGCCGATTGAAGCCGCGGGAGCAGAACTCCCGATGGCGGCCTCAGATGTGGCTTTTCGCTGTAATCTAGTGACGGTGGTTGATGGAACGATGGACGACTATTCCGCCGGGCACATCACCACGGAAGAGGGGCGGGCGCTGGTGCGCTCGCTTCAGGAAAAACTGGGCTGTGAAGGGCTGACCTTCCATCCCGGAGTGCAGTATCGCCATCTTCTGATTTGGGACGGCGGGCCGACAAAATCGGCCTGCATTCCGCCGCACGAGTTTGCCGATAAAGCGGTGGCGGATCATCTACCAGCGGGAGATCGGCAAGCGGAGATCCGCGAGCTGATGGAATATTCAAAAGAGGTGTTTGCGGATCATCCCGTAAACCAAAAGCGTATTGCGGAAGGAAAAAAGCCCGCAACGCAAATCTGGCTGTGGGGGCAAGGCAAGGCCATGCAGCTGGAAAGTTATCAATCGCTTTATGGGTTGGGCGGCGGAGTGATCTCCGCGGTTGACCTGCTGAAGGGATTGGCTAAGTTGGCCGGTTTACAAGCGCCTGATGTTGAGGGTGCGACCGGATTCCTGGATACAAATTACCAGGGCAAAGTAGATGCCGGACTCGCGATTTTGGAAGAAGAAGATTTTATCTTCATCCACATCGAAGCTCCGGATGAATGCGGGCATATGGGTGATGCACAGAAAAAGACGCAGGCGATCGAGCTCTTCGATTCACGGGTAGTCGCGCCGGTTTTCCAACAGTTGGAAGACGCGGGCGAGCCCTATACGCTGCTATTGTGCACCGACCATCGTACACCGGTGGCCCTTAAAGGGCACACCTCCGAGCCCGTTCCCATGGCCGTTTTATACGGTCCCGTGGGAGAACTCACAACGCAGGCTGCGTTCGACGAGTACGTCAACGCTGGAAATGCACAAGGCATGGCCTGCGACTGGATACAACAAATACTAAACGCATCATCCGAACGATGATGGAAGAATGGATTTTTTTGGAATACGATCAATTTAACACACTAGACCGACCGATTTTTTAGCAAGAAGACATCCACAAATCCATTCTTCCATTCCTTTCGGATGCGAAAGGAAGAAACATTGAGCATCATTAAGAAAATAGCCGCCGTTTTCGGTAAGCAAGCGGAGCCGAAGAAGCAAGAAGCCCCGAAACAACAGAAGCCAACCGCCTCGTTTAAAAATAAGTCGCGCCGCAAACCTCAGCGGGAAGAGTGGTCGCCGAGCGGGAGTGGAACGAAAAAGAAAAAGGCAGCGTCTAAGCCTCAAGACCGCCGGCCAGAGCAGGGCGGGCAAAGCCAGCGGCCAAAGAAAAACCAGGCGAATACCCCCCTGGTTTTGACCGAGGCCGAACAGGCACGGATGAAAGAGTTCCGTCCAGAAGAGGAAGATCGTCGTCTGGCCTATGAACGTCGCCTGCGCAAGCGCAAGGGAGAGCGTACCCGTTCCGATAAGCCGCGCGAACCCCGCAAGCGCAAGCCGCGCCCGGAACGCGAACCGCGCCCGGAAAATCAGTTTAAGCCCCTTCCGAAAAAGGAGCCGCAGCCTCGCGCCGAAGAGACTCCGTGGGATGCCACTGAGTTTGCGGTGGAGCCGGAGGAGGGTAAAACTCGTTTTCACGATCTCGGCCTGCATCCTCGTTTGATGCGGAGCATTCATGCGCTGGGCTGGCAACATGCCACGCCGATCCAGGGTGAAATTTTACCCGGGACGCTCAAGGGTAAGGACATGGCGGGCCGTGCACAGACCGGAACCGGCAAGACCGCCGCGTTCCTTATCTCGATCATCAATCATTGCCTCAGCAAGCCCCTCGAGAAGCAAGGGGCCGGCAGCCCGCGCGCGCTCATCATTGCGCCGACCCGTGAGTTGGCCATGCAAATTGGACAGGACTCTGAGGGCTTGAATAAATTCACCGGCCTGCGCACGGTGGTGTTGTACGGCGGCATGGATTACAATAAGCAGGAACGTGAGCTCGATGACGTAGTGGATATTGTCGTCGCAACACCCGGCCGCCTACTCGACTTTTCCCAGGAGGGCGTAGTTAATCTGGGCTTCACCGAAATCATGGTGATTGATGAAGCCGACCGTATGCTCGATATGGGATTCATTCCCGACGTGCGCCGCATCATCTATAAAACCCCGGCCAAGGAAAAACGTCAGACCGTACTTTTCTCCGCAACCCTCTCCAACGACGTCATGCGGCTGGCCGCTGCATGGATGACCGATCCTGAGCGCATTGATATCGAACCGGACCAAGTGGCCGTCGATACCGTCGACCAGAAGGTTTTCATTGTGACTGACAAGGAAAAGTTTCCGCTCCTCTATAACATCATCAACAACGACAATCCCGACCGGATCATCATCTTCGCCAACCGCCGCGACCAGACCGAGCGACTGTCCGATGAGCTTGAGCGTTACAGCATCCATTGCGAAATGCTCTCCGGCGCCGTCACCCAGAAAAAGCGCATGCGCATTCTCGAAGATTTTAAATCAGGCAAGGTGAAGGTACTTGTTGCCACCGATGTAGCGGGTCGAGGAATTCATGTGGATGGGGTCAGCCACGTGGTCAACTTTAACATCCCTGAAAACCCAGACGACTATATCCACCGCATTGGCCGGACCGGCCGCGCCGGAGCCACCGGCAAGTCGATCACGTTTGCCTGCGAGATGGAATCGTTCGAGCTCCCCGCCATCGAGAAGCTATTGGGGATGGAACTCAAATGCACGATGGCTCCGGAAGAGTTGCTCGAAGAACTTCCGCCCGCACCGCCGCGCAAGCGCCGCCCGCCACGCCGTGATGGGCCGCATGGAGGCGGCGGAGGTCGCCGTCCGCACGGTGGCGGAGGGCAACGCCGCTCCGGGGGTGGAAGCCGCCCCCCGCGCTCCCGATAGAACACCCGCAAGCCCCGCCTGCAAGCGGGGCTTTTTGCGTTTGGAATAGGGTATCTGGAATCTACCCGCTCTACTTTTCGGGTTTTGAGGGGGCGTCGATTTCTTCCTGGGAAATCTTAGTGCTGGCGGAGAAATGACTAAATTCAGGAGGCCAGATCAGACGGTTACCGTGTTCAAGCTTTGCTTTCAGGAATCTTGAAATAATGGAAGAGGCCAGACTACCGGGAGTGGTTTCCATTTCGGACGCGATTTTGATCAAAATTGCCTTTTCCGATGGGGTTTGTCTGAAGCCAATCATTTCCGTTTTCTTTCCCACACTCATGATTACAAAGTAGGTCAAAGTAATCCGGAGGAGAATCGAATTTATAGATTACTATATTTACAAATGTTATCAATTAGATTTTTATGTTGTTTTACATGTAGAAAAAGTTAAATTGCATTCATTCAAATTTGTATTCTTTTTGAGATATATGAAGGAGGGGGAAGATGAAATATTTAAGTTTATTGATAGGTAGCATCATGGCTGCTACTGGGGTACATGCGGTAATTTCTGTCGATGGCAAGGGGGCTGAAAAATCGACTCCGGAAGCGATTGCGTCGGTGGAGCAACTCGAAAAAATTGTGCGAGATACGCAAAAACAATTTTGGCAGCTTGTCCCTCCGGCCTCCGACGATCCATTTTATCTTCACTCGGAACAGATGGTTCGAGCGGTTGACTGGAGTAGCAAAGAGTGGCCCAGAAAAGCCCTTAAACAGATGTATGCGGAAATGGGA